>CP119138.1:0-300000 GCA_029166985.1 Alicyclobacillus fastidiosus | reverse complement strand
CATCTGTTCCTGAAAAAGCGCGACGATTTGAGGGAGCCAGTCGTCTGAAACACCTTCCGGCAGTCGCTTCTCGGCCCTGTCGAGCTGCTTTTGGACCATCACCGTCGCCACGTCCAAATCTAACGCTTTAAAGTATTGGTTTGCCATCCAATTGAGCTTATCCACATCGAACACTGCGCCCGCTTTGCTGATGCGGTCGAGATCGAATTGCGAAGCGAGCGACTCCAAGTCGAACAGCTCCTGTTCCCCCTCTGGCGACCATCCGAGGAGGGCGAGGAAGTTAATGATTGCGTGTGGAACATACCCGAGTTCCTCGTATTTCTGAATCGGGAGCACGCTAGGGTCGCGCTTGCTCAACTTCTTCCGGTGCTGATCGAGCACGATTGGCAAGTGAGCAAACTTCGGAATGTCGTACCCAAACGCCTGGAAGACGAGGATTTGGCGCGGCGTGTTGGACAAGTGCTCCTCCGCGCGGATGACGTGCGTGATCTTCATCGCAGCGTCGTCCACGACCACCTGGAAATTGTAGGTGGGGATGCCGTTCGACTTTACGATCACGTAGTCTCCGATGTCACTGCTGTTAAACGTCACCTGGCCGCGTACCAAATCGTCCACGACGAGCTCGCGGTTCTCTGGGACATGAAACCGAATGCTGTGCGGAATACCCTGTGCTATTTTCTCCTGCCGCTCAGCCTCGGACAGCCTATAGCATACCCCGCTATAGCGTGGGACTCGGCCTTCGCGCTCAGCCGCTTCACGTTGCTGCGCCAGCTCCTCGTCCGTGCAGAAGCATGGGTAGGCGATGCCCTTGTCTAACAGCTTCACAACGTGCTCACGGTAGATATCCAAGCGCTCCATACAGCGGTATGGTGCGTAAGGGCCGCCAATATCGGTCCCTTCGTCCCACTTCATACCCAACCAGCGAAAGCCGTCGAGGAACGCGAGCTCTGCGCCTTCGATGTTCCGATTGGTATCCGTGTCCTCAATCCGCAAGACAAAATCCCCACCGTGGTGGCGGGCATACAAAAAATTGAACAGCGCAGTGCGTACACTGCCGATATGTAAGTGCCCCGTCGGACTAGGAGCAAAGCGTACACGAACCGTCATGATTTATTCCCCTTCCGATACCAGCAAGACCACAGCCTGGGCTGCGATCCCCTCTTTGCGACCGACAAACCCCAATGTCTCCATCGTGGTCGCCTTGATGGAGACCTGATCGACTTCACAAGCGCACGCAGTTGCGATACTCTCCCGCATCCGCAGCGAGTACGGTGCGAGTTTGGGCGCCTCGGCAAGGACCATCACGTCGAGATTGCCCAACTGGTAACCGCGATCGTGCACCAGTTGCGAGACATGCCGCAGGAGTTCGAGGCTGTCGGCATCCTTAAATCGGACATCCGTATTCGGGAAATGTTGCCCGATATCGCCCAGGGCCAAAGCCCCTAGCATGGCATCCATCACCGCGTGCAAGACGACATCTGCATCTGAGTGACCCAACAGCCCAAACTCTGCCGGAATGCGTTGTCCGCCTAAGACAAGTGGCCTGTCCGCCACGATTTCGTGGACATCAAAACCGTAACCAATTCTCATCACAATTTTTCTTCCCCCCACAGTTTGCTCGCGAGCCAGCGTGCGTAATCCAAATCGGCCGGCGTGGTCACCTTTCCGTTGTAATGAGTGGACTCAACACACGCCACGCGGTACCCAAGGGACTCCATTAAGGCACTGTCATCCGTCGGGGACTGCGGCGAGCTATCTGTAAGATATGCCCGATAGACAATGTCCCCTCGTATCACTTGAGGTGTTTGTGCTAGGAAGAGTTGCTCGCGCGGTACAGTGTGGTCTACGTACGCGCCGTCGTACCATTTCACCGTGTCTTTGCAACCTGTTCCGAGGATGGCAACACCTTCGGCCCTCGCACACGCATATGTATTGCTGACGTCTTCGGCGCAGACAAACGGCCGAGCCGCGTCGTGTACGCCGACGAGGACGTCTCGCAAGTCGACCTCCAGGGAGGTGACCTGTTCATAGATGTGACGCATGCCAGCGACCACTGACTGGTGACGAGTGTCGCCACCGACGGCCACAACGCAGCGGTCAGCCCACTGGCAGTTCGCCATACTCTCGCTCATGGCATCGACGTCCTCCGCGCTGGCGACGACGACGACCTGCTCTGCGCCGCCTGCGAGCATTGCTTGTACAGACCGTGTCCACATCGGTTGGCCAGCGAGGCTGAAAAATTGCTTTTTAAAACCCATCCGCAGTCCCCGACCTGCCGCCACGACGATGGCAAACAACATGTCGAACAACTCCCTCCGTGCGAGTTGGCACTGGCATTCGCAAAACAGGACCGGCGAGCACCGGTCCTGTCAAACATCCTATTTTACAAAAGCCAATTTGGGCGAGTGACTACAGCGCTCTCTCCAAGAGCTTCGGCTTTGCAAATATCATTCTGCCAGCGGACGTTTGAAGCACGCTCGTGACCAACACCGACAACATGCCGCCGATGTACTCACGGCCCCCCTCAATGACAATCATTGTACCATCATCGAGGTAAGCAACGCCCTGATTATACTCTTTCCCGTCCTTGATGACTTGCACGTGCAATTCCTCACCAGGAAGCACAATGGGTTTCAAGGCGTTCGCCAAGTCGTTGATATTGAGGACAGGGACCCCTTGCAACTCACAGACCTTATTCAGGTTAAAGTCGTTCGTCATGACTTTCCCATTCATCTGCTTCGCGAGGCGAACCAACTTCGAGTCGACTTCCTGAATGTCGTCAAAGTCGATTTCCACGATTTGAACTGGCGCCTTTAATTCCTTTTGAATTCGATTTAACACATCCAGGCCGCGACGACCGCGATTTCGCTTCAAGACATCAGACGAGTCGGCGATGTGCTGCAACTCCTCCAACACGAACGACGCGATGATCAATACGCCATCGAGAAACCCAGTCTCGACCAAATCGGCAATACGCCCATCGATAATCACGGACGTGTCGAGGAGTTTAGCCTCTCCGGGCCGCAAGCCGGACTTCTTGTCCTTATCTTTTTCGCGCTCTCCGCGATCCTTCAAAGACAGCTTCCCAGCAAACAGGTTCAACAAATCCTCCCGCTTCGTAAAGCCAATTCGAAGACCGAGATACGCGAAAAAGATGCTGACGAAAAATTGGACTGGGACACCGACGACCGGGATAGCGCGAACCTCAGGTGAAAAGAGGTAGGCCACCACCAAGCCGATGACCATGCCGATAGTTCCGCCGAGAATGTCGGCGAGTGGAGCACTTTTCAAACGCTCTTCCAACCAACGCAAAAGTGCTGAGACATAGTTCACGAGGGAGATGGTTGCCAGGATGAACAACGCACCGCCAATTGCGGCCCCAAACCACTTGTGCGTGAAAACGAGATTATGATTTAGATGAAAGACGCGAGTGAATAAGTCCGGGCCAAACGTATAACCGAGGACTACCCCAATGACCGCAAAAAACAAATGAACGACTTTCTTCAACATATATCAGTCACCTCCTGTCAATAGTATGGGCATCATGACATGTGTCTTAATCATGTGTTGCGATTTTCGGTGAAACGAGTCACAAGTGTACAACCTTCTAAATATTGGGGTAGTGTTTATAGTGTAACAAACTGCCTATCTAAGATCAAAGAAAAGCGGGCCCGGTCTCGGGCCCGACACAGAAATGATGATCTTTTGTCGAGATGTTGTTCCAATTTAGACGGTCATATTTCCCGGTAGCTGCTCGAAGTTTCCATCTCGTGATCGATATCCACGTCCTGTGACGCAGCATTCGATCTGCGCTGCCGGATCCGCCTGTACCGTATTCCCCGAAGCATGCCATAGATCGCATAAACCGCTAACACACCAAAGATGATCCAATTCGCGCGAATAAAGTGAAACCTGATCGCACAGAAAATCGTTACGACGAAAAGTGGCACCAGCACGACTGCTGACTTCGGAAACGCCACCTTTTTGAAGTTCGGGTAGCGAACGTTACTGACCATCAAGATGGACAAGACGAACATGCCGACGGGCAAGATGACGATGGCCGGGTGAAGTACAGGGCGCGTGAGCGCCATGGTGGCAAGAATCCCACCGGCGGCAGTAATCGGCAGCCCAACGAAAAAAGAAGATGATTTCGTCTGTACGTTAAATCGGGCCAGCCGCAGCGCACCGCACATAGGAAACCAGATTGCCAATGCGTCCCCCGCGATGCCCAGATGCGACAGCATCACGTCGTACATCATCGCAGCAGGAGCGACACCAAAGGTGACCAAGTCAGAGAGTGAATCGAGTTGCTTCCCGAATTCGCTTTCGGCGTGTAGGAGTCGGGCGGCGCGCCCGTCGAGGCCGTCGAGCAACATGCCAATGACGACGAGCAGCGCTGCCTCGTTAAAGCGTCCGTGACTCGACATCAGGATGGCCACCATCCCAATGACCAAGTTCCCCAGGGTCAACAAACTGGGGATCGACTTGATAAACAATGACAAGACCTCCTAAAGATATGACGAAACAAGAAAAACGAACATGGACTATAAATGACGATCAATAAGTACCTGTTCCTGAATTCGGTTGAGACCGTCGCGAATGACGCGCGCCCTCACCGTGCCGACGCCCTCGACTTCGTCGAGGTCATCCACGTCGGCCGCAAGAATGCGCGTAAGAATCCCAAAGTGTTCGACCAGGTTTTCGATCACGGGCTGCGGCAAGCGACTAATGCGATTCAACAGCCGATACCCGCGCGACGGTACGACTTCCTCCAACAGGTTGACACTCGGCGTATACCCTAGTGCCTTGGCCACCAGCGTCCCATCCAGCAGATCATCCGCCGTCATATTGTGCAGCGTCGACAAGACGTGATGTGGAGTGACTTCAATCTCACTATTGAGGTAATCCTTGACCAACAGATACGCTTGCTCGTCGACGTTCGAGACGAGCTCCTCGAGCTGCATGGTGACGAGCCGGCCTTCGTTGCCAAGTTCCGTGATATATCGGCGAATTTCGGATTTGATCCGCAACACGGTCTCAAACCGCTGAAGGACTGTGGTGACTTCGTCGAGTGAAACTGCCTCCTCGAACTCCAACGCGCTCAAGTCCGTCAGTTCCTGATCGAGCACCGTTTTATATTTCTCCAAAGTTTGCATTGCCTGATTCGCCTTTGTCAAGATCACGGAGATGTCGCGCAACACGTACTTAAAGTTCCCTTGATAGAGCGTGATCACATTTCGCCGCTGCGAAATACACACCACCAATTGGCCGCTTTCGCGAGCGACGCGCTCCGCCGTCCGATGCCGCGTTCCGGTCTCTGACGTCGGGATGGTGTGATTTGGATTTAGGTTGGTATTTGCGTACAGGATGCGCTTCAAGTCGTCGCTGATGATGATGGCGCCATCCATCTTCGCCAACTCGTACAAATGCGACGGCGTCAAGTCACACTGAATCGTAAAGCCACCATCCATGATCGATTGCACCTTGTCCGATGCGCCCACCACGATGAGCCCGCCGGTCTTAGCTCGCAGGATGTTCTCGATACCCTCGCGCAATACGGTGCCAGGCGCAACCATGCGAAGGATTTTATTGACGGTCACGTCCATCTTTGCATCTTCCCTCAATATCGTCACCTCTATAGTCGTACAACCTTCTAAAACGCGAGTTGTATGGCATCCTGCAGCGATTTGACTTGAATGACCTCAAGTCCCGAAAAGGTCTCCGCGAGCGATTGACCCGCAGGTACAAAACAGCGAGCAAACCCCAATTTTTGCGCCTCCCGCAAGCGTTCTGACAAGCGGGTGACCGTGCGCACTTCGCCTGTTAAACCGACCTCGCCGATATACAGATCTCCGCGTGCAAGCGGCCTATCTCGGTGGCTCGACACGAGGGCGAGGGCAATGCCAAGATCGACAGCCGGTTCATCGACCCGAACGCCGCCCGCGACATTGACATACGCATCCGACGCCTGAACTTGCAGCCCAATGCGCCTTTCCAGCACGGCGAGCAGCATACTCACGCGTGAGTGATCCGCCCCAGTGGACATCCTGCGCGGTGTGGCAAACCCAGTGGGTGCAACGAGCGCCTGTACCTCGAGCAAGAGCGGCCGCCGCCCTTCCATGGCGGCAACGACGGCAGAACCAGGCACCACCGTCTGCCGTTCCGATAGAAATAAAAGGGATGGATTCGAGACCTCCCGCAGCCCGTCGTCATGCATCTCGAACACGGCCAGTTCGTTGGTCGAGCCAAACCGGTTTTTCACCGCCCGCAATACTCTATACATATGATGTCGTTCGCCCTCAAAGTATAGTACCGCATCAACCATATGCTCAAGCATCCTCGGCCCAGCTATCGCTCCATCCTTGGTGACGTGGCCGACGATAAACGTCGCGATGTTCTGCTGCTTGGCAAGGCGCAACAGCACCCCTGTACACTCACGAACCTGCGCCACGCTGCCCGGTGCGGACGTGAGGCTTGGGCGAAATACGGTTTGAATCGAATCGATGATCAGGAAATCGGGCTTGAGGGCAGCCGCGGATTCGACGACGAGATCGAGATCCGTTTCGGCCAACACGTATAGTTCCTTGTGTACCGTGCCAAGTCGTTCTGCACGAAGCCGAATTTGGCTCGCTGACTCCTCGCCCGACACATACAAGACGCGCTTATTCTGCGACGCAATGGACTGAGACAATTGCAACAACAATGTGGATTTTCCAATGCCTGGATCACCGCCAATAAGCACCAGCGACCCGGGCACAATCCCCCCTCCGAGCACGAAGTCGCACTCCGTTAAGCCTGTCCGCACCCGCTGTTCGGTCTGCGGTGGAATCGACTCGATGGGCATCGGCTGCATCCGCGTTCCGGTCACAGGGCCGCTCCGCGTCGTCGCTACCGTTTCTTCGATGAGTGTGTTCCACTCCCCACACCCTGGGCACCGCCCCATCCACTTTATTTCAACATGTCCACATGCTGTGCAAACATACTGGGTTTTTGTCTTTGCCAATCGGCCTTCCCCCCAATCGCTCATCTTCTCCATCATACAGAAGTAAGCGATTCCGTCCATGATCAATAGCGATCAAAGAGCCTATCTGATCAGGAAATGTTGGTTTGCCCCACCTCGCTCGGCCCCAGCGCTTAGCAAGAGAAGAGCCTCCATCTCCACCTTGGCAGCGGATTTGGAGGCTCCCTCTTGAACCTTATGGGACTGACGGTTGAGCGCCACTGCTGGGGCGACCCCAGCGGGATGCAGTCGACCAGGCTTACACTTGCGGCGCGGCTTGAGCTTTTTGGACGACTTTCAGTTCTTTCCCGTCGAGACCCAACAGCACCGTATCGCCGCGGGTGACACTTCCAGACAGCAGCGCCTCCGAGAGCTTATCCTCGATATGTCGCTGAATGGCACGTTTCAGCGGCCGCGCGCCGTACTGTGGATCAAAGCCCTCTTTTGCCAAAAACTGCTTCGCCTCATCCGTCAGGGTGAATTGAACATCCTGCTCAGCGAGACGCTTTTGCAAATCCTGCACCATCAACTCGACGATTTGGCCGATCTGCCCCTCGTCAAGTGAGTGGAAAACGATAATCTCGTCGATCCGGTTGATAAATTCCGGCCGGAACGTCCGCTTCAGATCCTGCATAACCTTTTCTTTCATATCGTTGTACTGGCTCGTATTGTCCGGTTTGAACCCGACACTGCCGCCCTTGCGCAGCTCCTCTGCCCCGACGTTGGAGGTCATGATGATGACTGTGTTGCGGAAGTCGACCGTGCGACCTTTGCCATCCGTAAGGCGTCCATCGTCAAGCACTTGCAGCAGGATGTTGAACACTTCCGGGTGGGCCTTCTCGACTTCGTCGAGCAACACGACCGAATAAGGCTTGCGGCGGACCTTCTCTGTCAACTGCCCGCCTTCATCGTAACCGACGTATCCCGGAGGCGACCCGACTAGGCGCGATGTGGAATGGCGTTCCATAAACTCCGACATGTCGACGCGGATCATGGCATCTTCGTCACCGAAGATGGATTCCGCCAAGGCCCGCGCCAACTCCGTCTTACCGACACCAGTTGGCCCAAGGAAAATAAACGACCCAATCGGGCGCTTCGGGTCCTTAAGCCCTGCCCGAGCCCGGCGAATGGCCCGTGAAACCGCCTCGACAGCTTCATTCTGACCAATCACCCGGTTGTGAAGCACCGTTTCCATGTTCAATAAGCGCTCCGATTCCTCTTGCGCCAACTGTTTGACAGGAACCCCAGTCCAAGCGGCCACGACGTGCGCGATATCGTCCGCCGTGACGCGAACGTCGTCGTGTTGCTGCGTTTGCTGCCAGTGCTCCTTGAGTTCTTCGAGCTCTTGTTTGATCTTCTGCTCCTGATCGCGAAGGTTGGCAGCCAACTCAAATTCCTGTCCCTGTACAGCAGAATCCTTCTCGCTGCGTACCTTCTCCAACTTCTGCTCGAGGTCCTTCAAGTTCGGAGGTGCAGTGTGTGTGCGCAAGCGCACGCGAGAACCGGCCTCGTCGATCAAGTCGATCGCCTTATCTGGCAAGAACCGATCCGAGATATACCGCTCCGACAACCGAACCGCTGCGTCGAGGGCCTCGTCGGTAATTTTTACACGATGGTGCGCCTCGTAGCGGTCGCGCAGGCCTTTGAGTATCTCCAGAGCCTCTTCCGGCGATGGTTGATCTACCGTGATCGGCTGGAAGCGGCGTTCAAGCGCAGCGTCCTTCTCGATGTGTTTGCGATACTCGTCGAGCGTCGTCGCACCGATACATTGAAGCTCACCGCGCGCGAGTGCCGGCTTCAGGATATTCGAGGCGTCAATCGCGCCCTCGGCACCACCAGCACCGATCAGCGTGTGCAGTTCATCGATGAACAGGATGATATTTCCGGCCTGTCGGATTTCATCCATGATCTTCTTCAAACGATCCTCGAATTCACCGCGGTACTTGGTACCGGCTACGACTGTGCCCATGTCGAGTACCATGACCCGCTTGCTGCGCAGCGTCTCTGGAATATCGCCCGCCACGATGCGCTGTGCGAGCCCCTCCGCAATAGCCGTCTTACCAACGCCGGGCTCACCGATGAGCACAGGGTTGTTCTTCGTTCGACGGGATAGCACTTGAATGACGCGCTCGATCTCGCCAGCTCGACCGATCACCGGATCGAGCTTGCCATCGCGAGCCATCTGCGTGAGGTCGCGAGCCAAGCCGTCGAGCGTCGGTGTACCTGCGGCGCTGTCCTTGTCGCCTGCCAACTCGGCCGCATCCCCACCGAGCAGTTGAAGCACTTGTTGACGCGCTTTGTTCAGGCTCACGTTCATATTCGCGAGCACGCGTGCCGCGACACCTTCGCCTTCCCGAATGAGGCCTAGTAGAATGTGCTCTGTACCGACGTAAGTATGGTTGAGCTTGCGCGCCTCATCAATCGACAGTTCGATGACCTTTTTGGCACGCGGCGTGTAGGTCATCGCGCTGGACTGCCCTTGCCCTTGACCGATGATGCGTTCAACTTCTTGCTGAACTTTGTCGGCCTGTACGCCGAGCATCTGCAGGGCGCGGGCTGCAATCCCTTCCCCTTCGCGGACAAGACCCAGCAGAATGTGCTCTGTACCTACACCAGGGTGATGTAAACGCGTGGCCTCCTCCTGCGCCAATGCCAACACTTTTTGAGCTCGTTCCGTAAATCGTGCGTACATTATCCATGCACCTCCGTATCATCTAGTCGAAGACGTTCACGAATCAACGCTGCGCGCCGCACGTCGCGTTCTGAGGCGGACAATTCGCGGCTAAAGTACTTCTGCAAAAAGGCTGGTTGAGTTGTCACCATCAATTCTTTCAGAATTCCTGCAGAGACGCCTTGAATAATGCCGAGATCGATCCCCAGTCGCACGTCTGACAGACGCTCCAACGTCTCGCGGGAATCCATCCTACGCGCGTACGCCAGGATGCCGAAAGAACGGCTCACCCGGTCTTCGAGTTGCGTTCGATTGCGCTGCAACAACTGCTGCCGCGCGTTTCGCTCGTGCTCGATCAGTTGATAGACCACGCTCTGCAAATTTCCTATGATCTCTTCCTCAGTCTCGCCGAGCGTGATTTGGTTTGATACTTGGAAGAGGTTTCCGAATGACTCAGAACCTTCGCCGTAGATCCCACGCACCGCCAACCCGACTTGTGACACTGCAGAGAGCAATCGATTGATGCTGCCCGACAGGACGAGGCCCGGCAGATGCATCATGACAGACGCCCGAATGCCGGTGCCGACATTCGTCGGACACGCCGTTAAGTATCCATATTTCTCGTGGAACGCGTAGACCAGTTTATTCTCTAGGGCATCGTCGATGGACGTGGCCAACTTCCACGCATCGTCCAGACGCATACCCGGCAATATACATTGAATGCGTATATGGTCTTCTTCATTCACCATAATGCTGACGAGCTCATCGTCGCGCAGCACTACAGCCCCGTGCTTCTCCTGCTCGGCGAGATCTGGGCTGATGAGGTGCTTCTCCACCAACACCTGCCGGTCGAGCGCGGACAAGTCCCGACAGCGAATCAGCTCGTACTGACCAAGCTCCTTGACGGGTGCCGCCTCAATCGCTTTGCCTACCATCTCGATCACGTCCGACGCATGACTGTCCGTCTGCAGAATCGGAAACGGATAGCCCTGCACGTTGCGCGCCACGCGGATCCGGCTGGTCAACACGATGTCATCATCCGGACCTCCATCTCGCATCCAGCGGCTCATTGCCCGCTGAAGAAAATCGCTGAGTGACATACGCATCCCTCCCTACTCGTCCGCGCCCTGCTCAAGCGCCCTGATTTGATCCCGGAGCTCAGCAGCTCGTTCGAAATTTTCATCGACGACCGCCTGTTGCAGTTCGCGTCGAAGCATTTCCAACTGCCGCTGCTGCGCGATGGTGTGTCCCGACTTCACGGGCACTTTTCCAGTGTGGCTATTACCTGTCTGAATGCGTCGAAGCAGCGGTTCGAGGCGACTCGAGAAACTCTCGTAACAGTCCGGACACCCGAATCGTCCCAATTGCGTGAACTGATTATACGTCATACCACAGCTCGAGCACCTTAGTTGTGTGGTCTGTGCCGGAGCGAACCCAGAGGAGGACTCCATGTTCAACAGTCCGCTGAGCAGCTTGTTAAAATCGAATGCGTTGCCAGAGATGAACGGATGCATGATTTCACCCTGCTCCTTGGCACACTGCTCGCACAGGTGATAGCCTGTTTTCTCCCCGTTCACAATTTTCGTCACGTGGACTGTCGCTGCCCGCTCGTGACATCGTTCACAAAGCATGTAGTACGACACCTCCAATACACTCAAGCGACTGGCCGTCACTCGTCCTCGTATGTCGCTATGACTTGAATGGCCGTGTACAACAGTCGAGATCGCAGCAGATCTCGCAAGGGCAACTCGACATTGACCACTTCTCTGCGCAACATGTTCTGAATGACCGCTGCCTCGCGTCTGGTCAGCCAAGACTCCCGCAGCAACCGGTCGACCAGCGCCTCCGACGTCGACTGACTCAATTCCTTCGGCCAGTTCCGCAACAATTGCAGCAAAGTGTGTTCAGGGTCGAGTTTAATTTCTCGGATTCGAATGTAGCCGCCGCCACCACGTTTGGACTCCACCACGTAACCGTGATCCGTCGTAAACCGCGTGCTGATGACGTAGTTGATCTGCGAAGGCACGCAGTTAAACAGTTCAGCCAACTCACTTCGCTGAATTTCCACAACTCCGAGGTCACTTTCTTCGAGAATGCGCTTAAGATATTGCTCGATAATATCTGATATGTTGTTCGGCATGGCTGATTACTCCCATCCTTCGGCAGCACCGCCCTCTGACTTTCACTTATATTGACTTTGACTTTTATTGACCATATTATACACCGACAGCGCACAAACGCAAGCGGGCCAAAGTCGTTGAAAATGAACCGTTTTCACGTTAAACTCTTCCCAACATGACCACGTTCCATGACATGAACTGCAGAACTCGTCACGGTTCGTGCACAGAAAGGAGCCCGGCGATGTCTTCCAATAAACAAAATGAAATTGCGCTCGCCGCGGTGAAGCTGTTCGAACAAAAGGGCTACCGGGCCACTTCCGTTCAGGATATCGCGGACGCCGTCGGACTTCAAAAAGGAAGTTTATATCATTACATTGCATCTAAAGAGGACTTATTAATGCAAATCGCCCACCAGGCGATTCTCCAGTTTAACGAACAACTTCAATCAATCTTGGACCAGGACATCTCCGCGCGCCAAAAGCTTGAATTGATGATCCGCACGCATCTGACCATGTCCATCGACAACCTGGAGACGACAACCGTGCTCTGGCGCGAAGCGTTCGCGCTCGGCGAGGGACCACAGGAGGTCATTGCGCGGATGTCAGACGAATACCTCAACCTCGTCACTCGAATCCTGCAGGAGGGTGTTCAGTCAGGGGAATTTCACGTTACAGAACCCCGCGTTACGGCTCTCGCCATCCTCGGCGCCTGCAACTGGGTGTACCGGTGGTACCAACAGACAGGTTCCCTGACCGCTGAGGACATCTCACAGATCTTCAGCCACCTCTTCCTCGACGGTCTGCTGACCTGACTATCCCGGCTCCGCTCAACCACGGAAGTATCTAAACGCAGAAAGCTGCTTCATGGGTTCACGTTCATTCCTTGGCCGCTTGTTCAGCAAGTGGCCCCGTCCTGGCCTTCATCCTGCCAAACACAAAAAAGACCCTGAGGTCGGCATCTCTGCTTCCCTCAGGGTCTTTCTCTCGCGCCTGGCAACGACCTACTTTCCCAGGAGGTCTCCCTCCAAGTATCCTCGGCGCTGGAGGTCTTCACGTCCGTGTTCGGTATGGGTACGGGTGTTTCCCCTCCGCTATGGCCACCAGACTGCTTGGCGTTCAGGTATTCGTTCGCACGGCTTCGGCCTTTCGGCCTGCAGATGTGCTCTCTCACACCTTCACTCAAGCTTCCTCTTACGTTTGTCTGTATCCTCGCTCCTGAATCATGGAACAACCTCTTCTTAGCGGGTGAAGCCCTCGACCGATTCGTATCTGTCCGCTCCACGTATCACTACGCTTCCACGCCAGACCGATCTACCTTGTCTTCTTCAAGGGGTCTTACTTCCCTAACGGAATGGGATACGTTATCTTGAGGCAGGCTTCGCGCTTAGATGCTTTCAGCGCTTATCCTTTCCCGACTTGGCTACCCAGCTATGCTTCTGGCGAAACAACTGGTACACCAGCGGTCGGTTCATCCCGGTCCTCTCGTACTAAGGACGACCCCTCTCACGTATCCTGCGCCCGCGGCAGATAGGGACCGAACTGTCTCACGACGTTCTGAACCCAGCTCGCGTACCGCTTTAATGGGCGAACAGCCCAACCCTTGGGACCGACTTCAGCCCCAGGATGCGATGAGCCGACATCGAGGTGCCAAACCTCCCCGTCGATGTGAACTCTTGGGGGAGATCAGCCTGTTATCCCCGGGGTAGCTTTTATCCGTTGAGCGATGGCCCTTCCACTCGGTGCCACCGGGTCACTAAGCCCGACTTTCGTCCCTGCTCGACCTGTCCGTCTCGCAGTCAAGCTCCCTTGTGCCTTTACACGCTTCGCGCGATTTCCATCCGCGCTGAGGGAACCTTTGGGCGCCTCCGTTACTCTTTAGGAGGCGACCGCCCCAGTCAAACTGTCCACCTGACACTGTCCCATGACCAGTTTCATGGCCATTGGTTAGAACACAAGTACCTCAAGGGTGGTATCCCAACGCCGACTCCACTCAGGCTGGCGCCCAAGCTTCTCTGTCTCCCACCTATCCTGTACATGACGTACCCGTATCCCATATCAAGCTACAGTCAAGCTCCACGGGGTCTTTCCGTCTAACCGCGGGTAACCTGCATCTTCACAGGTATTACAATTTCACCGGGTCTCTCGTTGAGACAGCGCCCAAGTCGTTACGCCTTTCGTGCGGGTCAGAACTTACCTGACAAGGAATTTCGCTACCTTAGGACCGTTATAGTTACGGCCGCCGTTTACTGGGGCTTCAATTCAGAGCTTCGGGTTTACACCCTAACCCCTCCTCTTAACCTTCCAGCACCGGGCAGGCGTCAGCCCCTATACTTCGCCTTTCGGCTTCGCAGAGACCTGTGTTTTTGCTAAACAGTCGCTTGGGCCTTTTCACTGCGGCTTCTCTCGAAGCGCCCCTTCTCCCGAAGTTACGGGGCCATTTTGCCGAGTTCCTTAACGAGAGTTCTCCCGCGCGCCTTCGTGTTCTCCACGCGCCCACCTGTGTCGGTTTCCGGTACGGGCACCTCATCACTCGCTAGAGGCTTTTCTTGGCAGTGTGACTTACGGGACTTCGGTACTGTACTTCCCTCCCCATCACAGCTCACGATTATCAGGGTGCGGATTTGCCTACACCCCTCGCTTGCTGCTTGGACGGCCTCTTCCATCCGGCCGCTTCCCTCAGCCTCCTGCGTCACCCCTTCGCTCAATCGCGATGTTGGTGGTACAGGAATTTCAACCTGTTGTCCTTCGACTACGCCTTTCGGCCTCGCCTTAGGTCCCGACTTACCCTGGGCGGACGAGCCTTCCCCAGGAAACCTTGGGCTTTCGGCGGACAAGATTCTCACTTGTCTTTTCGCTACTCATACCGGCATTCTCACTTCCATCCGCTCCACCAAACCTCCCGGTTCAGCTTCGCCGCAAATGGAACGCTCCCCTACCATGTTTCCATCCATAGCTTCGGTGTCTGGTTTAGCCCCGTTACATTTTCCGCGCAGCGCCACTCGACCAGTGAGCTATTACGCACTCTTTAAATGGTGGCTGCTTCTAAGCCAACATCCTGGTTGTCTGTGCAACGCCACATCGTTCCCCACTGAACCAGTACTTTGGGACCTTAGCTGTTGGTCTGGGCTGTTTCCCTCTTGACCACGGGTCTTATCACTCGTAGTCTGACTGCCAGGTTCTTCGACAAAGTGGCATTCGCAGTTTGACTAGGCTTGGTAACCCTCGCGGGCCCCGCACCCAATCAGTGCTCTACCTCCACTTCTCATTCCCTGACGCTAGCCCTCAAGCTATTTCGGGGAGAACCAGCTATCTCCGGGTTCGATTGGAATTTCTCCCCTACCCCCAGTTCATCCCCTGGCTTTTCAACGCCAGTGGGTTCGGGCCTCCATGCGGTGTTACCCGCACTTCACCCTGACCAGGGGTAGATCACCCGGTTTCGGGTCGATGACGACAAACTCATTCGCCCTATTCAGACTCGCTTTCGCTTCGGCACAGGCTCCTTCGCCTTCACCTTGCTTGCCATCATCACTCGCCGGTTCATTCTACAAAAGGCACGCCGTCACACCTTAAAGATGCTCCGACTGCTTGTAAGCACACGGTTTCAGGTTCTATTTCACTCCGCTCCCGCGGTTCTTTTCACCTTTCCCTCACGGTACTATCCGCTATCGGTCGCCAAGGAGTATTTAGCCTTAGGAGGTGGTCCTCCCAGATTCCCACGGGATTTCTCGTGTCCCGCAGTACTTGGGGTCTGTTGCACATTCCACAATCCGTTTCGGTTACCGGGCTCTCACCGTCTATGGCCGGCCTTCCCATGCCGTTCTCCTACGAATTGCTTCCTGCTGGCTCCCTGCAGGTTGCCACCAACAGCCCCTCGACCCCGTATACGCATCGACTGCAGTCTGTACCACGTATACGGTTTAGGCTTCTCCGCTTTCGCTCGCCACTACTTACGGAATCGCGTTCGCTTTCTTTTCCTCGAGGTACTTAGATGTTTCAGTTCCCTCGGTTGCCTCCGCACACCTATGTATTCAGTGTACGGTACTAGTGCTTCACACTAGCAGGTTTCCCCATTCGGACATCCACGGCTCAATGCTCGCTTACAGCTCCCCGTGGCATTTCGGTGTTCGCCCCGTCCTTCTTCGGCTCTTGGCGCCTAGGCATCCTCCGTGCGCTCTTTCTAACTTCACCGTTTTGACTTCCTAACCACCAAAGGTGATTATTCCATCCATAAATCCGGCTATTGTTAACCTGTTACGCATTTACGGTTACCGGTTTACTTCTTTAGAGGTTGTTCCATATTCAGTTGCCAAGGTACCACGCGCCTTCCAATCTGCTTCGGATTCCTTCGTTGGTCGTCCTCTGACTCGCTCACGTACACAAAGTACGCTCGACTCGTCATCGTCCTCCCGCCTTGTACTCCTCGCATCTTGAAACGCGCTTTGAGTTTGCTTCCACCCCATACGAGGCTTGGCTCCCTCAAAACTAAACACCCACGTCCTAAAAGCTTTGTTTCTCCGTAGAAAGGAGGTGATCCAGCCGCACCTTCCGATACGGCTACCTTGTTACGACTTCACCCCAATCATCAACCCCACCTTCGGCGGCTGGCTCCCTAAGGTTACCTCACCGACTTCGGGTGTTGCCGACTCTCGTGGTGTGACGGGCGGTGTGTACAAGGCCCGGGAACGGATTCACCGCGGCATGCTGATCCGCGATTACTAGCAATTCCGGCTTCATGCAGGCGAGTTGCAGCCTGCAATCCGAACTACGAACGGCTTTTTAGGTTTTGCTCCACCTCGCGGCTTCGCTTCCCGTTGTACCGCCCATTGTAGCACGTGTGTAGCCCAGGACATAAAGGGCATGATGATTTGACGTCATCCCCGCCTTCCTCCGACTTACGCCGGCAGTCACCTGTGAGTCCCCACCATTACGTGCTGGTAACACAGGTCAAGGGTTGCGCTCGTTGCGGGACTTAACCCAACATCTCACGACACGAGCTGACGACAACCATGCACCACCTGTCTCCTCTGCCCCGAAGGGAAGGACTATCTCTAGTCCGGTCAGAGGGATGTCAAGCCCTGGTAAGGTTCTTCGCGTTGCTTCGAATTAAACCACATGCTCCACTGCTTGTGCGGGCCCCCGTCAATTCCTTTGAGTTTCAGTCTTGCGACCGTACTCCCCAGGCGGAGTGCTTATTGGGTTTCCTTCGGCACTGGGGTGTGTCCCCCCAACACCTAGCACTCATCGTTTACGGCGTGGACTACCAGGGTATCTAATCCTGTTTGCTCCCCACGCTTTCGTGCCTCAGCGTCAGTCACTGTCCAGCAAGGCGCCTTCGCCACTGGTATTCCTCCACATATCTACGCATTTCACCGCTACACGTGGAATTCCCCTTGCCTCTCCAGCACTCAAGTTATGCAGTTTCCAAAGCAATCCCAAGGTTGAGCCTTGGACTTTCACTCCAGACTTACACAACCGCCTACGCACGCTTTACGCCCAGTGATTCCGGACAACGCTTGCCCCCTACGTATTACCGCGGCTGCTGGCACGTAGTTAGCCGGGGCTTCCTCACTCGGTACCGTCTCACAAGGAGCTTTCCACTCTCCTTGTCGCTCTCCCCGAGCAACAGAGCTTTACAACCCGAAGGCCTTCTTCGCTCACGCGGCGTTGCTCCGTCAGGCTTGCGCCCATTGCGGAAGATTCCCTACTGCTGCCTCCCGTAGGAGTCTGGGCCGTGTCTCAGTCCCAGTGTGGCCGGTCACCCTCTCAGGTCGGCTACGCATCGTCGCCTTGGTGAGCCGTTACCTCACCAACTAGCTAATGCGCCGCGGGCTCCTCTATCAGCGGTGCAGTTGCACCTTTCAACACAGGAAGATGCCTTCCCGTGTGTCATCCGGCATTAGCACCCGTTTCCGAGTGTTATTCCAGTCTGACAGGCAGATTGCCCACGTGTTACTCACCCGTCCGCCGCTAACCCCGAAGGGTTCGCTCGACTTGCATGTATTAGGCACGCCGCCAGCGTTCGTCCTGAGCCAGGATCAAACTCTCAAAAAATGTTACTGGCGTTACTTCATCATGTCTTGACGACGACTGTCGTCTCGACCGAAACTTTTAGGCGTGTGTGTTTAGTTTTCAAGGAACCATTTGAACAGTGCCGCCGAAGCAGCGAAGACTACTATACCACGAATCTAGCATCGCTGTCTACTGGAACATTTTGCTTCAACCCGTTCGAACGCTGTGTTCAAACGCGTGAGCCGATGTCCAAGTGACTCGGTATATATCCTGTTTGTTCAGCAGTGCCGCCGAAGCGACAGGAAGGAGTATAGCATGCATGTAAACCCGTTGTCAAACATGGAATTCAGATGTCGGGATAGCGGGCATTCGGACGATGGCTGACCGGGATCGACCCGCCCGTTAAAAGCCGAATACGAGTACAGGAGGGAGATGTACAAACGCAATCGTTCCTCAAGACGCCGCGATACGAATCGGGGTCTCCCCAATTTCGCATCGCAGCGACGTTATGTGAGAAACAGCCACAGGTCAATCTGAACACCGGGCCGTCAAGCCGAATCCTTTATTGAACGATAAAATCTGCCATCGAGCGAATGGTAATTGGACCAGGAGCCGCAGGGTTAAAGGTGTTCTCACCAGGTCTGCGCTGTAGGAACTGCACCGTTTTCGGCACTCCCGGAATCAGGTCGAAATAGTTATCCGAAAAAATGCCCTCGAAGTCCGAGGTGACGCAGACGCTCTTAGCGAGCACATCCGTCTCCAGGATGAAGGAGGAGCCGTCCCCTCCCTCGACCGGTGTCGCCGTGATCGACGGAAGTGGTAGCGCAATTTGGTTAGCCGGAACGAAGTAATGCTCCTTTGCGTCTATTACCTCACCGTCTTGCTCCAACGTCACGAACAGGACGACGTCGTTTCGGGCGTGATTTTCGACGAGGTCGGATGCAGAGAGTGAGAGCACGACTTGCCCCGTGTTCCCCTTCACTTCGACTGCATGCGTATACTCCTTTAACAGCAGGCCCTTGAAGTCGAACAACTGCAGGTGCACGTTCCCCTTGGTCTCGTGTAGGACATCAGAGATGATGTGAATGTCGATCACCTCGTCCGTCCCGCCAATGGATACCGCCACATCGCGGAGGCTCTTCTTCGCATAATACTGCAATGCTTTCCAACGGCCGTAGTAATCCATGCTCGACCACGAAGCCACTGGCCAACAGTCGTTCATCTGCCAGTATAGTGTCCCCATACAGTAGGGCTTCTTCCGGCGATGCGCTTCCATCGCCATTTTGATCGCCTCAGCCTGGAGCACCTGACTCATGTACAAGAAGGACGGGAAGTCCTTTGGCTGCTTGAAGTAGATATCCATATACTCTTTAATCAAACGGTTTCCATCACCACTGCGTTGGTGCCAGCGCATCACGTCCGACTCCAATGCCATGTCGCCCGCGGACGCATAACTTTGAACCGTTTTCAACTCTGGGAACGATTGAAACCCATACTCGCTCATGAACCGCCCTAAGTACACATTGTAGTTGGAAAACGGTTCTACTGCGTGCCAGACGCCCCAATAGTGGATATCGCCAACCGAAGAGTCATTGCGAGCATGTTGATCTTTATCGCGTGTGAGCGCCTGCATCGGAGAAGAAGGCCAATACTCGGCACCCGGCGCAAAAGACTGTACGACTTGCGGCAATGTTTCGTGGAAAATGGCCTCATAATCGCGCCAAATCTTTTCCCGGGTCTCCGGAGCATACTGCTGTTTCCAGCCCCAACCACCCTCTTCGTCATACTCTGACCAGGCGGTATCGATTTCGTTGTTGCCACACCACAGCGCAATCGACGGATGGTTGCGCAGACGAGTCACGTTTTCCTCAGCTTCACTGCGCACGCTGTTCAGGAACGCCTCATCGCCTGGGTACATGCTGCATGCAAACATGAAGTCTTGCCAGACCAGTAGGCCATACTCGTCGCAGAGATCGTAAAAATCGTCGTTCTCATAAAAGCCGCCGCCCCACACGCGAAGCATGTTCATGTTCGACTCGACAGCGCTGACGATCTCATGTTTATAGCGCTCGTACGAAACATCTGTCAAAAAGCTGTCATTAGGAATGTGATTGGCACCCTTTGCAAACACAGGCACCCCATTCAATTCGAAGTAGAACGATGTACCTTGATCGTCCTCGTCGCGGACCAAGCGAACGGATCGCAGGCCTGTTCTCACTGATTTTTCCGCGATCGCGGTATTGCCATCAACGAGCGTAACCGAGAACGTGTACAGGTTCTGATCGCCTAATCCGCGCGACCACCACAGTTTCGGACTCTCTACGACCACGTCCACCTCAACCTTGTTTACCCCTGCTTCGAGCCTCACCGTCTCAGTCACATCAATGCCATCGGCGACCAGGTGAAGAGCTCCTTCCCACGCGTCTTCCGACTCGATCTCAACAACAGCAGTCAACTTGGCAATCGCCGCATTGACCTCCTTCTGGTGAATGAATACGTCTGCAATCCGAGCTTGAGACCAACCTTCAAGCCACACATCGCGCCAAATGCCGCTCGTTACAAAGCGAGGACCCCAATCCCAACCGTAATGGTAAGGCGCCTTGCGCGCAAATACACTGAGCTTCTTGTCGCCCAAACCTCCACGCTCCGACTGATCATTTGTAGCCGGGAGCGCATAACCCAACCGTTCAAGTTTCGGCAGGTCTTCCTGAATAGGCGAGCGGAAGTAAACGCGCAATGCGTTGCTCTCTGCTTTGATCAAGCGCTTCACGTCCACACGCCACGTTCTAAACATGTTATCGGCCGACAGAATCTTTTCGTCATTGAGATACACGTCGGCGTACGTGTCTAACCCCGCAAACACCAGATTCACATACGACGAGTTCAAGATGTCGTCTGGCACATCAAAGACGCTGCTATATTCCCAATCTTTTTTATCGATCCACTGCAATTCTCCTTCATTCGTCCCATAGAACGGATCGGAGATGCGTTCATTTCTCAACAAATCGGTGTGAACACAGCCCGGCACCACTGCCGGAAACCAGTTCTCCTCGTCGGCCGACTTGAACTTCCAGCTTTCGTTCAAACGCTTCGCTTCGCTCATGATATCCCCCTCGGACTCACACAAACAGTGACAATCCTGCACCTCAACAAACTGTAACCCAATATAACTTCCTGTTAGCACTAACAAAATTACATCTGTTTGCAATGTACCATATCGACCACGACTTTAGTAGAGCGGAATTCGTTTCCTATTTCCGAAACCGCACTAAAACGGAACAACCCTCGCACGTTCGATAGGAGCTGCAGTTTTGTAGGATCATCTAAAATCCCGAACTTCCACTGGCCACACAAGCGCGCGTACTTGTACCCAAATGTTCGAGTAAGAATGCAATTCGTTTGGTAAGTCGTTAGGTTAACTACACCTAACACTGTAAACGATGTCATCGTGCCAGGGAATGAGGGCGGAAAGACATGCCATCTGCGGTCCTCATGGCGATCACGGCTAATGATCAGGAATTGCTCTACAACTCCCAACGCACCCCGCCCCGTCCTGGCCTTCATCCTGCCAAACACAAAAAAGACCCTGAGGTCGGCATCTCTGCTTCCCTCAGGGTCTTTCTCTCGCGCCTGGCAACGACCTACTTTCCCAGGAGGTCTCCCTCCAAGTATCCTCGGCGCTGGAGGTCTTCACGTCCGTGTTCGGTATGGGTACGGGTGTTTCCCCTCCGCTATGGCCACCAGACTGCTTGGCGTTCAGGTATTCGTTCGCACGGCTTCGGCCTTTCGGCCTGCAGATGTGCTCTCTCACACCTTCACTCAAGCTTCCTCTTACGTTTGTCTGTATCCTCGCTCCTGAATCATGGAACAACCTCTTCTTAGCGGGTGAAGCCCTCGACCGATTCGTATCTGTCCGCTCCACGTATCACTACGCTTCCACGCCAGACCGATCTACCTTGTCTTCTTCAAGGGGTCTTACTTCCCTAACGGAATGGGATACGTTATCTTGAGGCAGGCTTCGCGCTTAGATGCTTTCAGCGCTTATCCTTTCCCGACTTGGCTACCCAGCTATGCTTCTGGCGAAACAACTGGTACACCAGCGGTCGGTTCATCCCGGTCCTCTCGTACTAAGGACGACCCCTCTCACGTATCCTGCGCCCGCGGCAGATAGGGACCGAACTGTCTCACGACGTTCTGAACCCAGCTCGCGTACCGCTTTAATGGGCGAACAGCCCAACCCTTGGGACCGACTTCAGCCCCAGGATGCGATGAGCCGACATCGAGGTGCCAAACCTCCCCGTCGATGTGAACTCTTGGGGGAGATCAGCCTGTTATCCCCGGGGTAGCTTTTATCCGTTGAGCGATGGCCCTTCCACTCGGTGCCACCGGGTCACTAAGCCCGACTTTCGTCCCTGCTCGACCTGTCCGTCTCGCAGTCAAGCTCCCTTGTGCCTTTACACGCTTCGCGCGATTTCCATCCGCGCTGAGGGAACCTTTGGGCGCCTCCGTTACTCTTTAGGAGGCGACCGCCCCAGTCAAACTGTCCACCTGACACTGTCCCATGACCAGTTTCATGGCCATTGGTTAGAACACAAGTACCTCAAGGGTGGTATCCCAACGCCGACTCCACTCAGGCTGGCGCCCAAGCTTCTCTGTCTCCCACCTATCCTGTACATGACGTACCCGTATCCCATATCAAGCTACAGTCAAGCTCCACGGGGTCTTTCCGTCTAACCGCGGGTAACCTGCATCTTCACAGGTATTACAATTTCACCGGGTCTCTCGTTGAGACAGCGCCCAAGTCGTTACGCCTTTCGTGCGGGTCAGAACTTACCTGACAAGGAATTTCGCTACCTTAGGACCGTTATAGTTACGGCCGCCGTTTACTGGGGCTTCAATTCAGAGCTTCGGGTTTACACCCTAACCCCTCCTCTTAACCTTCCAGCACCGGGCAGGCGTCAGCCCCTATACTTCGCCTTTCGGCTTCGCAGAGACCTGTGTTTTTGCTAAACAGTCGCTTGGGCCTTTTCACTGCGGCTTCTCTCGAAGCGCCCCTTCTCCCGAAGTTACGGGGCCATTTTGCCGAGTTCCTTAACGAGAGTTCTCCCGCGCGCCTTCGTGTTCTCCACGCGCCCACCTGTGTCGGTTTCCGGTACGGGCACCTCATCACTCGCTAGAGGCTTTTCTTGGCAGTGTGACTTACGGGACTTCGGTACTGTACTTCCCTCCCCATCACAGCTCACGATTATCAGGGTGCGGATTTGCCTACACCCCTCGCTTGCTGCTTGGACGGCCTCTTCCATCCGGCCGCTTCCCTCAGCCTCCTGCGTCACCCCTTCGCTCAATCGCGATGTTGGTGGTACAGGAATTTCAACCTGTTGTCCTTCGACTACGCCTTTCGGCCTCGCCTTAGGTCCCGACTTACCCTGGGCGGACGAGCCTTCCCCAGGAAACCTTGGGCTTTCGGCGGACAAGATTCTCACTTGTCTTTTCGCTACTCATACCGGCATTCTCACTTCCATCCGCTCCACCAAACCTCCCGGTTCAGCTTCGCCGCAAATGGAACGCTCCCCTACCATGTTTCCATCCATAGCTTCGGTGTCTGGTTTAGCCCCGTTACATTTTCCGCGCAGCGCCACTCGACCAGTGAGCTATTACGCACTCTTTAAATGGTGGCTGCTTCTAAGCCAACATCCTGGTTGTCTGTGCAACGCCACATCGTTCCCCACTGAACCAGTACTTTGGGACCTTAGCTGTTGGTCTGGGCTGTTTCCCTCTTGACCACGGGTCTTATCACTCGTAGTCTGACTGCCAGGTTCTTCGACAAAGTGGCATTCGCAGTTTGACTAGGCTTGGTAACCCTCGCGGGCCCCGCACCCAATCAGTGCTCTACCTCCACTTCTCATTCCCTGACGCTAGCCCTCAAGCTATTTCGGGGAGAACCAGCTATCTCCGGGTTCGATTGGAATTTCTCCCCTACCCCCAGTTCATCCCCTGGCTTTTCAACGCCAGTGGGTTCGGGCCTCCATGCGGTGTTACCCGCACTTCACCCTGACCAGGGGTAGATCACCCGGTTTCGGGTCGATGACGACAAACTCATTCGCCCTATTCAGACTCGCTTTCGCTTCGGCACAGGCTCCTTCGCCTTCACCTTGCTTGCCATCATCACTCGCCGGTTCATTCTACAAAAGGCACGCCGTCACACCTTAAAGATGCTCCGACTGCTTGTAAGCACACGGTTTCAGGTTCTATTTCACTCCGCTCCCGCGGTTCTTTTCACCTTTCCCTCACGGTACTATCCGCTATCGGTCGCCAAGGAGTATTTAGCCTTAGGAGGTGGTCCTCCCAGATTCCCACGGGATTTCTCGTGTCCCGCAGTACTTGGGGTCTGTTGCACATTCCACAATCCGTTTCGGTTACCGGGCTCTCACCGTCTATGGCCGGCCTTCCCATGCCGTTCTCCTACGAATTGCTTCCTGCTGGCTCCCTGCAGGTTGCCACCAACAGCCCCTCGACCCCGTATACGCATCGACTGCAGTCTGTACCACGTATACGGTTTAGGCTTCTCCGCTTTCGCTCGCCACTACTTACGGAATCGCGTTCGCTTTCTTTTCCTCGAGGTACTTAGATGTTTCAGTTCCCTCGGTTGCCTCCGCACACCTATGTATTCAGTGTACGGTACTAGCGCTTCACACTAGCAGGTTTCCCCATTCGGACATCCACGGCTCAATGCTCGCTTACAGCTCCCCGTGGCATTTCGGTGTTCGCCCCGTCCTTCTTCGGCTCTTGGCGCCTAGGCATCCTCCGTGCGCTCTTTCTAACTTCACCGTTTTGACTTCCTAACCACCAGAGGTGATTATTCCATCCATAAATCCGGCTATTGTTAACCTGTTACGCATTTACGGTTACCGGTTTACTTCTTTAGAGGTTGTTCCATATTCAGTTGCCAAGGTACCACGCGCCTTCCAATCTGCTTCGGATTCCTTCGTTGGTCGTCCTCTGACTCGCTCACGTACACAAAGTACGCTCGACTCGTCATCGTCCTCCCGCCTTGTACTCCTCGCATCTTGAAACGCGCTTTGAGTTGACCTAGCCACATGGGCTTTGGCTCCCTCAAAACTAAACACCCACGTCCTAAAAGCCTTGTTTCTCCGTAGAAAGGAGGTGATCCAGCCGCACCTTCCGATACGGCTACCTTGTTACGACTTCACCCCAATCATCAACCCCACCTTCGGCGGCTGGCTCCCTAAGGTTACCTCACCGACTTCGGGTGTTGCCGACTCTCGTGGTGTGACGGGCGGTGTGTACAAGGCCCGGGAACGGATTCACCGCGGCATGCTGATCCGCGATTACTAGCAATTCCGGCTTCATGCAGGCGAGTTGCAGCCTGCAATCCGAACTACGAACGGCTTTTTAGGTTTTGCTCCACCTCGCGGCTTCGCTTCCCGTTGTACCGCCCATTGTAGCACGTGTGTAGCCCAGGACATAAAGGGCATGATGATTTGACGTCATCCCCGCCTTCCTCCGACTTACGCCGGCAGTCACCTGTGAGTCCCCACCATTACGTGCTGGTAACACAGGTCAAGGGTTGCGCTCGTTGCGGGACTTAACCCAACATCTCACGACACGAGCTGACGACAACCATGCACCACCTGTCTCCTCTGCCCCGAAGGGAAGGACTATCTCTAGTCCGGTCAGAGGGATGTCAAGCCCTGGTAAGGTTCTTCGCGTTGCTTCGAATTAAACCACATGCTCCACTGCTTGTGCGGGCCCCCGTCAATTCCTTTGAGTTTCAGTCTTGCGACCGTACTCCCCAGGCGGAGTGCTTATTGGGTTTCCTTCGGCACTGGGGTGTGTCCCCCCAACACCTAGCACTCATCGTTTACGGCGTGGACTACCAGGGTATCTAATCCTGTTTGCTCCCCACGCTTTCGTGCCTCAGCGTCAGTCACTGTCCAGCAAGGCGCCTTCGCCACTGGTATTCCTCCACATATCTACGCATTTCACCGCTACACGTGGAATTCCCCTTGCCTCTCCAGCACTCAAGTTATGCAGTTTCCAAAGCAATCCCAAGGTTGAGCCTTGGACTTTCACTCCAGACTTACACA
The DNA here is from genome assembly GCA_029166985.1 of Alicyclobacillus fastidiosus. Taxonomy (GTDB): domain Bacteria; phylum Bacillota; class Bacilli; order Alicyclobacillales; family Alicyclobacillaceae; genus Alicyclobacillus; species Alicyclobacillus fastidiosus_A. The sequence continues at coordinate 274,093 of CP119138.1, read as the reverse complement.
ACCGCCTACGCACGCTTTACGCCCAGTGATTCCGGACAACGCTTGCCCCCTACGTATTACCGCGGCTGCTGGCACGTAGTTAGCCGGGGCTTCCTCACTCGGTACCGTCTCACAAGGAGCTTTCCACTCTCCTTGTCGCTCTCCCCGAGCAACAGAGCTTTACAACCCGAAGGCCTTCTTCGCTCACGCGGCGTTGCTCCGTCAGGCTTGCGCCCATTGCGGAAGATTCCCTACTGCTGCCTCCCGTAGGAGTCTGGGCCGTGTCTCAGTCCCAGTGTGGCCGGTCACCCTCTCAGGTCGGCTACGCATCGTCGCCTTGGTGAGCCGTTACCTCACCAACTAGCTAATGCGCCGCGGGCTCCTCTATCAGCGGTGCAGTTGCACCTTTCAACACAGGAAGATGCCTTCCCGTGTGTCATCCGGCATTAGCACCCGTTTCCGAGTGTTATTCCAGTCTGACAGGCAGATTGCCCACGTGTTACTCACCCGTCCGCCGCTAACCCCGAAGGGTTCGCTCGACTTGCATGTATTAGGCACGCCGCCAGCGTTCGTCCTGAGCCAGGATCAAACTCTCAAAAAATGTTACTGGCGTTACTTCATCATGTCTTGACGACGACTGTCGTCTCGACCGAAACTTTTAGGCGTGTGTGTTTAGTTTTCAAGGAACCATTTGAACAGTGCCGCCGAAGCAGCGAAGACTACTATACCACGAATCTAGCATCGCTGTCTACTGGGACATTTTGCTTCAACCCGTTCGAACGCTGTGGTTCAACGCGTGAGCCGATGTCCAAGTGACTCGGTATATATCCTGTTTGTTCAGCAGTGCCGCCGAAGCGACGTCGACTAATATACCACGTGGTCGCCGAGTATGTCAAACATGATTTTTCTTGAGCGGATAAGACCAGTAAGTCGCTTCCAAGGGTCGACAAACGGGCCTCAAAGTGGATACGCCAACATGCTGCGATGCACTGCGTATGGTAACAATACACACGAAAAGAGTCCGCTGGTTGGCGGACTCCCTTTACAACACAAGTTCATTGTATCCATGTCGCATCGATGGCGACGGACACGTTTGCTTAAATCCCGTCTGCAGTTTACTCAGCAGATGCGGATGCATCGTCTTGATCCGCCTTTTGCTCCACGCGTTCGCGCATGAGCGGGAACAGCAAGACGTCACGGATGGACGGTTGCCCCGTCAACAACATCACCAGACGGTCGATGCCAATCCCCAACCCACCCGTTGGCGGCATGCCGTGTTCGAGGGCGGTCAGGAAGTCTTCGTCGAGATCCTGCGCTTCATCGTTGCCCGCTTCGCGTTCCTTGAGTTGAGCGACGAATCGATTTCGTTGATCGATCGGATCGTTTAACTCGCTGAACGCATTCCCGTGTTCACGACCCACGATAAACAACTCAAAGCGGTCCGTGAAGCGCGGATCTTCCGCATTCATCTTGGCGAGCGGCGAAATCTCCACCGGATGCCCATAGACAAACGTCGGTTGCACGAGCTTGTCCTCGACGCGCTGCTCAAAAAACTCGTTCAGAATGTGACCATAGGTCATATGGTCAGTAATTTGGATATGGTGTTCCTTGGCCAAGCGACGAGCCTCGTCGTCGGACGACACCGCGCGAAAATCCACACCCGTATGCTCCTGCACAAGATCAGCCATATGAGCTCGCCGCCATGGCGACTCGAGATCGATGGTCCAGTCGCCGTATGTTAGATGAAGCGACCCGCTGACCTTCTGCGCGGCGTGGCGAATCATGCCCTCAGTCAAGTCCATGATGTCGTGGAAGTCCGCATAGGCCTGATACAGCTCCAGCATTGTGAATTCTGGATTGTGACGTGTGGATACACCCTCGTTGCGGTAGACGCGCCCGATTTCGTACACGCGCTCCAAACCACCCACGATCAGGCGCTTCAGATGCAATTCGATGGCGATTCGAAGAAACAGATCCATGTCGAGGGCGTTGTGGTGCGTCGTAAACGGCCGCGCATGCGCACCGCTAGCAACTGCGTGCAGCGTTGGCGTTTCGACCTCGAGGTAGTCGCGTTCGTCGAGATATTGGCGAATCGCTTGAATGATCTTCGAACGCGCGATGAAGATGTCGCGCACTTCAGGGTTTACGATGAGATCGAGATAGCGCTGGCGATAGCGCGTCTCCACGTCCTTCAGGCCGTGGAACTTCTCCGGCAGCGGGCGCAAAGCTTTCGAGAGCATGTCCAACTTTTCCGCGAGGACTGTGATTTCGCCGCGATTTGTGCGGAACACCGTGCCCTCGATCCCGATGAAATCACCGAGGTCGAGCAGGTTGAACACGTTATATTGCGCCTCTCCCAGCACGTCGATCTTCGCGTAAATTTGGATGCTTCCGGAGCGGTCGTTGAGCACGGCAAACGACGCCTTTCCGTGTCCCCGGCGCACCATCAATCGACCCGCAATCCGCACGCGGAGTGCTGCAGCCTCCAGTTGTTCCTTGTCCTTGTCCTCCCCAAACGCGAGGATGTCCGCAGCGCTGTGCGTGACCTCGTATCGATGGCCGAACGGGTCGACCCCTTGCTCACGCATCTCGTTCATCTTGTCTATACGGGTTTGGATTAAATCCTGTTCCTCCATAGTCACCTCTCCAATGTAAACGGACGAGGGGTGTCCTCGTCCGGCCTGGAATCATTTGTGATGTATCATGAAAACGTTATCGTTTGATGTCGAGAATTTTGAATTGCAGGACGCCAGCTGGAACACTAACTTCGACGAGGGAGCCGACGCTCTTCCCGAGCAGCGCTCGTCCAACCGGAGATTCGTTTGAGATCTTGTTTTGTGCCGGGTTCGCTTCCGCAGAGCCGACGATGGTGTATTGGATGTCTTCATCAAACTCGATGTCTTTCAACGTGACGGTGGAGCCGATGCTAACCACGTCGGTATCCACTTCATCCTCATTAATGATCCGAGCGTTGCGAAGCATCTTCTCCAAGGTCATAATGCGACCCTCTACGAACGCCTGTTCATTCTTGGCGTCTTCGTATTCGGAGTTTTCACTAATGTCTCCGTAGCTAATTGCCAATTTAATGCGATCTGCCACTTCACGTCGCTTCACGCTTTTTAGTTGCTCAAGTTCGTCCTCGAGCTTCTTTAATCCTTCTGGTGTTAAGAGGACTTCTTTTTCGGCCATATAACTTCCGCTCCTTTATAAAACCAGTCGAACAGATACATATGCGTGAAGCCGATTGCCCATTCAGTCAGTACCAGCGTATGAACTCCGACCAGAATAGAAGAACATTGGTCGCCATGGGCGCCAACGTCTATGCGCCATTATAGAGACGGCCCCACACATTGTCAATCGATGAAAACAGGGTCAGGATAGTCACATCATGGCGTTCGAATCGCCCTCGCCATCTCCAAATAGTTCTGCCTCGGTGACGTTGAGCACTTCTGTCAGGCGCCGAATCATCTGCGGTGACGGGGTGCGGGTTCCGCGCTCTAGGGAACCGACAATCGCGACGCTGACCCCGAGATGCTCAGCCAGTTCGATTTGCGTCATGTGCTTTAATTTCCGATACGCTCGCATTTTTCTACCAAAAACGTCCGACATGATGCACCTCGTCTCTCTGTCTCTGCTCCTCTGCAAGCGCGCTGATGTTTCGTCCGCCTAAACCTTTTCTAGCCGGAGTCAGTTCAGCGAGTGGAACGAGAACAAACGCTCGCGACCACATTCGAGGATGTGGGACCTGAAAGTCTTTGAAGCATATGTAATCGTCATCGTACAGCAACACGTCACAATCGAGCGTCCTAGGGCCAAAGCGAATGTCGCGCACCCGCTTCGCTCGCGTCTCGATATCCTGCAGAGCAGCCAACATTTCGCACGCCGACAGCGGCGTCGACACATGGACGACCATGTTCAGAAAATCCGGTTGCTCCGCATACCCCACTGGCGCGGTCTCGTACACCGACGAACACCGGCAGGTCCCCAACTCTTCGAGGGCGTCTACAGCGAATTTCAAGTGTTCGATCCGCTTTCCCAGGTTCGAACCAACACCTACGTATACATCGTGCATCTCCCTAGCTGGTGACGACATTGCAAATCGCCTCCAACATTCTACACACGCGCACGGTCTCCTTCACGTCGTGAACGCGGACGATGCGGACACCGTGCAACACGCCGTATGCGACCGTTGCGAGCGTCCCCTCGAGTCGCTCGTCCACCGGCACATCCAGCGCGTTGCCGATGACCCGCTTGCGACTCGTTCCTAAGAGGACAGGGTACCCAAGATCACAGAACAGATCAATGTCGCGCATGCAGGCCAGATTCTGCTCCTGAGTCTTGGCAAAACCGATGCCAGGGTCAACGATGATCCTGCTGGGTGCCACGCCCGCGTCCAGTAGCCGTTCGACGCCAAGTCTCGTCTCCTCGACGAGCACTTGGCTGCCGAGCGCTCGGTCGACCTGTGTCCGATTATGCATATATACATACTGCGCTGTGCCGCGCTGTAAGACCTCTGCCATCCGCGGGTCCCTACATGCGGAAATGTCATTGATGATCTGGACGCCGAGCTCCATCGCACGTTCTGCAGTCGTGGCGTGATACGTGTCAATCGAGATCGGAACCGGGATGTCTCGCGACAAAGCCTGCAACACCGGTTCCAGTCTCGCCCACTCGGTCTCGTCGTCGAGTGGCGTATAGCCAGGGCGGGTGCTCTCCGCACCAATATCCAACACGTCTGCACCCGCCTCGATCAGTTGATGCGCCCGCTCCACTGCCGCCGGGACCGTGTCATACCTGCCACCGTCGGAAAACGAGTCCGGAGTCACGTTGAGAATGCCCATCACTTGCACGTTCATCTATGTCCATTCCCCTCTGTGCTCGTCACGCCCGCGACGTTTCGTCGATTTGTTCAATCATGCCATCGAGATCGGACGCCGAAAAGTGGTATTTGTTTCCACAGAAATGACATGTGAGTTCCGCCTCACCAGTCTCTTCGCGAAGGGTCTTCAGTTCCTGGCGCCCAAGGCTGATGAGTACGCGCGACAGCCGCTCATACGAGCACGTACAGCGAAACCGCACATCACTGATGTGATGGATTTGAGCCTCTGGGCAGAGCTTGAGCAAGAGCGCTTGCGCGGACGGGTGTTCCTGCAGAAAGTTGGTGACGCTCGGCACTTCGCGCAAGCGTTCCTCCACATATGCGATATCGCTCTCGTCATGCCCCGGCATCAACTGAATGAGGAATCCGCCAGCCACGATGGGCCGGTCGTCGGTACCAACCAGGACACCTGCACCGACGGCCGAAGGAACCTGTTCGGACGTCACAAAGTAATACGTGAAGTCGTCCGCGATCTCGCCCGTCTGCAGCTCACTGCTCCCAGTGTAGAAGTCCTTCAGCCCCATATCGCGAATGACGTACAGATGTCCCTGTCCGACACCGCCGCCCACATCGAGCTTTCCGACGGCGTTGAGTGGCAAGTCGACGTGCGGATTGTCGACATATCCGCGGACGGATCCACCCGGTGTCGCCTCCACCCAGATTTGCCCAATTGGACCATCGCCGTCGATTTTCACCGTAATTCGCTCTTCGTTTTTCAGCATCGTCGCCATCATCGCCGAGATGGAGGCGGTTCGTCCCAGAGCGGCCGTGACAACCGGCCAGGTATCGTGCCGCCGCTGCAGTTCACCGACAAGGTTCGTAGTTAAGCAGGAAAAGATCAGGACGCGACCGTCGCGCGCCGTGGCACGGATGACTGTATCCTTGTCCAATGAAAATCCTCCTCACGATGTGCGTGATTTGTAGGTATTGCGAGCCCAAAGCAACCGAAGTCCTTCAAGCGTTAGATGTGGATCTACGTGGTCCACCGTCTCGAGCCTGTTTGCTATCAAATGCGACAGGCCTCCGGTAACCACGACGTGAAAGGGCAAGTCGAGCTCCCTTTTCACGCGGTTAACAAGGCCGTCAACCATGGCTACGGCGCCGAAGAGAATCCCCGCTTGCATGCTGAGTGTCGTGTTGCGTTCGACCAATTGCTGTGGCCACACCATATCCACCTGTGGCAGGCGCGACGCCGACTCGAACAGCGCAGTCGCCCCCGTCATCACGCCTGGGGCGATCGCACCACCCAGATACTGACCCGCATCGTCGATGACGGACAGAGTCGTGGCCGTGCCGAGATCGACAATGATCAGTGGGCTTTGATAGCGGTGCACCGCGGCAACCGCGTTGGCAATTCGGTCAGCCCCCAGTTCCCGGGGATCCTCGTATCGGATGGGAATGCCCGTCTTAATACCAGGCCCCACCACCAGTGGCGACACTTTAAAGTACGTTTCAATGGCGCGGACGAACGTGTTCATGAGCGGAGGGACCACACAACTGAGGATACAGTGTGTCACCTGCATAGACGGGCCCAGCGTAGACAAGAGGATTCGAAACTGAAGCCCTAACTCGTCCGACGTGACTCTCTGCTCGGTGCGAATGCGCCACGACGCCAACAGGCTGTCGCCCTGATAGACACCCAAACTCGTGTTTGTATTGCCAACATCGAGCACGAACAGCCTTTCCATAGATGTCCGACCTTTCGTGCGTGTTTAGGATTCGCAAGTCACAATATGAATATCAGAAGCGGTCGCGAGATTCAACTCGTAGGGTGAGATCGGCTCGCCTCGCTCGTTTTCAATCGCCCGGACAATCGGAACTTGGTGATTGTTCGCGGAGGGTTTGATCACCACCGCACAGTCCCCATTGGACAGGCGAACAGTCATGCCAATTGGATAGATGGAAATCGTCGAGGAAAACGCGTCGATGGCAGAACTCGACAGTTTTGTCCCCTTATCTGCCAGAAGGATGGCATATGCGTCATGTGGTAAAAACGCCTGACGGTAAACTCGATTCGCCGTCAATGCCTCATACACGTCCACAACGGCCGTCAACTGGGCGAAGGGATGGATGTCCGACTCCGTCAAGCCCCAGGGATAACCACTCCCATCAAGTCGCTCGTGATGTTGCAGGGCGATGAGGGACGACTTGGTTGAAAAGTCCCGCAGTTCCTTGAGCATGTCATATCCAAGCTGCGCATGTAATTGGACGGTACGAAATTCCTCATTGTCGAGCCGCCCGGGCTTTCGCAAGATCTCCTGCGGCAGGCGCATCTTACCCACGTCGTGCAAGAGCGTCCCCATCCCTAAATCCACCAGGTCCACGTCGGACAATCCGCTATGAAGGCCGAGCGTCAACGCATAAAACGTGACGTTCACGGAGTGGTGAAACAGTTCACCGTCTGTCAGATAGACAGATCCCAACTGCTCTCCAGCACCGTTATGCGCTCGCAACTGCGAAATGACATCTTCAAGCAACGAGCCAAACCGCTTGCGAAGAAACGTCGGCTTGAGTCGGTTGGAAAACCCTGAGGTAGACAACTCTTCTAGCGTCTCATAGGTGATGCTCAACAGTTCCGCCTTTGTGACCTCGTCGACCATCTCCGTCACAATGACGTCATCCGTGCTTTTGCTTTCGATGCAAACCGCCCGAATGCCAACTCTCTTCAACCGTTTGATGAGACTGTCTGTCAGTACGATTCCCCGGGCCAAAAGGGTACGTCCACGTTCATCGGACACTCGCTGCGCGAGCGTACTCCCTGGCTTGATATATTTTAGTGCGACCCATCGCACAGTCATCCCTCCGAACGGAGTAGCTATCAAGGTTGTCGAAATATGTCCTCTTTTGTTATTCACAAAAAAGCCCCCGAGTTCCTGCCTCGGGGGCTTTATATTTATCTGATTGCGATGACCAACTGCCCGTCACTGCAACGACTGCTTATTTGTACTCTTCCATGATCTCGCGGATCTCTTCTTCGTCGACCGTTTCCTTCTCAAGCAAACGGTTCGCCAATGCATCGAGACATGCCCGCTTATCCGTCAGGATCTTGCGCGTGCGCTCGTAACACGTTTCGACAATTCCCTTCATTTCGCGGTCGATTTCAAAAGCGACCTGGTCACTGTAGTTCGGTTCACCCTGCAAGTCCTTGCCGAGGAATACCTGACCACCCTGACGGCTGCCATACTGCATCGGCCCGAGCTTTTCACTCATGCCGTACTCCGTGATCATGCTCCGCGCTATCCCGGTGACGCGCTCGAGGTCATTGGAAGCGCCCGTACTGATTTCGCCGAGGACAATCTCCTCCGCCACTCGTCCACCAAGCAACCCACAGATCTGATTGTACATATTTTGACGAGTGATGAAGAATCGATCTTCTTTCGGAAGCGTCACGGTGTACCCGCCCGCCATACCGCGAGGGATAATCGTAACCTTGTGCACCGTGTCGCCCGTCTGTAGGAAGTATCCGACGACTGCGTGCCCTGATTCGTGGAAAGCCACCAATCTGCGCTCGTGTTCGCTGATCACGCGGCTTCTCTTCTCAGGCCCGGCCATCACGCGGTCGATTGCCTCATCGATGTCCCCGTTCGTGATCTCTCGCTCACGCCGACGAGCAGCCAACAATGCAGCCTCGTTCAAAACGTTCTCCAAGTCCGCCCCAGTAAAGCCCGGAGTCCGCTTCGCGATGACATCCATTTTGATGTCGCGAGCAAACGGTTTGTTGCGAGCGTGTACGCGAAGAATTTCCTCGCGCCCTTTGACATCTGGGCGGTTGACGATGATCTGACGATCCATCCGGCCTGGGCGAAGCAACGCTGGATCGAGAATGTCAGGCCTGTTGGTCGCAGCGATGATGATGATTCCCTCATTCGCCGAGAAGCCGTCCATCTCTACGAGCAACTGGTTCAACGTCTGTTCGCGTTCGTCGTGGCCGCCGCCGAGACCAGCGCCACGATGGCGCCCAACGGCGTCGATCTCGTCGATAAAGATGATACAAGGTGCGTTTTTCTTCGCGTTCTCAAACAAGTCACGCACGCGGGACGCACCGACGCCGACGAACATCTCGACGAAGTCGGAACCGCTGATGCTGAAGAACGGAACACCCGCTTCGCCCGCAACCGCTCTCGCCAAGAGCGTCTTACCAGTGCCCGGAGGGCCGACGAGCAGAACGCCTTTCGGAATTCGCGCACCGAGCGCCGAGAACCGCTTCGGATCTTTGAGGAACTCGACAATCTCGACGAGCTCTTCCTTCTCCTCATCCGCACCAGCCACGTCGGCAAACGTGATCTTCCGCTTTTCCTCGGAGTACAGCCGCGCACGGCTCTTGCCGAAGTTCATGACGCGGCTGCCGCCGCCCTGCGCCTGATTGAACAGGAAGAACATCAAGATGAACAAGAACACGAACGGCACAACCGACTCGAGGAATTGAATCCACACACTCGCCTTGGGCTGAGGCGAAACGTTAAACGACACGTTGTTGGCCGTCAGCGTCGGGTATAAGTTATCGTCGTAGAGCGCTCTCGTCTCAAATTTCTTACCATTCTTCAATTGTCCATCCAACGTCGCCGTCAAGCCCTCAGGCGTCACCTGAAGCGGCTGGCTAGGACTGGAGCTGATTTGCCCCTGCTTCATGCTCTGGACAAATTGACTGTATGGAATCGTCTGCCGCGAGTGATCTGAGCCCGTCAGATACTGCACGACTCCGACAATCGCTAATAAAATGAGCACGTAAAATACGATACTCCGATAAAACTTGTTCATGCCCTACCTCCTCTCGGTCATGGCGGGAATATTGTACCATACGCTCGAAACCCTTCCTAGTCGCGCAGGGTGACTCCCCGTCAGTCCGTTTTGCTTGTCGCATAGATGTCAGATTTTAAGACGCCCACAAACGGCAAGTTGCGGTACTGCTCCGCATAGTCGAGACCATAACCGACAATAAAGGCATTGGGCACGGTAAATCCGTAATAGTCGGGAGCAATGTCGACTTTGCGTCCGCTCGGTTTGTCAAAGAGTGACACGATCTTGACGGATGCAGCATGGCGATGCATCAGCGCGTCGCGCAAGTACTTCAGGGTCAATCCCGTGTCGACGATGTCCTCCACGATGACGACGTGGCGACCCTCGATGGACCGCTCGAGATCCTTCAGGATCCGCACCACACCAGAGGACTGCGAAGAGGCTCCATAGCTGGATATCGCCATGAAGTCCATCTCCATCGGGACGTTGACCCGTTTCACCAGGTCAGCCATGAAGAGGGTCGCACCCTTCAGGATGCAAATAAACAGAGGGTTCTTTCCACGGTAGTCCTCTGTAAGCTGGTTGCCTAACTCCAAAACCTTGTTCAAAATCGTTTGTTCATCAAATAGAATGCTTTCTACGTCGGGATGCATGTGTGCCTCCTAGTACGTGTTATTCACTTATCATACGTCGTGTACCCCGCGACAATGTCCCAATTTGTTGGCGAGCATCACGATTCATGTGTGCCACGACGACCAACATATCCCTGTCCGCCGCCTGTACCGTCTGCACTTCTGTGCGGACCAGGCCCGGCAGCCAAACGACTTCTCCATTCACGGTAACGATGGGCCACTGTGAGCGAAAAGAACGGGGAACTTTTTTGTCGGTGTAAATATCCTGGAGCTTTTTCGATCCGTTTAGGCCCAAGGGGCGAACGCGGACCGCTGTGGGTAGGCCGACAGAGACCTCCAGCGCCGTTCCCGCCGGCAGACATAGCCGCCACAGCCCTTTGCGACTCGCAGGGAGGTCATCCCAACGGCGAGTGAAAACCGCAAAGAATCGCCAACGCGCCAACGGAACGTCGAGCGTGAGACGGTGATTCCCCGCCGGGTTCCAGTGGATGGTCGACGGCTCAGCTACTGCAGAGCATCGCGACGAATACCCTATGTACAGACTCTCGTAGCTCCTCCAGACGTGGATCCCACGTGGAAGTTGGAGGCTACTCCCTGTTTCACTTGCTCCAGCTAGTTGCCGCACGGCCTCGAGGTGCCGCTGCGTCCAACCTGCAGATGCGAAACAATTCAATAGTATGTGAATCAGTCGGCGTTGTAAAGAAACGTGCGCGGCGTTGAACGTCTCGCAATGAACTTGAAACAGTCCATCCCCCCGCGCTGCGACAGCCTGCTCCTTCAGTGCCTGGGCGGCGGCTGTGAGATAGTCGTCATCGTCCTGTAATAGCCCAGTCAGCCGCGCTGTGAGCGTCCCGATTTCCGGCTGCAGATGGCGGAGCCTGGGAACCACGTGATGGCGAAGGTAATTGCGCGAGAACCGGTCGTCTTGATTGCTTTCGTCCTCCACATGTGGCACTTGGTTAACCGCGGCATACTCCGCCAGTTCCGCTTTCGATAGCGCGAGCAGCGGGCGCAGGAGCGGGATCTCCTCGCGCGTCGTCACAGCTCGCATGCCCGCGAGCCCGTGAAGGCCGGCGCCACGAAGCCAGCGCAGGAGTACGGTCTCCACTTGGTCATCCTGGTGGTGAGCGAGGAGGACCACCGGGTTGGGGTGCCTGCGGGCCTCGGCCAACAGCGCCTCGTACCTCGCCGTTCGCGCCGCAGCTTCCAGGCCTTCACCGGAGTTTGCATCCACCTGTACTCTGACCGATTGATGTGCGATGCCCAATGCGCGACAGTATCGCTCGACCAGTGCTTCATCGCGGTCGGCCGCCTGCCGCAACCCGTGGTGGACGTGGAGTGCGAAGAGGGATCGAAAAAGGGGTGGTCGCTGTGCCGACAACGCGTGCACAACATGCAACAGCGTCATGGAGTCTAGCCCACCCGATACACCAACGATGAGTGTGTTTTGTGAACTTGTGTACTGCTCGATAAACCGCCGTACTGTATCCGCCACGTGCATGCCTGTGTCTCACTTCCGACTGACGACTTCACGACCGACAGCACTTTTTGCGTAATACCACCCGCCTGTGCGCTGACTCGGTCTATGGACTCATCCCCATCTTAACAGAGGGATGCGTAAGTTCATAACTATCGAAGATATTCTGCCCATGCGCCCGCCGTCGAGATCACAGCGCAAGTCAACGCCCACCACATGAGGCGTTCCGTCCAATCCGCGGACCGCTTTCGTGCCTTGGCCGAGCGCTGTTGAGGCCTGGGTTGACTTGGTGCAGGCCGCCGTCCGTTGCCGGGTGCCGCAGCGGAACGAGAAGCGCGGGTCTGAGCCTTTGCCGCGCTGCGCTTCGGGAACCCTGTCGGGCGGAGCTTCAGTGCATAGAGCCGGCGGACGAACTCGTCCGCCGTGTCGATGCGCCCGCGCATGGCATCTTCCAACAGAGCTCCAACCGATTTGTCATGCCGCCCGCGAATCGAGCGTAAAATCCACGCTTGTCGTCGTTCTACGGGCCACTGCGGCAGGCCCTGCGGCACGGGCTCGAACAGCGTGGCCACCATCAGTGCGACCGCCTCGATGTCGTAGCGCGCACACGCGCGTCGCTCGCCAAATCCCCAGTACGCAGGGTCTGACGTCGGTGTGAATTGGCGAACGGATCGCCCGAAGGGCGTGACGCCACCCACGTCGACGAACCGGACGCACTGGTTACTCTGCACATCCACAAGCAGATTCTGCGGTTTGACGTCACAAAACGCGTGCTGCGACTTGTGCAGCGCTCGCAGACCATAGCCAACGCCAAGCAAGACCCGCTTCATATCGTCCGAGCTGAGCTTCTTCCAGATCTGGTCGAGCGGCCTGCCCTCAATCTGCTCCATGACATAAAAGTACAGCGCGGGATGCGTCGCGCTGTCGTCGATACAGTGTGGCTTGGGAAACGCGAAACCAGTGGCGTTCAACTGTTCGAGCAAGCCCCATTCAAACGCGACCGCACCGACGTCGTCGCACACTTTCATCGCGTACAGGGCGCCGTCCGTACCGCGCACGGAGTAGACGGCGCCGTTTGCACCGACGCCCAATTGCGCCTGTACCGTCCACTCCTGTCGACTCCACTTCCCGATCACCCTGTCTCCAGGAGACAGCGGCGGGCGCTTTGTCGCATTCATGCGTAGTCTCGCCTTGGGCCGTCATACTCGTCTGGGCGAGGGTAGTTGCGCACGTTCTTGATGAGGCTTATCGCGTGTCGAATGGCGGGACCTGTCGGCGTGCCACCGCGAGCCTGAAGCGAGGTCTCGAGTTCCTTCATGTCGACTTGGTCCGAGAAATCCTGAATCAGTTTAGTCGACTCTTCGCCATGCCCCGGGAACGATACGACCGCTACTCGAGAGGTGCCTAAGCGGACCTGAAGCGATAACGCGAGGTCGCGTACCGCCTCCCGGACCGTCGGTATCTTGTCCTTCATGCTGGCACTCGTGTCGATGGCGACGACGAGATGAAGGCCGACCTCTTCCTCGAGCTTGTCGACCACTTGCATCACGCGGCTGCGCTCAGTCGGCGGCAATTCCTCGGTGGTCTTGCCGATGACGCTCTGGAGTTCCTGATTGACCACTTGCTGTAGGGTCATTTGCATCGTCTGGTGGGTCATCATCTGCGCGGTGGCGGAGAGATCGACTGGGTGCACGATACGGCACATCCCGCCGCCGGCGTCCGCGATGGACATCGCTTCATCGTGGCCCTGGTCGCCCATCTCTCCTTTGTCTACGACGCCAATCACGTTGACGACAATCCCTTGTCGGTGCGCTTCTGCAGCACAGGTAATCGGATCTTCACCAATATTGGAGTAGCCATCTGTAATGACGAGAATTTGACGAATCATTGCCTCTTTACTCAATGAACCCACCTCCGGATTGTTCTATGTCCAGTATGGACGCGAGAGGTGGGCCTCATTCACTTGACGCTATGAAATTTTGAAAGTGTACCAGTTAAGCGCCACGGCGCTTGGCGGGCTTTCGCAAACTTGGAACGCTCGGCAACTTAATTGCAGCCCATTCCTGTTCATGATGCTCGACGACGGCGACAACCACGGTCATGTCGTCGCGGATGGCGCCGTGGTTCATGCGAACCGCCGTCTCAATGAGCGTGTCCGCGATGTCCTGCGGGTTCGTCGTTTCCAACTTCGCGATGACCGAGCGGAGCCATGTCTCACTGTCGTAGTTGTGCGGCGGTGCGTCGTAGAGCCCGTCCGACATCAGCACCAAGATATCCCCCGCCCGCAATTGGTGTTCGATCGACTGCACTTCGATATCCTGCAAAATGCCAATCGGCACGTTATCCCCCGTGATCTCGATGACCTCGTTCCCACGTTTGACGTAGCTCGGCGCGGACCCGACCTTCAGGAAGTCGGCTTTCGCATTGAACAAGTCGATGAGCGCCATGTCGAGCGTCGTGAACATCTCGTCTCTCGATCTCAACAGCAGGGTGGAGTTGACGGTTCGAATCGCCAGCTTTTCGTCGAAGCCTGCCTTCATCAGTTTCTTCAACAGGTCAATAGCCGCCTTCGACTCTCGGTTTGCGCGCTCGCCGTTGCCCATTCCGTCGCTGACAGCCACCGCGTAGCGCCCGTTGCCCAAATCGACACTCGTGTGTGTGTCCCCTGAGACCATTCTGCCGTCTCTGGCCACCGTCGCCACAGCGGTGTTGACCTGGAACAGCCGGGCGGAGGCAAAGACGCTCGTGCACGGTCCCCCTTCGTGCTGATGCTGGACGTGCGCGACGCTGATGTGTTCCCCGAGAATGCCTGAGAGCAGTGGAGCGATCATGCGAGCTGAGTTTTCGTAGGCCCCTTCCGTCGGTTGCGTCACCTCGATTTCTACTTTGCCGGGTTCGAGGCTAACGATGTGCACGTCATCGACGTACAGCCCAAGTTGCTCGAGTGCCGCGATGATCTGTTCCTCATCCGACAGGGACGACTTGTGATCCTCGTCCATCTCGATGGCCATGCCCCGCACAACCGACGCGACCCCAGACAGCTGTGCGGAGAGCAAGGTTCGCTGTTCGCGAAGTTTTTTCATCCACTTGGCGTCCCGGTTGGTGACTTCGAGATTATAGCGCAGCGTGCTCATCAGCGGATCGAGTCGAATGCACCGCTCTTTCATCTCCGGACTCGCGTTTGCCCGACGACCGCCCGCTGATTCGATATTGCGCAACGTGTTGGCCATCGCGTGATACGTCTGCATGCTCTCCTTGTCCCAGCACTTCGCGCGGCGTGGACAGAGTGCGCACACGTGTTGCGAAGTGGCGGAGACGATCTGGGTGACGAGCTGTTGCGCAGCCGCGTACTCGGTCTCACCCGTGTCACCGAACGACTTCGAGAGTTCGTCGAACACCTGGCTGACCTCGTGGATCTTTTCCGTGAGCAAGGCGTTTACGCGCTGCACCCGCTCCCGCTCGGATTGAGTGTGTTCGCGCGTCCCCGGCACAAACGTCCGCAGTTCGTTCTCCAGTCGCTTGGGTGTCAGGAAGTAGAGCACCGACGCGATGCCGGCGGTCAACAGGCCGACGAGCAGCGTGTGTACATTGTAGGCATAGGTGGCCGTCAGAACGGTGGTGCTCAAGACAAACGACACGCTGACAAAAAAGCGGTTCGTGTCCCGTAGCAGCCCACCGAGCAGGGCCGCAAATCCGAGAACGGCAACTTGTGACAACGACGCCTGGTGATTCAACAGCGTCAGCATGCTCACGACAATCGCGCCTGCGGCGCCGACGCCAATCCCGGCGCAGGTCATGACCAGGACGATCCAATCGACGGCCACCCCGGATAGAGCCACCCCTTTGATCTCCAGTCCACTAAAGCCCATCACCACGGATGCCACCAAGATCACGACGCTGATAATTTGTTCATACTTCAATGTACGAGTATGTTCCTGACCAATAAACAAACTCATGCATTGAATGAAAATGAGCGATAAGATGGTGACGAGCGCAGCCTGCGCCAGCGCAATGAGGACGTCATACTTCGTCCATACGGTCCCGATCATGGCGAGTTTGGCGACCAACGAGACGATACCCGCCGTGATCGGAATGAAGTGCAGGTCAGGCGACTTCTTGCGGAATACATACCGCCGCGCGACGCGGTAGAGAAGGAGCTCCACCAACATCGTGATAGCACCGAGCGTCCCATCCACTGTATAGCTCCCAGCTATCGCGAGATACGCTGGCCAAGCACGCTTTCTGCCTGCCACCTCAGAGAGGACAGCAAAGTAAGCGAGTCCGAACGGGGACACGACGTGTTCGATGTTTGCACGTCCTAACAAAAAACCAATTGCCATGAGGACAAGCACGCGTCTCCACGCATGCCAAGTCCAACGTGGCAAAGGAACGACCTGTGAGCTTGTCCGATTGTCCGTTGCACTGTTGTGCATCAGGGATAATTGCGCCATGACACGCGCTCCTTCCAGTAATGTGTATGGCCATTATACGAAGGTCATGACAAATATTTTGTCAAACGACGTCACGGCGACCCATAAATATTCCGACAATTTATGATGCCAATCGTGCTTGTCTGCGCCTATGCGCTCCCGCCCTGCTTCGACCACTCGAGCTGGGCTGTGTACAAGTGGAAACATACTGCCACGCTATGTTACAAGGAGGAGTTTACGTGTCCGAACCTTCAAACCGCCCATCCTGGGACGAGTATTTCATGATGATGGCCCGCGACGTCGTGGCACAGCGCGCCACGTGCAATCGACGCAAAGTCGGCGCCGTCATCGTTCGCAACAAACGGATCCTCACGACTGGGTACAACGGCTCGCCCCCGGGCATGCCGCACTGCACGGACGTGGGCTGCTGGGAGGTAGAGGGTCACTGCATACGCACCATCCACGCTGAACAAAACGCGATCGCACAAGCGGCGTTACACGGCGTAAGCACGGATGGTTCCACCATCTACATCACCGCGGCACCCTGTGTCAACTGTGCAAAACTGTTGATCGCAGCTGGTATTTCACGCGTGGTTTACGCGGACGAGTACACCGATTCTCTGGGGCAGCGAGTCTTGGAGGAAAAGGGCATTCAGTGTGAGCAATACACAGGGCGCTGACCGCCCGTCGCATCGCGACAAGAATTGATGGCAAGCGGCGAATGCGGGAGAATTTTGGCGGATGAAAGGGTTGTTCGTGGGGCACAAACGCCTAGTTCTGCGTAAACTAACATCAAACCTAGGCAGAAGTCAGCAAATACCACGTCAAAAGGCGAGGTGAATGGAATGCCAGAGTGGTTACGAAGTCAGCTGAGGCGGGCGTTCCAGAATCGCGATAGAAAATCCATTCAGATGCTCAATCAAGCGTTCTTCCGATACCGCAATCGTCAAACCTAAGGTACCCGTCATGGTGCTGCACAGATCCCTGGCGAGAGGTCCTGTGCAGCACCCATAACCACGCCGGCAGACAGATGGACTGCGGCATCGTCCATATGCTTGGCGCTTCACGTGGCGGCGAGGATGGTGAACACAGCAAACGTGCAATATGCGATGACGAGCCACACCACCTCTTTGATCCGCCGCCGACGGGCGTTCCAAACGACAGTCAAGACGACGCCGAGGGTAAGCAGACACATGAACATCGTCAGCAGGAGTGGATGAACAACTGGAATCCACGGACGCATCGACTTCCCCTTAATGACGGCTTAGCACACGGCCCCGAAACTTCGCGAGAATCCGCTGCATGACGGCTTCATCCACAGGTCCAAGCTGGCCCTTGTACATATCCAACGAAATGTGGCAGCCATCGCGGTCATTGATGTCCGCAAAGCCCATGATGACCTGTTCGCCACTCTCCAATTGATACTCGAGATAATACGTGTCCGCCATATCTGTGAGTCCCTCCTCCAAACGGCTGTTGAACCACAGCCGGAGACTTCCGAAAAACAAAGGAAAACCGGGCAGCCAACAGCCTGCCCGGTTCGCGTTATGTCTAGTATAGCAAAGGTTACCCTCTTCGACCACCGCGGCCGCCACGCTTCGATTCGTTTCTGCGCAGCGCCGAGAGGCGTTCCTCGCTATCTTTAAGAAAACGATTCATCAGCTGGTCAAATGAACCACCCCGGGGGCCACCTTGGCCGCCGCGGCCGCCTTGCCCGCGACCACCCTGGCCGCCACGCCCGCTGTAGCCACTTTGACCACCGCGGCCGCCGTAACTGCCTTGGCCACCACTGTGCTGTGGACGGGAACTCTGCGAGCTCGCCGCAGTTTCACTGGCCTGGCGGATGGAGAGTGCAATCTTGCCGTCAGCACCCACGCTGATGACCTTGACTGTCACTTCGTCATCCACGTGCAAAAAGTCGTGAACGTCTTTGACATAGCTGTCCGAAATCTCCGAAATGTGAACGAGACCTGTTGCACCTTCTGGCAAAGTCACAAATGCGCCAAAACGAGTGATCCCTGTAACCTTGCCTGTCAACTTACTGCCGACCTCAATGGCCATAAAGACGCCGTTCCTCCCTATTCGCGTCGAACGAATAAAAAAATGATAATTCCTAGTCTGCACGAGACTTTCGCCTCTGACTGGTGACAAGTCGTGATTTCCGATCGGAGGCACGGCCCCCTGTTCGTACAATCACGTCAATATTATCCGTGTTGACTGTCGTTTTGCAAATCAAACGGTACCTGCCCCGGCATCGTTAGGCCAAAGTTTTGTGCGGAGTACTTTTCAATATACGCATCACTGTTCAATTGTTGCTTCTCCTGTTGCAAACGTTGGTTCTCTGCTTTCAACTGACTCAGTTGCGATGCGTACTGTTGGTGTTGCGCCTGTAATTGGACCAGTTGAGGGCGCTCTGCATGCAGATAGTGGAATAATGACCAGCCACAGATGACGATCAGTGCCAAATAGCGCAAACGAAACAAAGGATGTCTTTGCCTGATTTGAGTACGTGCGTTTGGACCGACTGTAGTCTTTCCGTGTTGACGAGTTGCAAGCACGAGCGCAACGCTCCCTGTGATGAGTTAGGAAACCGAACGAGGCTTCTTTTTCAGCACATTCGACAGCCAGTCCCAAAACACCTGCTCATATGCTTGAAGTTTTTTTCGCCACGCGCGTTCAGGCTTCCAAAAACGGCGCAGTGGAAAGAGAAAAACGGCTGCCACAAAGCGGATAACAGCACAGATGCCGCTCTCGACGTGGCATCCTAAGCCATAGAGAATGCGCAGTAAACTCCAGGCGACACGGCAGGTGACTAAAATTGGCACACCGATCAGACGATACAGCAGCCGTCCGAAGAAGATCACCACGCCGCGTACAAACCGGACAATGGCAAACGCACTGCCAATGACGACGCGCCGGAACAGAGTCCGATACACTAAGTAACCTACACCAATTAGGAGAAACGTATACACGCGGAAGGTGCCCTGTATCGTAATAAAGGTGAGATAGTAGACGACAAACCCAGAGGCCACCCAAAACACCAGATCCAAGAACGGTCTGAGCCAACGCAACAGTTTGGTTGCCCCTGTGACGGTGGAGTAAAAATCGAACGCCGTACCCATACACCATCCACTCGCCAACATCCAGAACACATACGAGACGTTTCCCATCGTGTCCGTCATCGCAACAACCGCCTCGCGAAGCCCTTTCGCTTCGTCTCATCCGCGTACTGCAAGGCTACAATATGACCTTCAATGCGCACGATACCAGCCTTTACATCAAACTGCTTCATGTGAAGCGAATCGCCTTCGATGTAGAGGTTTCCCGAGGTGGTGACCAGTTCAAAAGCCTTCACGTCGAAGCTCGTAACCCGTTCGACGCCGGTGATTTCGAGCGCCTCTCGCCCTATTAACCGGACATTGTGTGCGTCTTGTGCGCCCAACTCCTGCACCCCCAAGTTGTCCGAGTGTCCACCCTAAGTGTATGAGCGCGTGTCGATTATAGAACTGCTACTGGAGGAATGCTTGTCGTCGGGATTTGTTGTAAGTGGTGATGGTCGTTAAGGGAGCAGCAGAGACGAAAAAAGAGGCCGCCACGAGAGTGCATAATGCCTCTTCAGGGCGACCTCTTCCTACGATGAAGTTCCGAGATGTTACGCCTCATCCTCGTCGTCCACGTATTCTGGCTCGACGGCCTCGCGGGCCACCGAGGAAATGACATGGTACAACTCGGGGGCTTCATCCCGACGAGGATGATCCGCAAGCTTTCGAACTTCAACCGTGACCGTCTTGTTCCCGTAACGGATGGCTAAAGTATCGCCAACTTGCACGGTAGTCGATGCTTTGGCAGTTCGATTTCCCACCGTCACACGCCCGGCGTCGCAGATCTGCTTGGCGAGTGTACGGCGTTTGATGAGACGCGAGACCTTTAGAAATTTATCGAGACGCAACGGTTAGCGAGTGCTCTCCTTGAGTTTGTTACCTGGTTTAAATGCCGGGACCGTCGAAGCTGGAATCTCAATCACTTCGCCAGTTTGTGGGTTGCGGCCTGAGCGGGCAGCGCGCGCACGCGTCTCAAACGTGCCAAAGCCAATGACTTGAACCTTCTCACCGGAGCTCAACGTTTCCTCGATGATTTCAAATACGCTGTTAACGGCCTGTTCAGCGTCCTTCTTCTTCAGACCGGTCTTATCGGCCACTTGGTTGATCAATTCCATTTTATTCACTTGCGGGATGCCCCTTTCGTGGGAATGTCGGAATGTAATTCGTCCTTTGCCGCCCGATTCCTGCTAATTTTTGTCCTGCAATTCGATTTTTGCGTTGCCCCAGAATTCATCTAGCTCGTCGAGGCTGAATGAATCCCAGTCCCTACCTGACTCTCGTACAGCTGATTCTACCAGGTTGAATCGGTCGACAAACTTTCGCGTCGCGCGCATCAAGAGCACTTCGGCGTCCTTCTTCCGGAACCGGCTCAGATTCACGCACGCAAACAGCAGATCCCCGAGTTCCTCATCAGCCGCATCGGTGTCATCCCCGGCGCGCAGTTCCTCTTCTAGTTCAGTCATTTCCTCTTTTATCTTTTCTAATACATCTTTTACTTGTTTCCAATCAAATCCGACTTTAGCGGCAGCCTTCTGAATCTCCGCCGCAACGGTCAAAGCTGGGCCACTGAGCGACACGTCGTCTAGGATTCTCGGCGAATCTTTGGAGGCTCTCTCCGCTTGTTTAACCTCGTCCCACAGTTGGTTGGCGTCGCTCACGTCTGCCGCCGTCTCACCCGCAAATACGTGCGGATGCCTGCGAATCAACTTCGCGGCCAATCTCTCAAACACATCTCGGATGCTAAACTCGCCAAACTCTTCCCCAATTTGCGCGTGAAGCAGCACCTGCAGGAGCAGGTCGCCCAGCTCTTCGGCGAGGTGGTCATAGTCTGCGGCGTCAATCGCCTCGGCTACTTCATACGCCTCCTCGATCACGTACTTGCGCAAGCTTTCGTGCGTCTGCTCCCGATCCCACGGACAGCCGCCCGGCGCGCGCAGCGCGGCCACGATGTCAATCGCCTCCCAAGGGTCGCGCAGGCGATTCGCTCGGCTTTCCATCGGCGGGACGTAGACGGTCGTGAGGTGGTCGACCCACGGCACGCGGTCAAGTTCGTATAACGGAATCTGTTCGATCCGCTCCTCGTGAGCGACGCCAGCCGCGCGCAAGACAGTGATCTCGTAGTCGTCCGGATAGACCTCCATCAGCGTCAACTTCGTCTCTGCCGCAATCGCCGGCTGGTACACCTGAGCGATCAGGGTGTGAACCGCGGAATTCAGCATTCGCCCGGCAAGGGTTGTCCCATCGAGCAACAAGAGGCCGTCGATCGGGTCTATCTTCAAGCGCGCCGCCGCGATGTCGAGAAAGCTCTGGCCCGGACCGATATCCACCTGAACGCCTGGCACATCCTGTTCCAACAAGTTTTGCACGCTCTGCTCGGCGACGAGGGGGTGCCCCGGAACAGCGTAGATGAAGTCGGTGCCCTGGGAAGCCTTCTCGATCAGCCGCTCGGCCATCTGCCGGTAGACTTCGTCGAACTGATCGATCGTTTCGTAAAGGTCGTCGTACGCCTCAAACGCAAATCCCTGTTCCTCCAGTTGAGCGACGACCGGGTGAATGCGCGTGCGCAGCACAATCGGCATACCACTCTTCAACAACTGATATGTACCCATCGGGAGACCACCTAGATCCCCAGGCCCCAAGCCTACAACGTGGATGACGGCCATGTGTTGTTTCCACCCTCTCAGTGCATAGAGAAAAACCTCCGGCTAACGCGTGCCAGGAGTGGTCCAATATGCGGAATTGACATCAATTCATCTTCAGACAACGATCCGCTCACAAGTATAGCAAACAAGTAGACGACTACGCCGACGCCCAGGATGGTGAGCGTCGCGACCGCCGACCAGAGCCGACCTGTGGCGGGTCCGCCAAACACTTCCCACTGCCGCTCCAGTGCGAACACGGCGCCACTCATGATGGTGGTGGCGACGAGCGGTCGATAGAACCATCGACCGAGCGCGAGGTGCTCGCCGAACAAGCGACGCACCGCAACCAGGTTCAGGACAGCGGCGACGACGTAGCTTACCACCGTCGCGAACGCGGCACCTGCAATGCCGTACCGCGGAACGAAGATGAAGTTTGCCACAAGTTTGACCAAACACGAAACTAACATATACACGATGGGCCGGTAAATCCATCCGGCCCCCTGCAAAAGTGCAGCCGTCGTCGTCTGGATACTCGCAAACAGGATCGACAAAGCTAACACCTGAATGGCCATCGTTCCATCGGAGTCGGTGAACAGCGCTACGTTGATCGGCTTCGCCGCGAGCACTAGTCCCGCCGTGGCCGGGAGCGCCAACAAGACGGTGAGGCGAACGGCCATGTCCACGCGATTTGCAAGCAACTCGCGATGGCCAAGGGTGAACGCTTCCGAGATGGCCGGCATCACCGCCACGCCAATGCCGGCGGCGAGCGTCGTCGGCAACATCGTCAATTTGAACGCGCGGCCGCTGAGCAGCCCGAATTGCGTCGTCGCTAGACTTTGATTTTCGCCAACGCGCTTTAATAGATTGACGACCGTGATCACGTCGACGTTGTGCAGCAGAGGAACCACGAGTGCCCCAATACTGATGGGAAACGCGTAATAAATCAGTTTCTTAGTGACCCTCCGGCCATCGACTTTGTGCCGTGTCAGATCCTCCGGAATATATCGGCCTCGGCGCCGCCAGTACACGAGCATCGCGATAAACCCGGCCAAGGCACCCGTCACGGCACCAAATGCCGCGCCTGCGGCAGATACTCGCTGCGACGCACCGACGTCGACAAAGTAAACGGACAGTCCGATGATCGTCGCGACGCGCACCAACTGCTCGAGCACCTGTGAAAACGCGGTCGGATCCATCCACTGATAGCCTTGAAAATAGCCCCGCAGAACGCTCAAAATAGGCACCACTAAGAGTGCCGGCGAAATGGCGCGAATGGCGGTTACACTTTCCGGGTCACCCGCGATGACGGCCCATTCAGGGGCGAACAGATAAAGTACGAGAAACGCGAACACGCCCCCTAGCGACAAGAGCCCGGCGGCCACGCGCAGCACTTGTTTGGCAGCGGCCGGATTGCCATCTGCCACTTCTTCGGCGATCAGTTTCGAAATCGCCACTGGGAATCCAGCCGTCGCCACTGCCAAGAGTGTGGCGTAGATGGGATAGGCCATCTGAAAGAGCCCCATACCGTGATCGCCAATGATGTTTTGCAGCACAATCGTGTAAATGGAACCGAGGAATTTAGACAGCATCGCGGCTCCTGCCAAGAGCATGGCGCCGCGTACGAAGTTCCGAGATCCAACCAACTCCATCCCCCCTGGAAACCGCCCTGTCCCATATGTATGGGACAATCCAGGGAGATAGTCCTGAAACTCGTACACGCCAAAAGGCCTGCTGCAGTCGACGCCGCAACAGGCCTTGTCCAAAGAAGATGAACCGCGATGCAAATCCATTAGACCTAAAGCTTCTCCGGTTACTGTTCCATCTGGCGCGCGAGAAAGCCAGCGGCTGTCTCGGCGAGCTTTGTCTCCGTGTCGCCCATTTTCACGTTGTCTTCCCGCGAGATAATGACCACGGCGCCAATTGGATCTCCCGCTGCAATAATTGGAGCGATCACACGAGCCGAGAGGTGCTCAGTGCGATCCTTCACCACAGAAAAGTCACCAGGTGTACTGTTCACTATGGTCTTTCGATCCTCCATCGCCTGTTCGATGTCTTCGCTCACCGATTTGTCCAAGAAGTCCTTCTTCGAGGAACCCGCAGCTGCAATAAAGACATCACGGTCGGCAATGAGTGCGATATGACCCGTGGAATCTGCCAACGAATCAGCGTATTCCTTTGCGAAGTCCCCTAGTTCGCCGATCGGGGAGTACTTCTTTAAGATGACTTCTCCGTCGCGATCGACAAAAATCTCCAAGGGATCGCCTTCGCGGATCCGCAGCGTGCGTCGAATTTCCTTCGGAATCACCACGCGACCGAGGTCATCAATTCTCCGTACGATGCCTGTTGCTTTCAAGAAATGATCCCCCACCCTCATGAAGTTTGGTGCAACGGATGTCTGACGTGACTGTATTATGTGACACCAAATTGTCCTCTATGCACCAGTCGAGCAAAGGCATGGAGGGAAAGGGACTTGCCTGGCGGCACAGATTCGGGCGTCACTTCACCTCGGCGACTTTTTCGGCGGCCTTGTTCGAAGCCCGAACGGCCTCGACGTAATCCTGCAGGAATCCCTGCAGCTTCTTCAACAGGTCTTGGTGACTGAGGCCCTTCGTCCGGAAAGACACGAAGATCAAGCCGTTCGGCCTGCGGGTGAGCTGCCCTTGGTGCTTCATCGTCATCGACAGCAGCTTTGCATAGTCGACCGGCGGCGCATCCTCGTCGCCTGGGAAGCGCACCGCGGTCTCCGCTCCGTGAGAGGAGATCTGGTCCGCGCCTGCCTGAGCGGCGAAGCTCTTCAGACGAGCGACGCCGATCAGGTTGCGCACCTCTATCGGCAGATCGCCATAGCGATCCTCCAGTTCTTCCTCCAGGTCGTTTGCCTCACTCTGCGTCTGAACGTGCTTAAATCGTTTATACATCGCGATCTTCTGCGCGGCGTCGCGAATATAGCTGTCCGGCAAGTAGGCTTCGACCGGGAGGTCGATGCTCGGCTCAGGCGCTTGCTTCACCTGATCGCCGCGAATCTCGCGAACGGCCTGCGCCAACATCTCGCTGTACATATCAAAGCCCACGGAGTTGATAAATCCGTGTTGCTCCGCCCCGAGCAGATTTCCGGCGCCGCGGATCGACAAGTCCCGCATCGCGATTTTAAAGCCGCTGCCCAATTCCGTGAACTCCTTGATGGCGGACAATCGCTTCTCGGCGATCTCGTTGAGAACCTTGTCTCGCTGGTACGTGAAATAGGCGTAAGCGAGGCGATTCGACCGCCCGACGCGCCCCCGCAGTTGATACAACTGGGACAGACCAAAGCGATCGGCGTCGTACACCACGAGCGTATTGACGTTCGAGATGTCGAGACCCGTCTCAATGATGGTCGTCGTAACCAAGACGTCGATTTCGCCCTCCAAGAAGTCCAGCATCACCCTCTCGAGTTCGTCCTCAGCCATTTGCCCGTGCGCTACGCCGATTCTCGCCCCCGGCGCCAGCCGCGCAATGCGCTCGGCCATGCCGTGAATGGACTGCACCTGGTTGTACACGAAATACACCTGTCCGCCGCGCCCGAGCTCGCGCTCAAGGGCCTCGCGAATCAGCCCTTCGTTGTACTCGACGACGTACGTCTGAACCGGGAATCGGTTTTCGGGAGGCGTCTCGATGACCGACAGGTCGCGCACGCCCATCATCGACATGTGCAGTGTACGAGGGATCGGCGTCGCAGTCAGCGTCAAACAGTCGACGTTCGCCCGCATTTGCTTCAGTCGCTCCTTGTGCGTCACGCCAAACCGCTGCTCCTCGTCCACGATAAGGAGGCCCAAGTCCTTGAATTGAATCGACTTCTGAAGCAGCCTGTGCGTGCCGATGACAATGTCCACACTGCCGTCCTTCAACCCCTTGACGCACGCTTGCGACTCTTTCCGGGTACGAAAGCGACTGAGCATGTCGATGGTCACCGGAAATCCTGCAAAGCGCTCTTTGAACGTCTCGTAATGCTGCTGCGCCAAGACGGTTGTCGGCACGAGGATGGCGACCTGCTTGCCGTCCATCGCCGCCTTGAACGCCGCGCGCACCGCGACTTCCGTCTTGCCATAGCCGACGTCGCCGCAGAGCAGGCGGTCCATCGGTCGAGATCTCTCCATGTCGCGCTTGATGTCGGAGATCGCCCGCAGCTGATCTGGCGTTTCGTCGTACGGGAACATGTTTTCAAAATCGACTTGCCATGGGGTGTCCGGAGAAAATGCGTGCCCAGGGGTCGCTTCGCGGGCCGCGTAGAGTTTCACCAGATCTTCGGCGATGTCCTTGACCGTCTTGCTGACCCGCGACTTGACCTTTTGCCACTCGCTGCCGCCCAAGTGGTATAGCTTCGGTTCCTTCTCCCCGGATCCGACGTAGCGTTGAATTTGGTCGATCTGGTCGACTGGAACGTACAAGCTGTCGTTGCCGGCGTAGCTGAGGTACAAGTAATCCTTGTGGCGACCGTCGACGTCGAGAGTCTTGATGCCCAAGTACTTGCCGATGCCGTGATTGACGTGCACGACGAAGTCGCCGACGTTCAACTCTTGATAACTCTTGATCCGCTCTGCGTCCGAAAGTTCGACGCGCGACCTGCGGTGTTTGCGCTTGGCGGTAAACACTTCGCTTTCAACGACGACGACGAGGCGGTGCATTGGCAACTCGAACCCGCTCGATAAATTGACGGTGAGAATTTGCGGTACACTAGCAGCCGTAAACGCCTCTGCCCGATCCGCTTGGATGCGATAGTCCTCGAGAACCCGCTCCAAATGGTCAGCTCGCTCCTTGGTGGCGGCGGCGAACACGACGTGTAACCCACTCTTCAACCAGCGCGCCACTTCTGATTTGAGGACGTTCATCTGCCCGTGGAAGTTCTGCATGCTCTTCGAGGTGACGTTCAACACGTGGCTAAACCGCTGGCCGGCACCGGCCCGCGTGAACGTCGAAAACTGTACTTTGCCATGTGGGACCTGTGCCAGGATAGCCTCGTAATCGGTCGGCGCGACCGAGCCTGAGAGGACGTCCCCGTGCATGAGGGCCGCAGCCAACCACTCCGCAAACTCCTTCTCGAGCGACTTCGCCCGCTCACTCAAGCGCGACGGCTCATCCAAACAGACGAAGTAGTTCCCTGGGACGTAGTCAAACAGGGTGTTTAACTCGTGTTCGAACAGTTGTGCGTAGCGCGTAAGCCCCGTAAACGCTTGACCGCTCTGCAGCTTGCGAAGGTCCGAACCGACAACTGTCTGTAGTCTGTCGCGCACTTCCACGTCGTTGACAGTACGCAGTCGGGCCTCGAGGTGCTTCTCGATTTTGGCGGCAGCCAATTTCGCAGCCGTCACTGACACCAACAAGTCGGATGCAGGGCCAAAAGAAACCGATTCCAATTTATCCAAGGAGCGTTGCGAGGCGGGATCGAACGTGCGAATGCTATCCACATCCGTGTCAAACCACTCGATGCGGTACGGGTGTGCCGCAGCCATCGGAAAGATGTCGAGAATGCCGCCGCGAAGGCTGAATTGGCCGCGCGTCTCGACCATTTCCACACGCTCGTAACCACTTTTGACAACTCGCTCAATGACGTCCTCGAGCGATGCGGCGTCCCCGACGGTCAACTCAATCGACTGCTGAAGAAATTGCGCGCGCGACGTGAGCGGCTGTGCAGCAGCCAGGAGTGTCGTCACGACGATCGTAGGGGTTCCCTGCGAGAGCGCTTCAAGCACGTTCAAACGTTCAGATATAACATCGGATGAGGACGCGGCGAGATCGACCATCGCATTTTCCCGTTCCGGGAACAACAGTACCTGTGCATCAGGCAAATATTCCTTTAGGTCTTCCCAAATGGTCTGCGCCTGACTGGCTGTATGAGTCACGACGACCATCGATTCTTTCACTTGGTCCTGATTTCGCAGGGCGTACAGTGCAGCCATAAATATCTGTCGCCCTGCGCCTGCGACGCCTGTGATCAGCGCGTCGTTTCGTTGTGGTCCGATTTGATGAGATAAGGTTTGTAATGCTTCATCTGCGGCTACGAGGCGAACGAGACCCTTCACGATACCCCTCCTACATCTAAGGTGCAAAACGCACAAAGGACCTTAGCAAATAGCCAAGGCCTGACACGCACGTCCTGTGCATGTTTGGGTACAAGACCCTGCGAGGTCGATTCGAAGTTGTCCGAATCAGTGACCTGCACTGATTCGGACCCTGAACGCACACCATACTCCTACTGTATGACGTGACCCTCGACAAGTAACTCTGGATTCATATTGACAGCCTGTTCGCAGTGCTCACAGACCGTATGGACTTTTACCGCGTCTGCGGTCGATTCGATGACATCCCGCTGATGGTCGTGGCTGAGGTGATGAAGTCCGAGACGCTCGACGCCATCCGCATAAGACCACTGTGCCTCTTCGACCGTTCCGACTGGATGCTTACAATACCGGCACACGTATTCAAACCGCATAGGTTCCCCACCTCGTATCCGTCTTCTGACACTAGTATGGGGGTAGAACCTATGCCGCATACCTGAAGGCAGCGACTAAACCGTCGATATGGCCCAGTTAGAATGACACCTGATTAAATTCGTTCATCGCGCGCTCAAACCCGTGTTCGACGATGTACAGCGCCGCTTCTGCCGCCGCTTCTGCGGCTTTGTCGACGTGGACTCTGTCGTCTTTCGAAAAGGTGCCGAGCACGTGCCCGATGACATCCATTCCGGGAGCGGGCCGACCAATGCCGAGACGCATGCGGCAAAAAGACTCGGTGCCGAGTTGCGCCACGATGGATTTGATGCCGTTGTGGCCCCCGGCACTGCCGCGGGCTCGCAATTTGAGCTGGCCTGGCGCGAAATCCATGTCGTCATAGACGATGATGACGTCTTCCTCGGCCTGCAGCCGGTAATAGTTGACGACTTCTTGTACGGCCATACCGCTCAAATTCATAAATGTCTGCGGCTTAACCAGGAGCACCGTTTCATGCCCAACTCGGCTCTCGCCGACAAGCGATTGAAACTTTGCTTTAGTCACCGATACGCCAAGCTTGACCGCAAGCTTATCGACGACCCAAAAGCCAACATTGTGCCGCGTCTGTTCGTACTTCGGGCCAGGATTCCCGAGGCCTACGATGACTTTCACAATCGTGTCCCCTTACGTGCCTCTACACACCGAATCAATCAAATAACTGACTGATGGAACGCTGCGTGTGCACGCGAATGATTGCCTCTGCGATCAATTCTGCCACAGAAAGCACGCGAATTTTGTCGATCCGTTTGTGTTCCGGCAAAGCAATTGTATTGGTGACGACGACTTCCTGAATTTCGGAGTTTTGGATGCGCTCCACGCCGTCCCCGGAGAGAACCGGGTGAATGCAGCACGCGTATACGCCCTTTGCGCCGCGATTCAATAACTCCTTCGCACCAGCCGTAATGGTACCGGCCGTGTCGATCATGTCGTCGATGAGAATAGCCGTCTTCCCTTGAATATCACCGATGATGTTCATCACTTGCGCCACATTGACAGCCGGCCGGCGCTTATCGATGATCGCCAGCGATGCGCCCAGGCGCTCAGCGAACTGACGCGCGCGCGTGACGCCGCCCATGTCTGGGGATACGACCACCGGATCCTCTAGCTGTTTGTCCAAAAAGTAGTCGGCTAAAATCGGCATGCCGACGAGGTGATCGAGTGGGATATCGAAGAAGCCCTGAATCTGCCCCGCGTGCAAGTCCATACAAATGACCCGATTTGCACCGGCCTTTTCCAGCAAGTTGGCGACGAGCTTAGCTGTGATAGGGTCGCGCGCACGCGCCTTCCGATCCTGCCTCGCGTAGCCATAATACGGAATGACGACATTGATGGCCCGGGCAGATGCGCGCTTGAGGGCATCCACCATGATCAGCAACTCCATCAGGTGCTCATTGACCGGCGCACTGGTCGGCTGAATGATGAAGACGTTGCTGCCCCGCACGCTCTCGCCGATACTGATTTGCACTTCGCCGTCCTTGAATCGGTTGACCTGACACTCCGCCAACGATACGCCGATGTAGTCTGCAATTTCCTGAGCCAGTGCAGGGTTTGAATTCCCCGTCACCAGTTTTAAATCGCCATCAATGGCCACGACTGTCCCCGCCTTCCGATGTGTTCGCTTGTTTCTTCTTCGCCTTCCACGCTCGAACGTAGTTTGGTTTGGTCACTTGCGGTACGCGACCGATGACGAACGCGTCGTCGCCCACGTCTTCTGTCACAGTCGTGCCAGCGACGATATACGACCCTTCGCCGACGTTGACTGGCGCGATGAGATTGACGTTCGATCCGACAAAACTGTGGTCGCCGACAACCGTCCGATGCTTGCGCTCGCCATCGTAGTTGACGGTGATCACGCCACAGCCGACGTTCACATCAGCGCCGATGTCCGCATCTCCGACGTACGTGAGATGGCTGACCTTCGTATCGTCTCCAATTCGGCTATTTTTGACCTCGACAAAGTCGCCGACCTTCACGCGCTTGCCGACATCCGAACCTGGCCGCAAGTAGGCGAACGGGCCAACCTGGCTGTCGTCGCCGATTCGGCTGTCCACAGCCACCGAATATTGGACAGTCGCTCGCTCCCCGACCGTGACGTTGGTCAATCGAGCATTGGGCCCCACGACCGAGAACGCTCCAATTGAGGTGTCGCCCATCAGGATAGTCCCCGGCAACAATGTGACGTCTGACGACAGTCGGACGTTGGCATCGATATACGTGCTGTCGGGGTCCACCATCGTGACGCCCTCGCGCAGCCAATGCTCGACAATTCGCCGGCGGCACAACTGCTCAACGCGCGCGAGTTGGAGCCGATCATTGACGCTCGCGATTTCATCCACGTCGTCTACCACGACTGGAATCGCCGGTTGCCCTCCGTGGCGCAAAATCGCGATGGTATCTGTCAGATAGTATTCGTGTTGCGCGTTGTCAGGACGCAGTTGTTGCACGGACTCGCGCAAGGCCCCCGCGTCGTACACGTACATCCCCGTGTTGACGACGGTGTGCAGACGCTCTTCTGGCGTCGCGTCCTTTTCCTCGACGATTCTCGAAACGAAGCCAGCCTCGTCGACAAAGACGCGGCCGAGCCCTGTCGGATCATCTACGTCCGCCGTTAAGATACCGACGGCCGCCCCCGCTTCCTCCCGCTGTGCAAACAGCTTGTTCAATGTGCCAGCGCGAATGAGCGGCGCGTCTCCGTATAGGACGACGACCGATTCGGCATCAGGTCGAACCTGTGACAAAGCGGCCCGGACCGCATCACCCGTGCCTAACTGTTCCTCCTGAACGGCGATATCTGCGCGTCCAGAAACCGCTTCCATCACCTTTTCTCGCTGTTGACCAACAACGACAATCACCTGCGACAGCCCAATTTCTTCGAGGGTGTCGAGAATGTGCGAGATCATCGGCTTGCCGCACACTTCGTGCAAGACCTTGTGCCGCTTGGACTTCATCCGGCTACCGTGCCCGGCCGCCAGCACGATGGCGCTTCTAATCATGCTATCTCCTCCGTGATGTGACTGTCATCGAAATCCACCGTCGCCAGATGCCACAGCACGCTATGGATCACCGGCTGCAGCGCTGTTTCGAATCATCAAGTCATCCGGTTATATTCAACGATGAGTCGTCCCTCAGTGTACCTGATGGTCACAGACCATTTCAATTTTACACGTTATTGATGGGATGGGTCACGCGATATGCCGTGATAGACTCGATTTGGACACAATCTCGGTGGCAGCGGTGGACGAAAACGGATCGACTACACCAATTATTTGAAAATATTAGCATAATTTCCACCCAAGACACTTGTCGGATGGACTGCGGATTGCACTGAAAAAAACCCTGACTACCAGCCAGGGTTTCAGTGATATTTCGATTAAGCCGTCGGCTCTTCAACAATTGATGCGTCATCTGCTCCCGTGTAATCTCCGACGCGATAATAAGCTTGGAGAACCGCTTCTTGTATTTTCTGTCTCGTCGTCGAAGAAATTGGGTGAGCAATGTCTCGAAATTCACCATCGGGTGTTTTTTTGCTTGGCATCGCGACAAACATACCATTGTTCCCATCGATAATGCGAATATCGTGTACGACGAACTCGCTATCAATCGTAATCGAGGCAATCGCCTTCATACGACCATCCGTGGTTACTCTGCGCAGCCGTACATCCGTAATTTGCACCCTTATGTCACCACCCTGTCCTTACCCTTTGGGCGATTCTCCCTGTTGACACAATTCAACACTTCCTAATAATCTCCTGCACACATCGTCATAATTTTTTCAAAACTCTCTCGAAAACTGTCGAATTGACATCGTCAACGATAGGGTGTTAAGGAATCGGGGCCAACGTACATGCGGCACGTGCTTGCGAAGGATGTGGAGGATTGGCTTGAACAGAGCAACAAAAGACCAGCGTCTATCAGATGCGATCTTCGCGGCGGCACCATGAGACAAGCACCGCCGCAGTGTTTCAGCCCTTGTAGACGATAAGCTCGATTTCCACCTGTACGCCGCGAGGCAGAGCGGCTACTTGCACGGTCGATCGCGCCGGTTTGTGGTCGCCAAAAAACGTCTCGCAAGCGCTGTTGACCACACCGAAATCCGCCAAGTTGGTCATGAAGATGGTGGCTTTCACCACTTGGTCGCGGGACGCCTTCGCCTCAGTGAGGACCGCATCGAGGTTAGCGAACACCTGCTTCACCTGTGCGCTGATATCGCCCTCGACGATGTCGCCAGCGGCCGTCAGTGGAATCTGTCCCGAGGTATACAGGAATGGCCCCACTTCCACGGCTTGTGAGTACGGGCCGATGGCCGCCGGGGCTGCGTTCGAATGGATGATCTTCATGAACATACTCTCCTTACACGGTACTCGTCCAGTATCCTAATGACTAGCGGGCAATGAAGCACGTCATGCCCTTGCGTCGCCAAGTGCGGACGAGCCGTTTTGAATGTCAATCAGTGTAGCGGGCTCTACGTGAACCCCCTGTTCACTGACCTCATGGACACGCAACAACGCAAAGTAGTCGTTGACCATTTTGTGGGTCGGTTGCGACGTCGCCATGAAGACAGCGGTTCCGACGACTGTAGCGGAGAACTCTTTCAATAGGTGTTCAACGGCGCGTGCCGTGGCGCCAGCGCGCATAAAATCGTCAACGATAAGTGCGCGAGCATCGGGCGGAATCGTTCGTTTCCCAAGTGACATCGTCTGAATTCTCCTGGTCGATCCCGACACGTAATGCGTGCTGATGGTCGGCCCTTCCGTCACCCGTTGATCTCGCCGGACGATGGCGATCGGCACGTTGAGGTGGCGCGCGGTGGCCGCCGCCAATGTGATGCCCTTGGTTTCCACCGTCACGACGACATTGATCCCTTTGTTGGCATACTGCATGCTGACGAGGCGCCCGACCGTGTCGAGTACGTGCGGGTCTCCGAGCACGTCCGACAAGTAGACGAAGTCTCCCGGCAGTACGCGGTCCGGCTTGGACAATTTGTGCGCCAATTCGTCGAGAAACTGGCTCGCTTCGGACATCGGCACGCCGGAGTGAAAGCGAACGCCGCCTTGTGCACCGACGCTCGTCTCGACGATGCCGCGCTGTGCCTCTGCCAGCGTCTTGCGGATGGCGGCGACATCCTCGCTGAGCGAGGATTTGGCGATGCCCCAGGCCTCAGAGAGGTGGGCAAGCGACAACGCCTGAAGCGGACGCTCCACAAGAAGCTGGGTTAGTCGAATCAGTCGCTCCGAACGCTGCACAAGCTTGCCCCCTTATCTAAGTATCGCCGCGTCATTCCGATTTTGGCTGCAAACTCGTCAGGGATGATACGTTCCCGACGAATTGCGAGAAATACACATCCCGCATGATGCCCCGCAAAGCGTTGTACATCCGATTGGCCTGCTGAATCGTCGGGGCCAACAGGAACAGTGTCGGCCCGCTTCCCGACATGTGTACGGGATGGCGCGTAACCGCCTCCACCTTTTCCGAGAGCTGCATAACCTCTGGATAGATGCCAAAGGTCACCGGCTGCAGCTTGTTGCTCACGAGCCTTGAAATGACGTCCACGTCGTCGTTGACCAGCGCCGTCACCATCTGTTCGCTGGTTGGCCGCACAGTGAAGTCGCCTGGACGAAGCCCTTTGTAGATGTCCGCCGTCGACACGAACACGCGGGGATGGATGAGCAGCACGTACATGTGGCATCGATGCTCCACGCGGGTGAGCTGCTCGCCGCGCCCGCGCGCGATGGCAGTGCCTCCATAGACGCAAAATGGCACGTCTGACCCGATCTCGGCACCCATTTCGGCGAGTTCGTCGAACGAGAGACCAGTTCCAAACAGGCGATTCATCCCGCGCAAGGTCGCGGCAGCGTCGCTCGATCCGCCAGCCAATCCAGCCGCCACTGGGATATTCTTTTCCAGGTTGATATGCACACCCGCGGAAATCTCCGTTCTCCGCAAGAACAGTTTGGCCGCTTGGACGGCGAGATTGCGGTCGTCCGTTGGTACATATGTGGCGTTGCTCTCCAGGACAATTCTGTCTTCGGGGTGGCGCTCAAGCCAGACCAAATCCGACAGATCTATGCTTTGCATCACCATATCTACTTCATGATAACCGTCAGGACGCCGATGCAACACATCCAGCGTCAGGTTTACTTTTGCGTACGCCCGTTCTAACAGCAAAACTCCCACCTCGACATGGACTAAGCATGCCGAGGTGGGAGGACAAAGTCAAGTCGCGCGCGGAAAATTCGAGCAATCCAAACTACAGCATGGCGTACGTTTTATCTGTGTACGCCGCGATTCCCGTCACTCGTTCACCACCGCGTTCCAGCAACAACCGCTCCAACGGTTCAGACGCCTCGTAGAACATGCACGCAATGTCGCCCGCCTGCAGCGTATCCAACGCGTAAACCAGGGCCTCTGTCTCCGCGAGTACTATGCGCGTCGGCTTATGCGGCACGAGTCGACGCAGGGTCTGAGACATCATCTGTGCGATTTCCCCGTTGGCGCGTCCCCGTTTGTCTGCGTCCTCTTTGACGATAAACGCGTCGAAGACCGGTGCGAGCGCCTCCGTCGACTGAACGATCACCGAATCAGCCCGATCGCCGGGCACGCCGACGATCCCGAACAGCCGTCGATGCGGCAAACGCCTCACCCACTCGCCAACCCCTTGAAACCCCGCAGCGTTGTGCGCGTAGTCAAGAATGACGTGAAAGCCACCCGGCATGCGGTAGATCATACAACGCCCGCGATTCGCCTCCGGTTGAAACTGTCGCAACGAGAGTGCGACAGACCTCCTCGACAGCCCCGACGCGCGGAGCGCAGCTGTCGCGAGCAGTGCATTTTCGATATGAAAGCCGATGGTCCCCCGCATCGTGATGGGAATGTCTGCGACGGCGATGACGTGGCGTTTCATGGCTCCGTTCGCCTCGATGAGGTCCCCGTTGTCGATGTAAAACGCCGTCCCACCCATCGCCAAGTGGCGGAGCACGACAGGGTTATCGGCTCGCGATGAAATCAGCACAATCCCGGATTGCAAGCGCTCCATCAGCGCAACTAGATGCTCGTCATCGGCGTTGAGGACGACCGTGCCTTCGGGATGCACGCACTCGGCGACAAGCGACTTGACGTGAACGAGGTCCTCAATCGTGTCTATCGCGTCCTGTCCGATGTGATCGAGTGAAATATTGGTGAGTACCGCGACGTCCGCCTTGTCGTAGGCGAGGCCCCCGCGCATGATACCTCCACGCGCCGTCTCAAGCACGGCGGCTTCCACTTCAGGGTCCGACAAGACCAGCCGCGCACTGCGAGGTCCAGTCGTATCCCCCCGCTGAATCAGTTCGTCGTTGATGTAGACGCCACCCGTCGTCGTACAGCCGACGGTCTTCCCCTCGCGCTGGAGACCATGTGCAATCAGACGCGTCGTCGTCGTCTTGCCGTTGGTCCCGGTGACTGCAATGATCGGAATCCGGCCGTTCTGTCCGCGTGGAAACAAGGATTCCACAATATAGTCGGCGACGTCGATCGGCATGCCGTGCGATGGATGCTGATGCATCCGGATACCGGGCGCGGCGTTGACTTCGATCACGGCACAGTTATCGTCCGTAGCGGCATCGTGGATTTCCTGTACCACCATATCTACACCACACACGTCCAGCCCGACGAGTTTTGCGCTGCGCTCCGCGAGCCGCTTGTAACTGGGGTGAATGTGTCGCGTCATATCGTGTGCCTCGCCACCCGTCGACAGATTTGCACTCTCGCGCAAGTCGACTCGTTCCCCCGCCTGTGGGATCGTATCCAGTGAGCGTCCCGCCTTGGTCAGAGTTTCTTGCAGGACGTCGTCTACATGGATCTTCGTCAGTGGCCGCTCGTGCCCGTCACCACGCCGTGGGTCTTCATTCGCCTCTTCGATCAACTGAGCGACGGTATGCACGCCGTCGCCTACGACATGCGCTGGGTCGCGCCGCGCGACCGCCACACAAGTTCCAGACACGACGAGCAGACGAAAGTTGTCCCCCACTACGTACGACTCGACCAGTACCTCATCGGAATACGACTTTGCAATTTGAAATGCCCGCGAGGCCTGCGATTCGTCGGTAATGTTCAGACTGACCCCCTGCCCCTGTCGGCCGTCGAATGGTTTCATCACGACTGGGGCGCCAAGCTCGTGAAACAATCGCAGCGCATCGGCTTCTGTGCGAGCGACGCCGCCGTGCGGGACGGGAATCCCGCCTTCGCGCAAAATTTCCTTGGTCAATTCCTTATTGCATGAGATGTCTACGGCGACGCAGGACGTCTCGTCGGTGATGGTCGCGGAGATGCGCTTTTTGTGCACACCTTGACCAAGCTCGAGGAGGCTGCCATCGCCAATGCGCCGAAACGGAATTTGGCGCCGTGCACAGGCGTCAGCGATCGCTTGCGTACTAGGTCCCAATTGTCGGCATAGGACGATCTGTCTCGCCTGCGCCACCGCCTCCGCGATATATTGAGTAAGCCCTTCGGACTTGCCTTCCGTCAATTGCCGCACGAGTTCCATCGCGCGGTCCAGCAAAAACGCTTGCGCCTCAAACGATTTGCACTCGAGGACGATGTCGTAGATACCGGGCCCGTCCGCGTACACTGTCTTTCCATAGTGGACGTCCAGTTCGGCGAGCGTAGCCAACTCAATCGTCACGTGTTCGACGATGTGACCAAAATAGGTGCCTCCGTGGAGCCGATCCACAAACCCTCCTGGCTCCCCTTTGGCGCAGTGGTGTTCTCTTAATCCAGGTAGCAATTCCAACAGTTTTTCAGTGAAACCGGGAAAGTCGAAACTTTCCTTTTCCGTGTAGGATTCCAAATGAACACGTGCAACCAAGATCGGTTTATACAGGTATACGTTCGGGCCTTCGATATGGCGGACCGATACGATGTTCATGAGGACAGCTCCTTGTTGTGTTTACGGATCCACTCTTTAAAATCCGGAATGGGTTTCCGCTCCCTTAAGTCGAACCCACAGCCCTCTGGCAACGTATGGAGTTTCACGCCACAGAGAGCCAGCGATTCGTCTCGTCCGACCTGATCTAGGTTCGAGTAGGTGACACTGCCTGCGTCGACGATGCTCACGGCCCCTTGCCCGATGACTTCAATCACGTGATCCTGAACGACTACCGCCGTGTTCTCGTCGATACCAAGGCCGAGATGATGTGGGTACTGAGCTACTGCAGACAACAAGCGACCAAGGCGCCCCCGCTGTGCGAAGTGCTGGTCAATGACTACGCCATCCAGAAACTCCATGCCAGGAGCCATATCGACAATGCTCACGCGCGGATTGGTCTCCGCCTCCCCCTCCACAATCATGGTGCTCGACATCATGGAGGCACCGGCACTGGTCCCACCTAAGGTGACACCGCGCTGCGCTGCCTCGTGTAGGGCCGCATCCACCCGCGTTCCGCCTAAAAGCTTTGTGATGCGCAGTTGGTCTCCACCTGTGAAGTAGATGCACGTGGCGTTCGCAATCATCTTGACCGCACTATCAAGGTTTGCGGCGTCGCGTTTGGAGACGTCAAATGTCCGCACATCCTCCACGCCGATGCGCTCAAACACTTCGATATAGTCCATCCCAACTTCCACAGGCAGCTCAGTAGCTACCGTGATGACCAGTACTCTCGCGGTCTTGCCACCGCCCAGCTCCACTAAGCGCCGAAGAATTTTGCATTCGCCCTTCTTATCTTCAGCCCCACCCACGATGACTAAAGGGCCAGTATGGCCTGCCAAACGGCTCCCTCCCTAACTCACGCATGCACGTTAGAGTGAAAATACATCGCTATCCTCTCCCACCAAGGCGCATTCTATTCGCGAGGGCCTGCCGGCACAGCTGCGACGCAAGAGTCCTCATCAACACAAAGTAGGCTGAGGGGAATCCCTCAGCCTACATGTCGTCATTCCGTTTGGTTAGATTGCGCCATAGCTCGCTCTGCGATTTCAAGGGCACGTTTCACCATGTTCCCTGCGTCCTTCGCTCGAATGCCACCCCAGCCCTCTTGTGCTATCGTGTCATAAAAGCCAAGATCCTTAGCAAGTTCCACTTTGAATGCCTCTGACATCGTTCCTCGCCTTCTCGCCATGCCGACTCCCTCCCTGCGACAGTAATGACGACAGGACTAGCATTCGCCTGACATCCAGTCGTTACCCTGTCAAACGTTGACTATAGGAGGGGCGGTGGAGAAAAGAGGCCTAAAAAAAACAAAAAGAGGCGTCTCCGCCTCTTCCTCTATCCATATCCGAAGTTCCGCTCTGTTACTGTTCGACTGCAAACTTAGCAGTATTGCCGTCCTCCGTACAAAGCATGAGCTCTACTGTTTCCGTCAAGACATCCGCATAACTGTACGAAACACGTTCAAACGAACCATCTGGTGGATCTAGCTTGACTACAAACACCGATGGATAAGTCTCTTCCAAGACCCCGAAGCGTTCAACTGTCTTTCTTCTGCCTCCGTTGGCGCGGAGTAGTACGCGTTCGCCGATGAGTCCGTCTAGACTCTTTTTAATATCGTGGAGCGCATTTTTTGCCAACACACACCACCTCTTTCCGACACTCAGTATAGCACGGCGAAGAGGGGTATGTCAAGAATGGAGAAATAATTATATCAGCGCATGATTTTTATTGTCAATGGGTATTTTATAAGGTTTACACCTGATTTTTAGTACGAAGATTTCGGCAATCCCAACCGATATTTTCCGCGTGATTCCAGTCCTCCAATTCCGTCCGTCCCAGTGTACGTCGACTTTACCGCATCGTACAGGTTCACCGTTTCGTGGATGGGCGTAAAAGCGATCTTTTCGGCGATAAACACCGGATCGAGTGCGTGAATCATGATGCGCTGCGGCGAACTGGCAAAGTTCGCACCCGCGTCCAAAATGCCTTCAAAGTGCGATTGGCAGGCACCGGCGATGATCACGAGATCGTCCATGTTGCGCGCGTGTTTCCTGGCGTTTGAGACAGTGCGAACGAAATTCTGCGAGTTGCGGTAGTTCTGAATGTCCGCCCAATCCTTGCCCTTGCGAATCACGCCGTCGTGCCCCGTAATAATTAATATGTCCGGTTCATACTGTTCCAAGAGACTGTTGACCAAGCTTGGCATTTGTGCCTCCGGCACATGCTGTCCGATAGCCCGGATGCCGAGTTCACGATACATCGTCATACATTTTTGCAGGTACGTTCCATCACCGTCTAAGTGAAGAACCCGACCGGGCCGTTCAAAAAAATCCGGGTTGGATTGGAAGCGGCTTTCCCGACGCAGTGCACGCTTTTCGTGCTCCATCGCACGGCGTGACTGGATTAGCCGAAGGCACTCGCCCTCGACCTGGGTGCGAGCGGCTTCGAATTGGCGCAGTTCATCGTCACTGACCTTTTCCAGGTCATCATACGGCGCATCAGCCATCAGTCGAACGTCCAGACCTTTGATGATGGCTGTTTCCGAAGCTTCGTCGACTTCAACGACGACGAAGCAGACGTCCTTTCCGTATGATTTTCGCGTAACCAAGTCGCCTATTCTCCACATGAAACCACCCTCCTCCGAGGCTCATCTGCCCTTACCATATGTCACGTACTCGCCGTTGTGACAACCGAGGGGTGATTCACTGTGAATATTCCTGTCTTCGCCATCATCGGCGCGCGAGATGAAGCAAAAAACATCGAAAACGTACTGCGTCAATTGGGCCGCGCCAATATTCAGGGGGCGGTGGTCGTTTGCAACGGGGGCGTCGACGATACACTCGCGCGCACGCTGGCGTTTAACAGCCATTCTTCCTACCCGATTGACGTCGTGTTCCTCCGCGCTGCGCTCGGCCACGACGTGGCGAGATCGATCGGTACCTACGCGCTGTTGCGACGCTTGCCGACAGCGTGCCAAAACGCCTATTGTCTGTACTTAGACGCGGACCTGTCCGGGTCTTTTGGACCGATGCTGGCTGACTTTATCGCCTTTGGCAGCCAATTGGACAGCGATGTCACGTCACTCGCGGCGAGCTGTCTGCGCGACGAGGAAATGAACGCCGCCGCACGGATTTGGCGCGAGGCCTTACGCCGTCAGACCGCCGTACCAGAAAGCGCCGTTCCGTTCATGGTCCCGTTGCTCGTTCACACGCGCCTGTTCCACCGCGTGTCGCCCCTCCTGCTCGCGAATCCGGGCCATTGGGTCGCCGCCGTCGCACGACTCGAGACGGCGAGCTGGTCCACGTATGACTCCTGGGACCATCGCCTCATGGGCCATCGCACCCGCTCCTTCGCGCATACGCGTGCCATGCGCGAGCGCATCGCACTAGACGGGCGCGTCGCCGATGCCATCCTCGGAGATCGCCGGCCGCCGTACACGACAATCACGCCGACAACACCACTCCCAAACCGCAACCTAGATGCCTTAGAGCAATATGCCGCAGCGGCGACATGGGCTATCCCGCCGCTGCGGCAATAGGTGGTCCATTCGATCACCGTGATCCCAACCGCAGTCCTCCCGGCCGTTTGCCGTAGCCGTCCACCAAGCGGCTAGATGCCTACCCTCTGGAAGAGGGGCGTATCGACGAAACTCGTCAGTGCTTCGTATACCTGTCGGCCACCGTCGAAGCCCCATAGGAGTTCGGCTTGATGCGCGCCTCGTACCCGTTGGCTTCAATCCACGCGACGATTTCGCGGATCCACTGTTTGGTTTCCCCGCGTTCGCCAATGTCGAGATGGACTTCGATATGCCAATCCGGAGAGCTTGCTTGGTTGGGAGGGGTGGGGTCGTGCGAGTCGACTTGCAAGTATTCCATAAGCAGGCCACTGGTTTGAATGGAAAGTGCGGCTTCTGTGAACATGCGCTGACGGAGAGAATAGAGGTGTTCGTGAACGAATTTGCGTACGAAGTAGCGTGCCCCGTGGCCCGTTTTATGCAGGATGATCGCTGTGACAAAGGTGGCCGTCGTACCATTGCCCCGCAACTGCGAATCCGTCCCAATAATGAGTCGGTAGTCAGCACCCGGATTCGCCGCCCGCTCGTGCAAGATGTCGGCGGCCACATCTTCCAGACTGAGCAGCCCGCGCGTTGGACTTCGAAACCTCACGGCACATCCCCCCTCATGGTACCGTTAGTATATTCTAATTCATCAGAAATAGAGACATGGGGTGGAACGTTGTGACGACCATTTGGCCATTGCCCAGCGGCCGTGCGGTACGGGGGGTGGCTGCACCGTACCGCGGCTACCATGGCGAATCCTATTCTCAGGCGATCACGCCTGTGCTAGGGTGACATACTGGTTTGCTAGCGCCGCGAACTGTTCGATGGACAGGGTTTCCGCGCGCGCTTCAGGGCGCACGCCTGCATGCTCGATCCACGCCTTGCACGCATCCTTAGGCAGGCCCATGGAGTTCGAGAGCGCGTTCAACAACGTCTTGCGCCGTGTGGAAAACGCCGCTTTGACGACGCGGAAGAACACCTTCTCATCCTCTACCCGAACGCCAGTGGGCCGAGTGCAATCGAGCAGCACGACGGCAGAATCGACGCCTGGTTGTGGCGCGAAGGCACCGGGGGGCACTGTGAACAGTCGCTTGGCACTGGCGCGATACTGAATGCCGACCGACAAGACGCCATACTCTTTGCCACCAGGGTCGGCGACCATCCGGTCTGCCACTTCTTTTTGCACCATGACGACGGCGCGCTCCAGTGGCAGATTCGCTTCGAGAACCTGAAATAGAATCGGCGTCGTAATGTAATATGGCAGGTTTGCCGCGAAGCACAATGTGCGATTCTCTGTCAGATACGGCTGCAGAAGGCGGGCCAAATCGACTTCGAGGACGTCCGCAAACGTCACCTCGACATTCGGATAAGGCGCTAACACGTCCTGCAACACAGGGCGAAGCGTCTCATCCTTCTCGATCGCCACCACTTGTGCGGCCTTGCGCGCGAGCTCTACGGTTAAAGCGCCAGCCCCCGGGCCGATCTCGAGCACGAGCGTGTGACCGTCCGGGCGTACGGCTTCGGCAATGCGATCGAGCACGTTTTGGTCGATGAGAAAGTTCTGGCCAAACTGCTTCTTCGTATGAAAGTCGTGCTTGTGCAAGAGTTCCCGCATACGGGGCGAAGTTTCGCGCTCTCCAGCCGTCATTCTGTCTGCAACCTTTCTAACGCCGACTCCCACTCCTCGCGCGTGACGCCGAGTGTGTTCAGCTTGTTTAAAAACGCTTTGGCGTTGCCGTATCCGATGCCTAGCAGGTCCCCGAGCGCCATCCGACGCGCTGCGGCCTCCTGGCAACCAAGGAGTCGCGCCTCGAGTAAGTCGCGCTGTGTAAATTGCCCCGTGGAAGTGGTCGATAACGGCGTGTCACCAGGCGACTTGCGGACGCCGAGAATGGCCGCACGCACGTCCTGCGCTGCCGCGTGCTCGACGCCGAGGCCCTTTGCGCTGGCCGCTCGCTTCTTCGAGATGTAGGCGTGTTTGCACCCGGGCACCGCCTGGTCGATCCGCCTGCGAATGCGCTCCCCCGCGCCGTCTGGGTCAGTCAGCACAATGACGCCGCGTGTTCGCACCGCACGCCGCAACACATCCATCGTGCGCTGCCCGATGCGGTCGCCGCCAAGGACGTGTACATCCGCTTTGACGGCGAGATCGACTACCTGTTTGTCGTGAATCCCCTCGACGACGACGATTTCGTCGACGACAGGGAGCTCGTGCTCATTCACCATTGCGCTTCACACCCCGAAACAAGGCGAAGGCGTTGGCAGTCGTTTGAGCCGCCAGCACATCGACGTCGACACCGCGAACCTGTGCGATCTGCTCCGCTACGAGGCGGACCCGCGCAGGTTCGTTGCGCTTCCCGCGAAACGGGTGCGGAGAGAGGTATGGGCTATCCGTCTCGACGAGAATGCGGTCAGCAGGAATCTGCGCCGCAACTTCGCGAACGTCTTCAGCCTTTTTGAACGTGACTGGTCCGCCGAAGGAGATATAAAAGCCAAAGGCCATACACGCCTCGGCGACGTCCAACGTCCCGTTGAAACAGTGCATCACGCCGCCGACCTCTGACGCCTTGGCGTCGCGAAGCAGGTTGACCACGTCCTCAGTCGACTCGCGATTGTGGATGATGACTGGCAACTCGACCCGTTTCGCCAGCTCGATCTGTCTGCGCAGCACGTTTTGTTGCTCCGGCCGCGGCGCGGCGTCCCAATAATAGTCGAGCCCGATTTCGCCAATCGCCACGACCTTCTCGTGTGACGCCAAGCGCTCGATCTCGTCGAAGTCGGAGGCGGGCACGTCCTTGGCCGATTCCGGATGAATGCCGACTGCGGCGTAGACGCCCTCGTAGCGCTCTGCGATGGCGATGGCGCGGCGGGCCGTCACGACGTCGACGGCAGGGACGACGATGTACTGGACGCCC
Organism: Alicyclobacillus fastidiosus; assembly: GCA_029166985.1. Classification (GTDB taxonomy): domain Bacteria; phylum Bacillota; class Bacilli; order Alicyclobacillales; family Alicyclobacillaceae; genus Alicyclobacillus; species Alicyclobacillus fastidiosus_A. Next base: position 230,316 of record CP119138.1, on the reverse strand, counting down.
GCGTCCTTTGCACGTTGAATGACCACGTCGACGTCCTCGGAAAATTGCTCATCCATCAGATGGCAATGTGTATCGAACAAAGTCACTTGACGATCGCCCCGTTAGGCATCGAGTCAGGCACGGTGGCAAGCGTCAACGTGTCGCCCTCTGACGCCGCGAGAATCATGCCCTGCGATTGCACACCACGCAACTTCACAGGCTTTAGGTTAGCCACGACGATGACCTTTTTACCGACGAGTTCCTCTGGCGTAAAGTACTTGGCGATACCGGAGACGATCTGTCGCGTTTCAAAGCCGAGATCCACCTGGAACTTGAGGAGTTTATCGGCTCCCTCCACCTTGGCGGCCGTCTTGATTTGACCTACGCGGAGTTCTACCTGATCGAACGTGTCGATGCCGATCTGCGCTTTGCCTTCAACCTTGGACTCAGCCTGCGCCTTCGTGCTCACTTCTTTGTCGACTTTCTGCAATTCTTTTGCACCCGTCATCTCTTCCAATGCTTCGATCTCCTTTTCAACATCTAGCCGCGGGAACAGCGGTGCCGCTTCCGCCACGCGCTGCCCCGACGGACCATCTCCAAACGCCAGACGAGGCCAGCTAAAGTCGTCGTCCGACCAACCAAACTGAGCCTTGATGGCGAGCGGTGCATCCGTCATGAACGGCTGAATCATGACGCCCGCGAGCCGAATGGCTTCAACCATGTTGTACAGCACTGTGTGCAACCGCTCGGTCTGCCCCTCTTTGTGCAACTTCCACGGCTGGCACTCGTCGATATACTTATTAGCTCGCCGCACAAGGGTCCACAGCTCCGTCAGTGCGACGGAGAACTGCATCTGGTCCATCGCCTTCTCCACGGACGAGACAGCGAGCTTTGCCACGTTGCGCAGCTCGTCGTCAACACCGGTACTCTGGTTCGGGCGCGGGACGACCCCGTCGTGAAACTTCCCGAGCATCGCGACCGTGCGGTGGATGAGGTTGCCAAAGTCGTTGGCGAGATCGTAGTTCAACCGCTCAACCATCGCCTCCGGCGTAAAGATCCCATCTTGGCCGAAGGGGACCTCGCGGAGTAAAAAGTAACGAAACGCGTCGCGGCCGTAGCGGTCCGCTAGCTGCAGCGGATCGATCACGTTCCCCTTGGACTTACTCATCTTCCCACCCTTGGCCAGGAAGAAACCGTGGCCAAACACTTTTTTCGGCAGCGGAAGGTCGAGCGCCATCAGAATGATCGGCCAGTAAATACTGTGGAAGCGCACGATGTCCTTCCCGACGACGTGGACGTCCGCAGGCCAATACTTCTCAAACTTCTCCTGCTCGGCTTTATCTTCCGAGCCATAGCCGATGGCCGTGATGTAATTCGTCAATGCATCTAACCACACGTAGACGACGTGTTTCGGGTCGCTCTTGACGTGGATGCCCCAGTCAAAGGAAGTTCGCGACACGCACAGATCTTGCAGACCTGGCTGGATAAAGTTTTTCAGCATTTCCGTCTTACGCCCAACAGGTTCGATAAAACCTGGGTTTTCCTCATAGTATTGAACCAAGCGGTCGACATACTTACTCATGCGGAAGAAGTACGATTCCTCGCGCACAAACTGCACCTCGCGACCGCACTCAGGACATTTCCCATCCTTCAGCTCGCGTTCAAGCCAAAACGATTCGTCAGGCGTGCAGTACCAACCCTCATACTCCGACAGATAGATATCGTCCTTAGCGAGCAGCTTTTCAAAGATCTCAGTGACGACCTTCGTGTGGCGTTCTTCCGTCGTCCGGATAAAGTCGTCGTACGATATATTGAGCTTTTTCCACAACTCTTGGATCCACTCGATAATGGGATCGAGGAACGGTTTCGGTTCGAGGCCGGCCTGCGCCGCCCTGGTTTGAATCTTTTGTCCGTGCTCATCGGTCCCCGTCAAAAAGAAGACGTCGTAGCCTCTCAGTCGTTTGTACCTAGCCATCGCATCAGCCGCGACGGTGGTGTAGGCATGTCCGATGTGCAGCCTATCGTTCGGGTAGTAAATCGGGGTCGTGATATAAAACGTCGGTTTCCCCATAGAATCCATCACCTCTTCAAAGAGATTGTTCGCCGTTCCCTGGCTGAATCAAGCGACTGCCGCCCTGGACGGCTATCGACGGCCTTTCAATAGAAGGCCGAAAGCCCTGAAACGACAAAAAAACCCCGTCCACATTGGGACGAGGGTTACTCGCGGTACCACCCAACTTCGCACCGTATACTCGGTGCCTCGTTCTGAGTGCTGTTGACACTCTGTCCGATAACGGGAACCCCCGTGCGCGTCTAAGAGCGCTCAAGCGCCATTCGACACACATCCTCCGGAACCATACTCCCCAGTGGTTTCATGACCGGCTTTCACCATCCCGGCTCGCTGCAATGGGCAATTCGCAAATCGTCACCTGCGACACCCATATCCATGACACCCCTCTGGGTACCATTCCTTCATCGATACGTATTCGCACTTTTCGCTTGACTAGGCTCTCATGGCACGAGTCAAACATAAGATGATTATTACCATACATGACGCAACTTGCCGTCGTCAATTTTCGTACAAAACTTCCAAATTTAAAACTGTAAGGACTTGCAAAAAATGCGTGATCATTTATATTTAAGTTAATTGAAGTATTTGCATGATGTGATAGTGAAACCGGCTCTCACGCGTGTCAAATCGCTTCTACTAAACACAGAGAAACCCACAAATCCGAGAACCGGGGGATGGTACAGTAATGAAGTCTACAGGGATTGTACGCAAGGTAGATGAACTAGGACGTGTCGTCATTCCAATCGAACTGCGTCGCACATTGGGCATCGGCGAAAAAGATGCGCTGGAAATCTACGTCGATGGCGACCGGATCATTTTGAAGAAGTATGAGCCTGCATGTATTTTCTGTGGTCAAGCGGATGAGATCATTCACTTTAAAGGCAAGAACATCTGCCCATCCTGTATCGCCGAAATGAGTTCCTGATCACGAAAGAAGATAACATCAGGCTGGTGCAGACGCACCAGCCTTTTCTAGCATCTCGCCCGTCACGTCTCCTCTCGAGATAGCGTCTCGTTGTACAACGCCCTGCGATTGACCCCGTATTTCTCGGTGGCTGCCTGCACGGCCGACTTGTGCCGTTCTCCCGCCGCCACGCGTTCCATCACAAATTGCACCGCTTCTTCCATCTGGTCCGCCGGCGATGCTTCATCTGTTCGCGAGCCGCGATTGTCGACGAGGATGACGAACTCCCCGCGAACGCTCTCCTCCTCGCTGTAGAGAACGAGCTCCGACAATGTGCCGCGCACGAACGTCTCGTACTGCTTGGTCAGCTCCTTGGCTAACACGGCATTCTTGTCGCCAAGCTGTTCCTGCAAGAATAGAAGCGTCGCGTGCAGTCGATGCGGTGACTCGTACATCACGAGCGTCGCCTGAAGTGACCGAAACGGCTCGATCCACTCCTTAGCGCCCTTTGCCGATCTCGGCGGAAATCCAAGGTAGGCAAATGGCGTCATCGGCAGCCCGCTGCCGACCAGCCCTGCTAAGAGAGCACTTGGCCCTGGAACGGGAATCACGGGGATCCCACGCTCTATTGCCGTATCGACGATGACCGCGCCTGGGTCGGACAACAGCGGTGTCCCGGCATCGGAAACGAGCGCGATCGACTTGCCCTCGTCCCAGGCCTGTTGCGCAAACCCTTGGCGGGATTGCTCGTTGTGCTGATGATAGCTGATCAGTTGCTCTGGATGAATATCGAAGTGCGTCAATAATTTTCGCGTGTGGCGCGTGTCCTCGCAAGCGACCACATCGACACTGCGCAGCGTATCCAGCAGTCGGTGAGTCACATCCGAAAGATTCCCGATCGGTGTGCTGCACACGTATAATTTTGGCCCCTCGTTTGCGTTGTTCCTCATTACGTGAACCATCTGTACCACCGCCTATAAAAAAGCCCGTTCTCTCGAACGGGCTTGTCGTGACGTCACAATCGGGGCTCTTTCCACACACGGGTCAAACCCCGTTCTGAACCGCACTGTTTTAGGTCTTCTGGATAAACGACAGGCAGAAAAGACATTCTCCCTCAGTGCGCAAGCTCCCATACTTGACATTGCAAATGTGAAAACCTTCTCGATAAATACGTGTTAAATTGTCTTGAGCTGAACCCGGCCCATTTGCGCTTTGCTTTCCAAGCGATTCTTGTTGGAAGTGCTCGTTCTCTCGCTCAAGACGTTGGTTTTCCTCAATCAGATCTTGAATCTTTTGCTTTAACGTGCCTAGTTCTACATATAGTTCGCCAATCCGCTCTTCGAGATTGGCAACCTGCACGAATAACGACTGTTTGTCCATGGCCCGTACCGACCCCGCTTACGCCATTGCGTCTTCGCCTTGGTAAGAATCGTTCTCAAATTTCAGGCAACACATCAAACGCCCACATAGGCCCGAAATTTTCGATGGGTTTAACGACAAGCTCTGATCTTTTGCCATGCGAATCGAGACAGGGTCAAATTCCCCCATCCATGTGGAACAACACAACAGGCGCCCACACGGCCCGATGCCACCCAAGATTTTGGCTTCATCCCGAACGCCGATTTGACGCAATTCAATTCGAACGCGGAACACGCTCGCGAGATCTTTCACGAGTTCCCGGAAATCAACCCGGCCTTCGGCCGTGAAGTAAAAAATCAATTTATTGCGGTCGAACGTGTACTCAGCATCGACGAGTTTCATCTCCAACGAGTGCTTTTCCACCTTCTCACGGAAGATCATCATAGCTTGACGAGCTCGCGAACGGTTTTCATCGACCGTCTGCGAGTCGTCCGAGGTCGCTATCCGCATCACCTGCTTGAGCGGCAGCACCACGGAGTCCTCCGACACTTCACGCTTGTCCACAACAACTGTTCCGTACTCGACCCCTCTCGCGGTCTCGACGATAACGTGTGCATCCTTGTGTATCGGTAAATCGCCTGGAGCGAAATAATAAATCTTCCCGGCAGGCTTAAAACGAACACCGACAATCTCATACATCCGGCAAAACCTCCCGTAGTCGGATGCACATCTGCTCAAAATTCAGCAGCGATGCGACGTGGGATTCCAATCGCTGACGGCTATCGAGTACAATCTCGATGACGCGCGTCCACTGCCTCACTTCGAGTATGGGAGCGATGCGCTTAATTGAGGCTTCCCAGTCCTGAAAGCGAATGCTCGACTGACCGACACGAGTATGCAAGATGTCACGAAGATATTCGACGAGTAGCGTCAAGCTATCCGCCGGAGATACTTCTTCACAATAGGACTGCCACTGGGCAGCGAGGATGAGCGCTGGACTTTTGTCGACCAGCCACATCTGTGTCCATTTTATCATTTTATCAACAAAACCATCAAACGAATGATTTTCCGTCCGCTGTGTAGCTCCATCCAGCAATGGAACAACCTGGGGATCGGTGTGTGGAGCAGCTCCGGATTCGGTGATGGTGTAGATCGTACAGCGCGATCGGATGGTCGAAAGCACCGCTTGCCGCCCGAGCGCGGTAAGAAGTGCAAAAACGCCGCTCTGTGGCTCTTCGAGCGTCTTCAAAATACGATTCGCCGCCACGCCCGTCATGTGGTCCGCTCCATACAGGGTATATACCTTCTTACCACTGTGGCCGCGAACGGGCAGCCAACGTTGCATCGCTTCGATCTCGCTCGTCTTGATGGCCTGACCGCCTACTTCCAAGAAGTCAGTCTGGACATCCGCGTGGAATTTGATGCATGCACTGCACTGCCCGCAAGGGCGAACGTCGCCCTCGCAGAGCAGAGCTTGCGCAATATATCTCGCAGCCAGGTTCGTCGCACGGCTCGTTCCGACGAGCAAGGCGGCGTGCGGCATCCGATCGGTCGCAAGCGCGTCCAATATCGCGGCGGGCAGAATCAACGAGTCTGAAGGCGGGATGATGGAGTGAGTCATAGCTGAACACACCTTCCGTGGACTCCGATGATCTTTCGTCTATCTCCCAAGCGGTTGATCAGATCAAAACTGTTCAAATTGCTCGACGTCAAGCACAAACACGGTCGCTCCGCCAACTTGGACGTTGACCGGGTACGGGATGTACGACTCCATACTCGCACCCATTGGCGACATCGGAGCAACGACCTGCTCGCGCGCTTTACACGAATGTTGAATAATTTCCTTGACGTCATCGACCTTGTCGTCGTCGGTACCAATTAAAAATGTGGTGTTGCCTGCGTGGAGAAAGCCGCCCGTCGATGCGAGCTTTGTCGCCCTGATGTTCGCCTTCACGAGGTTCTGGGCCAATTTGGCACTATCCTTGTCCTGCACAACGGCTACTACCAATTTCATCCTGGTCCACCTACCGTTCAAGGTTTTTTGGAATCCTGATGTATTTCCATACAATATGGTAAATTTCCTGCTCTAGTGCATCCACGGGCAGGCGAGCATCCACGGCGTGGATTCGCTCTTGTTCTCTTTCTGCGAGTTTCGCAAAAATAGCTTGGACACGACTAAAATATGCGGCGTCGCGAGCTTCGATGCGGTCGAGTTGACTCGTGCCACGCGACTGGCAGAGTCTTTTCCGGGCGTCCTCAACCGGCAGCTCAAATAAGATGGTGACGTCTGGAATGACGCCGTTCACGGCGAATTCATTGAGACGCGCCACCGCCTGTTCGCCGAGGCCGAGGCCACCCCCTTGATAGGCGATGGAAGCGTCGACAAATCGATCGCAAAGGACTACTTTTCCCGCTTCAAGGCTCGGTAGAATCACTTCTTCGACGTGCTGTGCCCGCGAAGCAGCGTATAAGAGCGCCTCCGTTCGCGGCGTCATCGTCTGGTTGTCCCGGCTCAATAAGAGCGCCCTGATCTCGTCGCCAAGCTTCGTTCCGCCGGGCTCCCTCGTACATACGACATCCACCCCGGCCGCCTCGAGCGCACTTGCCAACCGCTTGACCTGAGTGGTCTTACCTGCCCCATCAATGCCCTCAAACGTGATAAATAAACCGCGTTCCCTCACTCGATAACCTCCAACTGTTCTCTATCGTCGATCCCGACCACCACTCCACCATGCGAAATCCACTCCGCGAGGCAAGCGACTTGTTCTCCTGTGATCTCCTGCCCTGGCCACAGCGCCGCAACGCCGGGCGGATAGGGCGCAACCGGAGCCGCGAGAATGCGCCCCCGCGCCTGTGCGAGCGGGACTGAAACGCGCTTTCGTTGCGCCACTTCGCGCGGTCGCAAGACCGTCCGCGTCCGATTGCCGAGCTGATAGATGGCGTGGACCGAGGTGCGTTCAGAAGGGATTGCGACCTCATCCTCTCGCCACTGTTGCAAGACCTCGAAAAACCGCCGATATTCGTGGTCGGGCTGAGCGAAACCAAAGATGGCGAGAACCCCGAACGCGTCTGCAAACTCTGTGAAGACGCCGCGAGATTGCAACATTCCGTCGAGCTGCTGACTGCGACTAGCCGACCCCGTCGGGATCCACCACCGCATGGGGTCGACCTCTAGGTCTGGCCCCTTCGCACGCGGGTACCGACCGAGGCGCGAAAGCGTCCGCGTTGCCTCGCTTGGCCCCTCCCCACGCAGCCACGCCTGTGCGCCGTCTAAAGACGCCAAAAGCAGATAGGACGGACTAGTAGTTTGGAGGAAGAGAAGCCGCTCCTCGAGCACCTTCTCCTCGACGAGTGTCCCATTCAAGTGAACCCAAGCAGCCTGCGTCAGACACGGCAGCGTCTTGTGCGGGCTCTGAACGACGACGTCGGCCCCTTCCTGCACACTGTGCCTTGGCAGGCCTTCGACGAGCCCGAAGTGCGCCCCGTGCGCCTCGTCGACAATCACGGGCACGCCGTGGCGATGAGCGACCTCGACCAGAGCCTGGACAGGAGCTACCAGGCCCTGATACGTCGGCGACGTCACGAACACCGCCGCGATGTCGTCTTCCACCGCCAAGGCGTCGGCCAACTGGCGCACGTCCGGCGGTCCAAATGTCGACAGGTCCTCCCGCCACGGACTCGGAACAAACAGAGCTTCTGCATCCGCATACACGAGTCCCCGCCACGCACTCACGTGACACGGTCCAAGCATCAGCACCGTGCTCTTGCCTGTCGATTGCACGCAAGCTGCAATCGCGGCCATCACGCAGGCCGTCGCCCCGTTGACACTATAAAAACAGCGTCGTGAGCCGTAGTGCCCGGCTGTGTAGCGCTCGGACGCTTGAATGCAGGCGACGGCGTGATGTAGATTATCGAGCCCTGGTAACTCCGTGGCGTCTAACTTCGTGGCCTGGCCGAGCCATTGTTGGAGAGGTGCAGGCAAGGCCCGGCCCTGGTGATGCCCTGGTACGTGGAGCGATACTTTCTCGCGCATGGCGTGCGCGACAAGGGCGTCAATAATCGGTGTTTCAGGTTGTTTATCAGTCAAAGGATGGTCTTCCCTACATTCAAATTGATATCTCTCTTATGATAGCGATGCCACCCGCGAGTGGGCAACGCCCAGTTCAAGTGAAGACGCGACAAAGCGGCTGCGAAGAAGCGTGAAACTTCTTCGCAGCCGCTTTGTCACAACTGTGTCAATGTGCGATCAAAGGTCTGTGTTCACAGCGAATGTATCTAGCTTCACAAACGGCGCATTAGTGACCCAGCGTCAACGCAGACAACCAAATCCGCTTCATTTCGTTCACGTAGTGTTGGTAATGCTCGTCACGGACGTCCGAGTTCACGATATCGCGCTCGCAGTCGCTACAGATGAATTGACCGCAAATGCGAATACCCTGATCTTTCCCCTGGTGACAGATGATGCACGATGAAATTTCCTTTGGATGGGTTCCCAAGCTAGACTCACCTACCTATGACGCTCTACAGAACATCGATAACCTATCTTTTATTTTTGACTCTATTTGCTCTTGTCTATACGTACCTACCAAATTTGGTGAATTCCAATCGCCAAAAGCAAGAGCCCAGCGCACAGTGTCGCGTGATTCCCCAGCGCCCGCGCCGCGTAACGGCGTCCAAAAAAGGCGGAGAAACCTAAGAGCAAATAGGAAATCACTGCTACGAACAATCCCATCCACCAGATGTTCAGATGCGTCACGCCGGCATCGAAACCGCCTGCGAACGCGTTCATTGCGAGTGCGACGCCTAGCACTGTCGCCTCTGTCAAACTAATGGTTTGAGATTGGTCGAAGTCGGCGACAGACGGATCTTCAAGAATGCGGCCAATCACGTTTGCCTGTCTCTTTTTCCGCTCTTTTCTCTTGGCTCGAAGTGGCTCGCTCAGCACCCACAGCCCCACGCCAAACATGACCACAGCGCCAATGTACGACGCGACAGTCGGGTGAATGTAGTGACTCATGACGCGCCCCACCCACCCAGATAAAACCGTGGCAATGCCAGATATCGCGGCGACGATAAAGTTTGCAAGTGCAGAGATCTGAATGTTGCGCACGCCGTATGCGATACCGACGCCCGCGTTATCCAAGTTTGCTGCCACAGCGAGGGCAACCATTGTCACAATACTGAATATCACGCGTGCCCACCCCCGGTCTTCACAACACCTTATGAGCAAGGCTCGCCCTTGTTTCAGGCATGCGTGTGAAGTCCTCCGCTTCGTAGCCATCCGCTGTGCTATAATGCTTGTCGAAACGGAGGTGGAGAGGTGAGTCGAACAGGTTCGTCGAGCCTCGCCCGTGGAGCCTCTTTATACGTCGTCTGTGTCGCGCTCGCGAAGGTCTTGGGCCTTGTGTGGATCATCCCAGTCACGGCGCTAATTGGCGGCGCCGGTCTCGGCATCTACTCAAATGCGTACTCTGTTTACAACATCCTTCAGCAGCTAGCGACGAGTGGCTTCCCACTTGCTATGGGCAAACTTGTAAGCGAACGGCGGGCCACCGGTGACCGGGCCGTCGTTGAACATATCTATCGTGTAACCATGCGGTCGTTGTTGGTATTCAGCGTGATCGCGTTCTTGTTGATGTGGTTTGGCGCACCTGTATTTGCGCATCTCATCTCGTTGAAGAACCCTAAGGCATCCGTCGCCCAGAACGTCCCATCCATCCGCGCCGTGTCTCTCATGCTTCTCGTGATTCCTGCGATGAGTGGAATTCGTGGATATCTTCAGGGATTCCAGCGCCTCGCCGCGCCTGCTTACTCGCAGACGGTCGAGCAGTTGTTTCGCGTTATCGCGATGGTCGTTGGCGCTTATCTGGTAGTCAGGCGCCTCGGGATGAGCAAGAGCATTGAAGGAGCCGCCGCCGCGACGTTTGGCGGGTTTGTCGGCGGCGTCGCAGGACTTGTCCTGTTGATCGTGGCGGTGCAGCCCCTGCGGCGCACCGAGCGCGCCAATGGATACGAGGAGAGCCCATTTCGCGATGGGCAGATTTTGCGAATGGTATACCGCCTGGCTATTCCAGTCAGCCTGGGCGGCCTCGTCGTCCCCATCGCAAACCTGGTGGATTCTTGGACGGTAACGAATTTGTTGCAAACGGTCGGGCAGACGTTTCAGGAAGCGACCACGAACTACGGCATCCTCACTCGTCAGGCTATGTATTTAGTACAGTTGCCGATGGCGTTCGCGTATGCCATTGGCGTCGCGGTATTGCCTGCCGTTTCGTCAGCGAAGGCGAGGCGAGATCACACCAAAGTCCAAGAGAGCATCGTTTTTACGCTGCGCAGCATGTTTCTCATCAGCTTTCCGACGGCTGCCGTGCTGCTCGTATTGAGCAAACCGATCAACGAATCCATCTTCGGAGCGTCGGCCGGATGGTCGATCATTTCGACCGTTTCATTCATGAGCATCTTCTCGAGCCTGGAGCTCATCTCGACGTACATCCTGCAGGGACTTGGCAAGATGTACCGACCCGTGCGCAACATGTTTATCGGCGTTGCCGTGAAGACCTTGTTCAACTTTGTGCTGATTTTGGCCCTGCATTCAGTCATCGGCGCAGCATTGGCCACGACCATCGGCTACTTGATCTCGTCCGCACTCAACATCCTGGCCGTCAAGAAATATGGACAGGCGCACTTTTCCGTGCGGCGCATCATGATGCCATTTCTCGTGGCATCGCTGGTTCTCGTGATGTTCTTATTCGTCGTCAACCTGCTTTTGCATATGGGACTTACGTCTCTACTAGGGGAGAAGCGTCTCGTCTACGTCCTGCAACTCCTGATTGCCAGTGGCTTAGGAGCCATCGTCTACCTCTTCCTGATCATTCGATCCGGCACCTTGCGCAAAGAGGAGTTGCGTTCCGTCCCGGGGGTGGGAAGATATCTCGTGAAGTTCGGTCAACGCATCAGCCGCAACCAACGGCCGACGCAACCTACGAGGACAAGACAAAGAAGGTAGTTGACCGGCGATGGCGGTCAACTACCCTGCAAGGACCCACAACTTGAGCGCCACGAGCGCAGCCACCCCAGGTAATCCTAAAAACCCTGCCGTCAGCGCTGTGACAGGATTAAACGGCAGGTGAAAGTTTACATAGGTCCCCACCCAATTGACCGCGAACACAAACAGACAGCCAAGGGCGCAGTTCCTCAAGATGATCCAGGCAACAGTTCCGGGTTTTCGAAAGAACTGCCCAATTAAGAAGGCGACGACGACAATGACGCCGACCCACAACCACATGGCTGGAATATGCACGGATTTCCCCCCTCTAATCGACCCGCCACGCCTCGTCTCTCCATTCCCACTGCAGGCCATCAAACGATACGTCGTTCTCTCGCGCGAGCCGGAACAAAAAATTGAGTTGACGTTCGGCGGCGCCGATGCGAAATACGACGTGATCGACGAGTAGAGGGTCGGAAACTTGCTCAAATTGCTGTCTTGCAATCATCAGCTCGCGGCGACTCTTCAAGATCTCCGTTAAAAATGCTGCCTTGTCCAATTGTGACACATTGAGTTGGTGGCTTGGATGTAAGGGAGCGGTGTGCGGATCGGGTACAGTGGCGTGTGGCGCCTGAGAAACCTGCGCCTCCATCGATGATTCGGACGACGTCATAGAACAGCCTCCTTGTCCAAAGCTTAGTAGATCATAGGCGGCAAGGAGGCGAATTATGACTATGCTTTTTTGGTAGCAAGAAAAGAGACTACTGCGGGCTTCACGTGGTGAACTAAATCGTCCGACGCCCTTCTAAGGCCTTCGCTAAAGTTACCTCGTCGGCGTATTCCAAATCTCCCCCGACTGGTAAACCGTGCGCGATGCGCGTCACCTTTAGGGAGAATGGTTTTAATAGTCGAGCGATGTACATGGCGGTCGCCTCGCCTTCGACGTTCGGGTTCGTCGCCAGGATCACTTCGTCAATGTCCTCCTCACCGATTCGGGTGACGAGCTCTTTGATGCGAATGTCCTGCGGGCCAATCCCTTCCATCGGCGAGATGGCGCCATGTAGTACATGGTAGGTTCCGTTGTACTCATGTGTCCGTTCCATCGCCACGACATCGCGTGGCTCGCCGACGACACAGATCACGAGTTTGTCGCGCCGTGCATCCGAACAGATGGAGCAAGGGCTCTTCTCTGTGATGTTGCAGCACGTCGCACATTCGGTCAAACCGGTCTTGAGGTCCTTCAAAGCCTTCGCGAATTCGTCAACGTCTTTCTCGTCCATTTCCATCACGTGAAACGCCAGTCGGGCCGCTGTCTTCGGCCCGATGCCCGGCAACTTCATGAACTGCTCAATCATGCGTGAAACAGGTTCTGGATATCCCCACATCTTAGAACAGTCCCGGGATGTTCATACCCTTTGTATATTTCCCCATCTCCGACTCGGTCAGTTCCGTCACCTTTTGGTGTGCGTCTTGAAACGCGGCGAGGATAAGGTCTTGCAACATCTCGACGTCATCCGTCACGTCCGGGCTAATTGCTACAGACATCAGCTCTTTGTGCCCATTCATCACCATCTTGACGGCCCCGCCGCCAGCGGTACCCTCAACGGAGCGCTCACCCAGTGCCTCTTGTGCCTTCATGATATCTTCTTGCATTTTCTTCGCTTGTCGCATCAATTGGTTCATGTTTTTCATCGTTTTCACTCCTCAGTTTCTACAATCACTTTATCTGGGCCAAACAACGCCCGTGCACGCTCCACAAGGTCTTGTTCGGGAGCACTTCCGCTCGCATCGCCGTCGTGTTGAAGCGATGTGATGAATTCATCCCAATCTTCCTTCAAGAGCGCAAAGATCTGCATCTCGCGTTCCAGCATGACAGAGATGGCCGATTCGATCACCTGTCTATCCGCTGGCTTCATCACCGCCTCGCGATGAATGCGGCTGGCAAACGACAGGACAACAGCGAAATCCGTGGCCATCGCCACTTCACCATGCATCAGCCAAGCATGGGATTGAATGCGATCCTGCTTCACTTTGTGAAGCACATCGCCCCAACGTTCCCGAACCGTATGCTCGAAGGCGACGTTCCGCTCAGCGTACAGCCGCTCCAACGTCTCTCGCTTGCGCCCTGCGGCGGCGGCGCGCTGATCCGCGGCCCGCGCCCTGCGGCGGCGAGCGATGGCCTCGTCGGTCGCTTCGCCTTCGTCCGACACCTGCGGCTCGCTGGCTGCAGGTTGAACAGGGTGTGATGTCGCTTGCGGCGTCGGTTGCACAACTGCCGCAGCAGCCACCGCTGCTGCAGGCGGAACTTGTGTCGGATGTCCAGCTGCGTGCACCGGTGCACTTGCCCTCGGTGCCGTGGCGATGGATAACAGACTCGCTTCGAGCGCGAGTCTCGGTTGTTCCACGTAGCGCAGTTGCGTATATAACTCGCCTAATTTCGAAACGCCGTTCAAGAGCCAGTCCGCACTGCAGGATGCCCGTTCTGTAATCGCTCGATACGGAGCTACTGGCTTCCCGTGCAGCGCGTCGTCATTCGGAGATAGCATGACAATAAACAAATCGCGCAGCACTTGCAATAAGTCAAATGCGATACGGCTCGCATCTTTGCCCCCTGCATACCACGACGATATCCGTTCGAGCGCCGCCAAGTATGAAGCGTCGAGCAATTCACCGACCAGTTCGAGCAGCGCCTTGGTGTCGACGCCGCCGATGACGCTCGCCACCTGAGCCTCGTCGATGGTGCCTTGGCCGAACGCGGCCGCCTGTTCCAAGAGACCGAGCGCGTCGCGCAGCCCGCCATCTGCCGCTTCCGCCAACTTCCACAAAGCGCCCGCATCACAGGCCCAACCCTGGTGCTGCACGACCTCTTGCAGCCGCTCGACGATGGTCTCCGTGGAAATCCTGTGAAAGTCGAAGCGCTGACAGCGCGAGACGATTGTCCCTGGAATCTTGTGCGCTTCCGTCGTCGCCAAGACGAACAAAACGTGCGCCGGTGGCTCCTCCAACGTTTTCAGGAGTGCGTTGAACGCCTCCGTAGTCAACATGTGGACCTCGTCGACAATATACACTTTTCGTTTGACGGTCGTCGGCGCGTAATGAACCTTATCCCGCAATTCGCGGATCTCATCGACACCCCGATTCGACGCCGCGTCGATTTCTTCGACGTCGACATTCGATCCGTTCGTGATCGATACACACGCACTACACGCGTTGCACGGTTCGGCTCCGTCTGGATGCTCGCAGTTGACCGCTTTGGCAAACAACTTCGCCGCACTGGTCTTGCCCGTGCCGCGCGGGCCACAGAACAGGTAGGCGTGCGCGATTTTGCCCGATGTAATGGCATTGGATAAAGTCTGCCGCACATGCGGTTGTCCCATCAGATTGGAAAACGACTGAGGACGCCAAATTCGGTAGAGTGCTTGGTAGGACACAGACGCCCCTCCCTCTAGGTTTTACAGTACCACAGCGGAAGGGACGCGACCAACCATATGCGAAAGGAGGTTCTAGGAAACGGCAGCGATACAGCACTTCATTGCAACTAAGAATTACGAAAGAAGAGAATGCGCTTGATTGGGAAGGAATAAATTTGCACTGTGCTGGCTCGGCCCCGGCAGTGAAATCGTGAATGTCGTGCCAAACCCCTTGGAGGATACGAGAATCTTCCCGCCGTGATCCGCTACGATGCGCTCACAAATCGCAAGTCCAAGTCCTGTTCCCTTGTCCTTGGTGGTATAGAATGCATCGAAGATCTTGTCGACGAGGTAGTAGGGAATGCCCGGACCCGTATCGGAGATGTAGATTTCCGTGCGGCCGGAGACCATTCTCGCCCCAATCGATAAGCTCCCGTCGACATCCATCGCCTCGATGGCGTTTTTGATGAGATGAAGCAGCAGTTGCCGCAACATGTCCCGGTCCCCGAAGAGTGCGAAATCAGCTGGTACGTCGTAGACGAATTTCACACCGTGGTCCCTCGCCACCGCTTGCATCCAAGGCTGAATCTCCTGAAGCAACTCCGCCAGCGGGAACGTGCGCTTGTCCAACTTGGTGGGTTTAGACAGCAACAGAAGTTCCGCCACGAGTGCGTTAACGCGTTCAATTTCACTCATCATCACTTCGACATACTGAATCTCTTCATCCATCAACCCGTTGTGGAGGCGCCCCTCAAGCACTTGCAGGAAACCTTTCACAGTGGTGAGTGGATTGCGGATCTCATGGGCGATCCCGGCGGCTACTTTGCCCACCGTGGCCACTTTTTCGACGCGCTGCGTCTGCTGGTCGAGCGCGGCGAAATTCCCCATGTCCTTCATCACGATGTACATGCCGTAGACTTGACCGTCTTGGGATTGGTGCACGAACGTATCCATGAGCACGTGCCGCACGTCGTTGCCCACTTCCCAGCGAACGACCGCGTCGCGATATTCGCATTCGGTCTGGAGGATGTGTTGAAGCACTTGGTATTCATCGCTGTCCTCGGAAAGCGCCATGTCGATGGGGACAATCGATCCCGTCGCCTGCGGCATGCCGATAAGTTCAGCGGAAATATCGTTTAAGACCGCCATACTACCATCTTTGGCCAAGTATAGAATCCCTGCATTGAGGAGCTGTGTGTCGGGTAACAGGTCTGGTTCAACAGAAAATATAGGATGCTGTTGTTTCATACTCATCACCAGTCCCCTCGAAGAGTTCTGAAGAGTTCTATGTACGGGATTTATTTCTGACAGAAAGATAGAAATCCTCCCGGTTGACAAAACTTCTAGTAACTCGACATCTTCCGACAAAACGCGGTTGGAAAGCGCCCAAAAACCGTACCATTACCCCCTTTTCCCGCTTTGATTTCGACGTGCCGCGACCCAGCAGCTCCAAGGCGCGAGGCCGACCACAGCCGTGAGCAATCCTACCCCCCAGACGTTCGGCCAATACGTGGGAGCTGCCTGAAACGCATACGCATGAAGTCCCAGGGCACAGCCAATTCCACCCGCGAGAATGGAAATGACGAGTGCTTGCACGCCAACAGGGAACGTTCTGCTGCGAATGACGACATGCTCGGGCGCATGCTGCCGTAAGAGTTTGGACATCGCTTGACGCACGAGAAAATTGGATGAGTGAATGTAGATTTCACGTGGCCATGTGTGCTGTTGCACGATCCATTTCGCCACGTCCAGACCGGTTTTCTCACCCTTCCCCAAGTTGTAATCCAATGAAAGTTTGTCGACCTGCCCCGTCGCCAGCAACCGAACGCATCGCTCATAGCGCTTTACCAACGTGAAGCCGTCGGGGGCCTGTCGCCGGTCGTCGAGAAACACATTGATCCCCACCGTTATCCCAACCCACCGTGAAACGCAGCGTCCATCGCGTCCCGTTTTCTTCAGTGTCCGCAATGCACACACCATTCTATCCACCTCGTCGAATACACTGGAAGATGGCGCAGAAGGGCGCCTCCCCGCAACATGAAAAAGGCAGGCCCGCAAAGGCCTGCCTACTTTCGTACGTGACGTCTGACCAAGACCTGACTAGGCACTCCCACGTCGCCCGAAAGGTCTCCCTTAGTGCTGCTTCCGTCAGGACCTGACACGGTTCGGAAGTTTTCGCCGCATGGGACCCAGTCGGGTCTTGGTCAGACATCACGTTTATCGTTTATGAACTGCGCGATGCAATGAATTACAATGTATGGCGGAGAGAGTGGGATTCGAACCCACGAGCCCCTTGCAGAGCTACTCGCTTTCGAGGCGAGCTCTTTCGGCCACTCAGACATCTCTCCACAATGCCACGGAACATATCAAAGCTTTGTTCGCCGTTCGCGAACAGCCCTGAAAAAGTCCTTCAATATATTAGCACAGTCATCCGCCAAAACACCAGATGTAATGTTTGGCGTGTGATTCCATAAACCGGGTTCCAAAAGGGAGAGTTTTGAGGTGACTGCTCCACCTTTCCGGTCGTCGGCACCGTACACCAAACGCCGAATCCGGGCCAACATGATGGAACCAGCACACATAGGACAGGGCTCTAAAGTAACATATAAGTCACACTCTGTCAATCTCCAGGTTCCAAGCCTCCGGCTTGCTGCCTGCAGGGCGATGAGCTCCGCATGTGCCGTCGGATCGCGCCATGTTTCGCGCAAATTCGATCCCACGGCGACCACTTCCCCCTCGTGCACGACGACCGCACCTATCGGGACCTCCCCCTGCGCACCCGCCGCCCTCGCCTCAACGAGTGCCAGTCGCATAAAGTCCTCGTCCGATGTACCGGTTTGCACGATCACGTCAAGCTCCTTCTGTCCTTAGTTTGTCGTGGTGCGGTTGAAGCCCAACTCGCTGCGCAGCGCGGATGAGTTCAGCCAACACATCCGATTGCCACTGCGAGTGAAGGTAGTCCGCCTTGACAAACACGCTCCCCTGGTCTGTGGAGACGTAGCGAACAGGGAGGTGATTCAAGGCCAAGGCCAACACGTCATTGGCGCACTGTTGGCAAGAACAGGTTAAAAACCGCTGCACCTCTGCGGATGCGAGCATGTCTGTTGCCAAGCATTCTGTCACGTTATAGACCGCCATCCGATCATCCTCCTCTGGGCCTGGTCGTCGACGCACTGGCGGGTCCGGGCGCATACGCTGACGCGAAGGGGGTCATCGGGTGACGCGCGGACAAATCGATTTGAGTCGCATGTACTTAGACAAATGGCAGATGCACCTCGCGCTTTCGCACGACATAGTGCAGGGACTGAAACTCCCATTTACCCAACTACTAAGCCAGTGTATGACAAATGATTTCACCAAGTACAACGCTTGGTATGTGAAGCCAATCAACACCTGGGGCGGCCACCAGATCGCAAAGTGTGAGCGGTCCGGCGAGCAGGCGTGGATACTTCGACAGCAAACGGGTCCAGTTCAACGATATCGACACATCGCACAACTCGTCCAAGACCTTACGCTCATGTACGATCCCATTGCCACGATTGTACAGCAGGCGGCGCCAGTTGCAACATGGAGAAATCGACCGTTCGACATTCGCGTTCTGTGTCAGCGTGAATCGGATTGCTGGGTATTCGCCGGATCGCTGGCGCGCGTCGCTGCACAAGGAAGCCTCGTGTCCAATCTAGGTACCGGACACGGCGACGTCTTCCCCACGCGTGAGGTGCTCGAGGTGCTCTACCCGAAGCGATCGAAACAATCGCGCGTGCTGCAGCACTTGAAACAATACAGTTTGCGAATCTGCGAAATATTGGACAGTTATGCCCAATTTGACGAGGTTGGGGTCGACTACGGACTGAGTCACGAAGGTCAAATCTGGCTCTTCGAAGTCAACACCAACGACCGCTTGGGTGGCCCGAGCCGAGAACTCTTCGCAAAACTCCCCGACAAGACAACCTACGAACAAATCGAAGCGCGTGCAGAGGCCAATCGCCAAGCTTGGTTGTCACAGTTGGTCAGCGAGATCCTGAGCGTCGACTAAACGACGTTTTTCCTTCACACCTGTAAGGCCCACTGCATAGGGTATCGGGATGTTTTGGGCGCCTGGGCCTGACAAGAACAGAGACAACAGTGGGGAGGATAAGTTCATGTGCGGAATTGCAGGTTGGGTGGATTGGTCTCGCGACTTGTCTGGTGAATTACAGACCGTAAAACGCATGGGCGAGACGCTGTATTCCAGAGGACCGGACACGGCTGGGTTGTGGTCACATCCACACGCGGTCTTTGCGCACCGTCGCCTCATCGTCGTCGATCCCGACGGTGGACTCCAGCCTATGACGAGATCGTTCGGCGATAAAGCGTACACCCTCGTCTATAACGGCGAACTTTACAACACGGAAGATATTCGCAAAGACCTGTTGGCGATGGGCTTCAAGTTTCAATCGTACTCTGACACCGAAGTCGTCCTCGTGTCCTATGTGGCGTGGGGTGAGGCTTGTGTCGAGAAGTTTAACGGGATCTTCGCATTCGCCATCTGGGATGAATTCAATCAGCGGCTGTTCATGGCGCGCGATCGCCTCGGTGTGAAGCCGCTCTTCTACAGCCGCATAGGAAACGGTGTGGTGTTCGGGTCCGAATTGAAAGCAATCCTTGCGCACCCCTCGATAGATCCCGTCGTCAAAGCAGAGGGCCTCGCTGAAATTTTCGCCATTGGCCCTGCGCGAACGCCTGGTCTAGGGATTTACGAAGGCGTGGAAGAACTGCGGGCCGGGCACGTCCTCATTGGGACACCCGACAAAATCAGCACCCATCAGTACTGGAAACTGCGCAGTTACGAACATTCCGACTCGCTCGAAAAGACGATCAAGACGGTGCGGGAACTGATGGTGGACATCGTCGAGCGCCAGCTCATCTCCGACGTCCCAATCGCCACGTTCCTCTCTGGAGGACTTGACTCCAGCGTCGTCTCTGCGATCGCTGCCAGGTACTTTCAGCAACAGGGCCGCGACGCACTGCATACGTTCGCCATTGAATTTAAAGATATGGAAAAACACTTCCAGGCCAACGCGTTTCAAAAGAGCCTGGATGGCCCGTGGGCACAACGCATCTCCGAGCACATCGGCAGCATTCACCATCGCGTCATATTCGATACGCCAGATCTGGCGGAGCATCTCCTTCACCCGCTTGCTACCCGTGATCTGCCGGGGATGGCAGACATCGATACGTCGCTGTTTTTGTTCTGCCAAGAGGTGAAAAAGGACGTCACGGTGGCACTCTCCGGGGAAGCTGCTGACGAGGTGTTCGGCGGGTATCCGTGGTTCCACCGGGAAGAATCGCTCAAGGCCGACACGTTCCCGTGGTCTCTACGTCTACACGAGCGGGTCAACATCATGTCAGACGAACTAAAACAGCTCGTGCAACCACAGGACTACGTACAGCGAAGGTACGCACAGGCGCTTGAAGAGGTTCCTCGCCTCGCCGGGGAGTCAGCCCGTGACGCGCGGATCCGCGAGATCGGCTACCTCAGTATCACGCGGTTCATGCCGACGTTGTTAGACCGCAAGGACCGGATGAGCATGGGTTCTGGGCTCGAAGTTCGCGTCCCCTTCTGCGATCACCGCTTAGTCGAATACGTCTTCAATATCCCGTGGGAAATGAAGACGGTGGGCAACGAGACGAAAGGCATCCTTCGCAAAGCTATGGAAGGATACCTGCCAGAAGATGCACTCTATCGTAAGAAGAGCCCATACCCGTCGACGCCAAACCCCGACTACCTTGCCCTGGTACGCGACAAGGCACTCGCAATGCTCGACGACAAGACGTCCCCTATCCACCCATTCGTGGACGAAAACGCGTTACGGGCACTCGCCGCACTCAGCCACAACGCGACAGAGCACCGTCCGTGGTTCGGCCAAATCATGGGTACCGCTCAGATGTTCCACTACCTCTACGAGACCAACGAATGGTTGCGGCAGTACCACGTAACCGTCCGCTGATCGGTCACGGCAGCAAAAGAGCGCAGCGGCTTGCTGCTTCGCAGCATCCGTGCGCTCTTTCTGTCTCTGGCTCAGGCCAGCTCGATGAACGGCAGGCAGGGCGGTCGTCTAACCAACAACCCGCGAGACGCCAAGGCGGTAAAGGTATTCACAGAGGAACTCGACGGCCTCCAGGTGGCGGCGCGCATCCTGTGCTGTCTCACCCCACGCGTAGATCCCATGATTGCGAACCAGTACGGCCGGAACGTCAGCCGTGGCCACTTCCGCGACCGCCTCGCCAAGGCGCGTCAAGTCCGCGTAGTTCGGGACGATGGGGATGCGAACCTCTGCGTCCTCCTCCCAGTGCCCAAGTGCCTTCAACAACTCGTGTCGACGTACGAGTACAGCCCCGACGTCGCCGTACAGTTCGCTGACGAGGTTGTTAAACACCGTGTGCACATGCAAGATGCTGCCGCACGAGAACTTTTGATACAGCTCGATATGAACGCTGGTCTCCGCGGATGGCCGATATCCCTGCGAACCACTCTGAACTTGCATCTGGTCGTCGATGAGTAGAACGTCTTCGACCTGCAGGCGCTGCTTGTCCGCACCACTGCGCGTGATCGCGATGGCGAGCGGATCTCGGTCGACGAGCACTGAGAGATTCCCGCTCGTCGCAGGCAGCCACCCCTTGTCACTGCAGAATTGCGCCAGGGACGCCACAGTTTGCGCC
Organism: Alicyclobacillus fastidiosus; assembly: GCA_029166985.1. Lineage (GTDB taxonomy): Bacteria > Bacillota > Bacilli > Alicyclobacillales > Alicyclobacillaceae > Alicyclobacillus > Alicyclobacillus fastidiosus_A. The sequence goes on along the minus strand of CP119138.1, from coordinate 208,906 downwards.
TGTTTTTCAAATGTAGTCATATAAACTCGACCCTCCGTCCTGAATCACGTCGTCGACATCGTAGAATGTATCAAATGGTGAGGCTGGTATACCCCGTTCCCGGACGAGCTCCAACAAACTCGCGCGGGCAAAGACGTAATTCGCCTCCTGTGCCGCCTTAAAATCGGTAACACCGTCGCCAATGACGATAAACGATGTCTGTCCATCGTCCAAGCTGCGCATCACGCTCGGCTTGCACAATCCACAGCCGCCCTCGCAGGTTGCGTCGCACGATACCGCCCACTCGACCTCGCAACGCGGCCCCGTCAAATTCAGCCGATTACAGTAGATATCCACAGCTGTGGATAAACTGTGGATAACTGGGTGGACAAAAAAATCGAAGCCACCGCTGACAACCGCGACTTTCCAACCAAGTTGTCCACAGGTGTGGATAAACTGTTGAAAACCCGGACGCACGATCGTATTCGCCTTTGCGAACGCCGCAACGTCTTCGAAGCGCGCCGAGGGAAGCAGGCGAAACATCTCCTCTACACCGACCCGGATCGACTTGTTGCCGCGATAGACATCCTGGATAATCGGCTCTGCTTCACGCGGTACAAACTCGCGCATGATCGCAGCAATCATGTCCTTTTCCGCAATCGTTCCGTCGAAGTCGCAAATCACATGCACCGTCAATCCCTAGTCCCCCACTTCTCTAGGGCAATCCGCAGGACGTCGCTGTCCTTGGCAGCCTCTCTGAGCGTATTGCCAGACTGGACAGCGCGAACGGCTTCGGCAAACGCCTGCCCACCCGCTGCGGGCCCTTGTGGATGACCGTGAATTCCGCCGCCTGCGTTCACAATGAGATCATTCCCGAAGTCGGCGTAGAGTTGTGGAACCAGACCTGGGTAAATCCCCGCCGACGGGGCCGGGAGCGACGGCTTGTGCACAGTGCCCCTGCGAAGGTGGTCAATCAGCCGCTCTGTCGCCGTAGTTCCAAGGGTCACAGACCCATACATCGACGGGAAGATGGCCATATCTGCACCAGCCATGCGCGCGAGTTGGCCGAGTACAATGTCCGCCTCGATGCCGTATGTATGCCCGCCATAGAGTGCCCCAGACACTGCTGGATGCGCGAGAATCGGCACATTGACGTCCGGGTCAGCCGCCAAATCGGCGACCACGTCGTACCCGTACGCAACGATGTTGACTAACAGCGCGCCCGCACCAAGGTCGGACAGTCGGCGTGCGCGCTCGCGCAATTGATGAACAGGGCCATTCAGATTCACCGCGTACGCCGTCTCGCGCCCAGTCCGTTCGGCGATCGCTCTGGCAGCTTGTCTGTACGCCACCACGCGCGCCTCTGGCGTCGCATACGCCTCTGTGAAGAAAATTTCGTCGTCCTTGACGAGATCGACGCCGCCAAGCGCCTGTTCCTCAAATTGGCTGACGAGTTCTGGCAGGGTTAGACCCACGCACGACTTAAAAATACTCATCACAAAGGGGCGCCCGATGACTCCATAGCGGTCCCGACAGCCACTCACACCAAACTTCGGCCCTGGGTATCGCAACGCGAGCTCATCGGGAATTTGCAGCTCGACCAACCGGATTTCTCCATCCATCGACAGCTTTCCGAATACGGTGGTCAAAAGTGCCGCAAATGTCCCGTCGAAGTTCGCCTGTGGATAACCCACCGAGATCTCCGCGATCACGCGCCCGTCATTCGCTTCTTCGACGACGCGAATCCCCTGAACTTGTCCACAGTGTGCAGAAACCTGTTGATGACGCGTTTGTGGCAGTTCTGTCCAACTTCCTATTGTCAGGCCGACGGCTATGCCCTCGGCGCGTTTCTCCAATGCCCGCTGGTGATCGACCACACGGTACGTGGCGATGACCATCCGTGCGTCCTGCTCTGTCATCTGAAGCCTCAACTCCTCCAACCTGCTTTCCGAGATCATCATGGCATATCGCCCGATGCGGTGTATAGCGTATTGTACAGTACAAAATAGGAATCAAGCGATTGACAAATCATGTTTCCACAAGCAGTTCACAGATTACACACAACCTTGTCCACACATTTCTGTGGATAAGTCTGTTGAAACAGTGGATAACTCCGTATGATTCCAGTTTTATCGAACCTTCAGAACTGCACACAATATCATGGACAAATGCGCTGTGGTTCACTAAGATAGACGATAATCGACAAGTAGACATATGTGTTTTGTCAATATTGTGTTTTAGGAGGGTTTGCCTGTGGCTACTATTCGCGTTCGAAATACTGGCGAGCTCATTGCAGGTGAAGAAGCGGTCCGTTCTTTTCTGACGGCAAACGACGTGTACTACAATCACTGGGATGTAAGCGTGATTCCGAGCCACTTGCAAGACAAGTACGACCTGACCGATGAACAAAAAGAAGAGATCCTCGAAGCACTCCGGTCCGACATCGAGCATTTGAGCGCGGAGCGGGGCTATGTGAAATGGGACCTCATCTCGCTTTCCGATGCCAATCCGAACCTTGAGGAACTCCTTAAGAAATTTGAAGAGGTGCACACGCACACAGAAGATGAGGTACGCGCCATCGCTGCGGGTAGTGGCATCTTTGTCATCAAAGGAAATGACGGGTATTTCGACGTGATCCTCCAACCTGGAGATGTGATTTCCGTCCCAGAAGGCAATCCTCACTTCTTTACGCTTACCGACGAGCGCAAAGTGGTGGCTGTTCGCCTCTTTATCGATCCCGCTGGCTGGGTGGCACATCCGTTCACCGATCCATCCTTCCAAAAGGCATAAACCCAGAAATTTGAAATGGACCTCGCGTTTCGCGAGGTCCATTTTTTTAGCCCTACCGACTGTTGTCGGCTGGCGTTGCCCTTGGCCTTTTGTCACAAACGGACGTTTAGCAGGTGGCAGCTGCTACAGGTCCGGCAGGAACGAACAGGAAGAACAGAACGAAGATGATTAGAAACACGACCGCCCAGCGAGTATAGCCACCGAATACACCGTACATGAAGCATCCTCCTCTTGTGTTCAACATCGCTATACACTATGGCCAAAGGGCCGCGGCGGTTAGGGCATCCGCCCGTTTTTCCCGAAAATAACCTGCGGCCTCGCGGGTGTATCAGCTTCTCGCGGACTCCAACAACGCAAAAAAGGCCCCCATTCGGGGACCCTCTTTCATGGCGGAGCTGACGGGATTCGAACCCGCGGTCTCCTGCGTGACAGGCAGGCATGTTAGGCCTCTACACCACAGCTCCATGTGGTTGCGGGGGCAGGACTTGAACCTGCGACCTTCGGGTTATGAGCCCGACGAGCTGCCAACTGCTCCACCCCGCGTCATCTTGGTGGGTCATGAAGGAATCGAACCTTCAACCTGCCGATTAAGAGTCGGATGCTCTGCCAATTGAGCTAATGACCCAAGCGATTAGCGAACGCTCATTAATATATCAAGGTTAGAGGCGCGTGTCAATCAATTGTCTAAGGAAATATTTTCAACCTCAAACTCACGCAATTCCGGTATAAACGGTCGCCCGTGTTCAGCACGCTCTTGCAGGAACTTTTGTACCATCTTTTTCACGTCCTGAATCGCGTGTCCTTTGTTCTGTCGAAGCACCTGACACATAGGAATTTCCGCGCACGTGGCCACATACATGCCGTCCGGCAATTGAAAGAGGGAAATATGAAGTTTCATGGGCAAAAGCGCCTCCTCCGTGATTCGACCCAATTGTATCACGGTAGACGCTAAGCCCCAAACCCTAATCTTTAGCTGTGAGCACCACTTCTTCGGCCGACACGTCACAGTACGCAAGCGTCTGCCGAATGTCACTCGCTAAATCATCCATGATCAGTCGCGCTTCATCCTCCGTCAGTCCGTCTTCGACGATGACGTCTTGATTGACGAGCAGATGAATGGAGTCGACAAGTGAGCGCCGAATTCGAAAGGGCCTAGTAAGTCTGCGACGCACATGATGGACGCAAATTCGTTGCACCAAGCTGTCGACGAGCTTTCTCTCCTTGTCGGTAAGGGCCACACCAGGATGTCTGATTTGTACTTGCAGCATCTCAACCATACGAAAAAAGCTCCTTAAGAACGATACACATTGACCGAAAGTTATCTTGGTATCGATTCTACTAGGAGATCTCTTGTTTGTCGTTGGTGAGTGTTGCTAGTACCAGAAGCTCTTTCCCTATAACATCTGAATCTCAGTGAACATCCCGATGGTGTTTCCTGTCATGGCGGCCGCGTGCAATCCAATCATGCAGCGCAACGGCATCTAACTCCCCTTCGACGTATCGGCCGTAAGGCGCCACGTACGCGGGCAACCAACCGTTGTTGCGGGCCCAGTCAAGCGCTTCTTGAGGGCTTGGATGCCCCGAGATGGCGTGACCTTTGCCGTCGGTCGTCACGACCCAATAATTGTCCGGCTTCCCGTCAGGCCCGGTGACAATCCAGTCGCCTTGATACTGATTGACGATGGGCAAATCCTCCGCCTCAAAGTAAAAACCCAAACCAGACAGCGTTTCATGGTGCTCTTCTCGACTCACGGTATCATCCCCCTTTGCGAACTCTAGCCTGCCCGCGCCCCGCACTCGTTATGTGCGAGGCAGATCTTGGCTGGCGATCCGCTTCAGGAACGAAACGTTGTCCCCACTTGTGAACAGCATAAATGACGTCGTACCCGGAACGATGACACTCGTCGATTTACCGGAGTCGAATAGTTCGAGCGTTCCTTCATTTGGCAACCTGTGTTCGTACAGGTCACTTTGAAAGTGCTTCATGAACCAGTTCGCATTAGTGGACTGGTCGATGGTCAAAAAGCGGTTTGATTCGCCGATCGAATAAGTCCATTCATAAACCTCGTACGTCACACCTGTAGTCGGCGTGGTTGCCTTAAGCAGATGGGTGCTTTGCAAGTGATACTCAGTCGGTAAATGGAGTCTTGCGAGCGTGAAATCCAGCCCGTGTGCAGCGCCGGAGGCCTGATACAAGACAAGTTCCGGCAGAACCCGATACGGCTTAAGCGACTCGACCACCTTCTGCACCAACTGGCGGTTCCACTGGCCGGTCGTTCGGTAAAACAGGTAAGCCACGCCATCCGCCGTATATACAAAGTCGCGACCCGACGGATCGACCCGTACATTCGCAATCCCAGCCAAAGCCTTCCACCCATCCGTTGAAAACGTCAAGTCTTCGACCTGCTGGACTTCCACCTCGACGCCGCTCGATGCGTAGTTTGCCGACAACATCGGCGTTTCACTAGTGCTCTCCTCATTAACAGTCACGTCAGGCGTACCGAGCACGGGGCTGCTCGGTAGCATTGGGACAAAGGGCAACCAGTCGACGTAGGGGTTGTGACGGTGTGTCCACCAGTGCCTCATGCTCTGAATGAAGGTGGATTCGCGGGTAAGTTGGCGCAATGCAGGACAAGCGCTGACGATGCCTATCATCAGGACCAACGCCATCACAGTGCTGGTTAGAACAAGGAACCTTTGCCGTCTCGTTCGCAGGCGGGTGTATAACTGCGCGATGCTGCCGTGCGCTGCCTCAACGGAGTTCGTCTCTGGCTTTTGCATGGTGTAACTATCAGGGGCCAGCACGGGCACGCGATACTCTCCCATGATGCGGGCCACATCGTCCTCGGAAAACCCGATACATCGAAGATAGGCGTGTAAGTGCTCTGCCTTGTCCCTCACCATGCGGTTGCGTTTCTGGCACATCACCAAAAACGCTTCGCGGTACAAAGCGAGTCTGGAATACGACGATGCGGCCAATAATCGTCTATGGCGCCGCGTCCGCTTGACCGTGTGATCGAATAACCTGGACGCGGCTGGCTCCTCGAGCACACGAAACCAGCCAAGTAACTCCTCGACCTGCAAATGGATAAAATCTTCTGTCATTGTAAGCGTTGATCCGAACCCGCCAAGGGAGATACTCGTCACTAACGAACACCTCGCAAAACCACATTTGTCACACAGTATTTGTCACACAGTCTAGCATGTAAATATCCCCCAGCCAAGGTGCTGACTGGGGGTGTACCGAAAACTGATTGCCACAATAGAATTACGTGTTCTCTTCGTCACTATCCACGACTTCACTAAACTGTTGGACTACGTGTGTGTACTCGTAGCCGTGTGAACAGTGCGTACAGTGGACACGAACGACATGTTCACCAGCAGGGGCCTTGACGTGGTTGGTACGCCCACAGTGTGGGCAAATCGAGTCGTACTCCCAATGTGTGTGCACCACGTCTATACCCTCCTCTACTCGCCGCGTTTACCCATTACCCATGGAATAACGACGCCCCGAGAATTAACAACACGTCTGTGACGATCCACCCGGTGACGCGTGATGTCTTTTTCCTGCGGCTGCCCGTAAAGATGTGCGCGATGATAATGGCGACGACCATGAAAATCGGATGCCACACGAACGACGCCGCAGGGCGCGCGGTAATCCACGTGATAATCCCGATAATGATCTGTAGGTCCATGAGCCCAATTGCCGCACCCCGTAGACCACGTGGAGCACCGTTGCGACTTGACAGCTCCCAGATGGTGACCAGAATATCTAGGAGAATCAACAGAAATCCATAAATCATATGAAATACGACCACATGTATTCCTCCTCGTCCAAACTTGTATCCAGATTACCGCCCAGTAGGGACACAACGCAAATCGCTCACCGAATATTCCTTGGCAGAATACAAACAATATCCCAGTACCCGATTGATTCCTGTCATGGAGGCGATGTCGATGAAGTCTGTTGCAGTGGAACAAGGACTGACTCCTGTCAAGCAATACCTCGAAGAGCGTGGATGTCAGGTAGTGGACATGACGGCAGACCAACATTCCCAACCGGGCGTGTGTGCCATCGTGATCACCGGCGCCGATAAAAATGTTATGGGCATCCAAACCGTCGTCAACAACGTACCAGTGATTTCGGCAGACGGGCTGACACCCGAAGACGTATTTGATCGCGTTCAGGAATTCATTCACTAACCAAAACAGGTCGGGCGCAGGTACGCCCGACCTCATTCTGTATGCACAAATCCGCCCTGATTCACTGAAACACCAGCCGCGCAGCCCCGAGGACGCCAGCTTGCGAGCCTAGTGTCGCAGGAACGATGGTGCAAGCGCGAGCCACGCGCAGAAGCGCTTCTTCTTGGAATGCCGCTCGAAGTGGCTCAATCAAGGAATCCCCCGCATTGACGACGCCACCCGCGATGACGATGACATCGGGGTTTAGCAGATTGGCACCGACGGAGATGCCTAAAGCCAGCCAGCGGATCATGTCCGCAACCACCGATTTTGCGACCTCATTGCCCGCATCGGCGAGATCGAACACTTCTTTCGCTGTTAAATCTCCTGATTGACCGTCCAGCCCCGCTTCTTTCGCGTGGCGCACTAAAGCCGTTGCAGAGGACAGCGTCTCGAGACATCCACGGTGGCCGCAGTTGCACAGTTCTCCGTCGTTCTTCACCTGAATGTGGCCGATTTCCCCCGCCATTGTCGATACGCCGCGATGTATCCGACCGTCGATCACAATGCCGCCGCCGACACCAGTGCCCAGCGTGACACACAGTGCAGTGCGCGCAGAACGCCCGGCACCCAGCCATACTTCACCCAAAGCGGCGACGTTCGCATCATTATCCATCCGAACCGGCTTGCCCAAGGCCTTCTCCAGCAACTCTCCCATCGGGACGTCATACCAGTGCAGGTTGACCGATTCCTCGATCCAACCCTTTTCTACATCCATAAATCCAGCTAGCCCGACGCCCGCACCAAACACGTTCTCCCACGATAGGCGATGATCAGCTGCCAGCGCTTTCGCGTACTCTGCAACCTCCGTGGCGAACCGCTCCGGGCCACGTTCTGGATCCGTCGGTACAGAACCCTGTGCTAACACAGTTCCATCCTGTTCCACAAAAGCGACTTTCACATTCGTTCCACCCACATCTATACCCAACGCTACTCGCTCAGTCATTCAAACGTTCCTCTCTCACGTGCAGCCAATCTCTAAATACGGTGCACCATCACTGCGATCGGTCGTATGTCGATTTCATGACGGTATTTTACCATACAAGGCGCGTCTTCGATGGTTCCGACGCGCCCTAAACGACAGCGAAAATAAGTGATTTACACGACGGGCGCTGCCGCTCGCACCTGAGGCACTACATTGATCGCGTGAATGCGCACATCCTGATCCTCGGTGATCTCGATCACGTTCAAACACGCATTTCTCTGAACCAGTGTCCGATACGCCCCAGCGTCAGCGCCCATTAGCGCCGCAAGCAGAAGGCGATTGATCGTGTTGTGTGCCACGATGGCGATGTCGCCCGCTTGGTTGGTCGCCGCTATCGTGCGAAACTCAGCGAAAACCTCCGCCTGCCGCTCACGGAGATCCTCTCCTCCTGGAATGCTCACTTCCTCTGGGCTGACCAGCCAATCTGCGTAAACATCCGGGTACATTTTCGCCACCTCGGCCCGCGTCAGCCCTTCAAACACGCCGAATCCCACTTCTCGAAACGAAGGCACCTCGACAAACGACACGGGACTTATCTGTGGGTGCAACTCCGCAATAGCGGATGCCGTCTCGTAGGACCTGCGCAGACCTGAGTGATATATCTTCGAAATTTGTGCATCCCGAATCAATTCAGCACTCTCTCTGACTTGTTGCCACCCAAGCGCCGTTAACCCTACGTCCGACGACCCACAGAACCGCTCGCCGTCCGCGTTGTACACTGTCTGTCCATGCCGAAATAAGTAAATCAACATCGTATCACCCCTGTCGGTACCGGATCATCTGCGGCAATTCATACGTCTTCACGTGCGTTGCCGAAAGCTTTGGCAGCACATCGTGCACCATGTGTTGGTGGTGCGTAAAGTACAATATCTGAACGTCGTTCGCCAACTCGTCGAGAATCTCGAGCGTAACGCGCAAGCGCTCGTCGTCAAAGTGAACGAGCACATCATCCATGATCAGTGGCAGCAGCGGGGCCCCAGAACGGGCCTGTACCTCTAAAAAGGCCAAGCGCAAGGCAAAGTGCAGTTGGTCGACGGTTCCGTCGCTCAATTGTGAAAAAGTACGCCGATCACCGTTGCGATGCAGCGCCAAAATCCGGGGTGCAGCTGGGTCGTCATCGAGATCGATACCCTGATAGCGCCCTAACGTCATGCGGGAAAACCGCTCAGATGCCAATTGCAAGACGCCATTTTGACTCTGATTCCGGTAGCGTACAAGCGCCTCCTCGAGCAGTGCGAGATTCGTCTGCGTGCGCACGACTTCGTCCCAGTACCGGCTCACCTCTTCCGCTGCCAACGCCGCCTGTTGCGCTGCTTCTGCGACATCGCCGGCTGATCCGTCCATTTGCCGGAACACCTGTTGCTGCTCGCCGAGCCTCACCTGCTGCTCGTCTAGTGCCTGTTCAAGTGCCTCCAGCCGCTCCTGGATCTCGGCAATCTGAGCTGGTAAGGAATCGACGTCTGCGACCGTCTGCCACTCGTCCATCAACTCCGCGAGACTGTGACCGTCCCCGGTCGCCAAAATCGACGCTTCCACGTCCGCCAAACGCTCTTCTGCCTGACGGCGTGCTCTCGACCGTTCAATCACCTGTCTCATCAAGGCGTCATCGTCAGTCGCTAGTCGATCCCGCCAGGCCGCCAGCGACACCTCCGTCTTGGCGATAGCAGAACGAATATTCCCAAGGCGCTCTGCCTGCGCTTCAACGAGGCGCTGTTGTTGTTCTGCTGCATGTTTGGCTGCCATCGCAGCCGTCAATCGGCCTTGCAAGCTCCGGTACAACTCGACGACTTGTGCAGGGTCCAAGTTCTGCTTATCGGCCTGATGTGCTGTGAGTTTCTCGGCTACGCTTTGCACTGACGCCTCGAAGTCGCGGATGACCTGGTGCTTTTGCTCGAGTTGCGCACATTGCTGACGCCAATTCTCGTACACGAGGACGAACTCCTCAAAAGCAGTTAGGTACGAACGAACATGCGGCAGATCTTGAGGCAGATGTCCGTACTTCTTCCTCATCTCTCGATAGGCGTCCTCGAGGTTTGCCAACACCGCATCGGCCGTTCGCTGGTCGGCTTGCCGGCTTGCGTATTTGCGCTTTGCCTCCGCAAGCGCATCGACTAATGTTCTGCGTTCCCCAGTCGCACGTTCAAAGGTGACCAGTTGCTTATCGACAAACGTCAGTTGGTCGTCGAGCAGCACGAGGTGCTCTGGAATGACGATTCCGTACAACTTCCGCCATTGTTCCAGGCGCGTCTGGACGTCGTCAACCGCCTTTTGTTCCCGCTCCATCTCGAGCTGCAGTACATGTAATTCCTCGATTTCGCGCCGTATCGGAACCAGCCACTGTTGCGTCCACGCTTGCATCTCACTGGGCGATTTCGGAACGATACCCGTCGGCGCCCATTCGGCCGCCCATTCGCAAGCGCACTGCGACAGCCGTGACTGTACAGCCTGCATCTGTTCGATGACCGCCTGTTGAAGTTTTAGATCCGTGGCCATCTGAGCCGTCAATTCAGCCTTTTTCGCCACTCTGTCCGCCTCTCGGCGCAAACGGTCCACCGTTTCATCGGCCTCGTCGACGGCGCGCTCGTACGCCTCTTCTAGCGATTCCCAGTCCTTCGCATAGGCGGCACCCTCGAGCGTCAATTGACCTGGGCGGTGAAGGACTTGCTTCACGAGTTGCCACCCGCGATCGCGATGCCGGCGCGCAGTGATCAAATCTTCTTCCGTCGGCACTGAACCTGCCGCCTCAAGTTTGTCGAGTTCCGCGCGCTCGCGCTCCAGCGAAGCCTTCAGTTGATCGAGTTGCCGCTCCTTGGCGTTCTTCAGTTCGAAAAGTTCCTGATACCGCGCAAAATACTGCTGAATCGTCTGTTGAAAGGGAACTGGGAGGTGCAGAACGTCATCTAAGCTGCCGTTGTACAAAGACTGCTCGCCAAGCCGCCTTTCCAACTCCGCACGGCGACCCAACCACTTGTCGCGGAGCGCTTCGACGCGCAGCGAGGAAACACCCCTGGTTCGCCAAGCATTCATCTGCTCGCGAAGTGCGGCGATATCGGGAAGTTCTCCAATCCGGTCGAGTGCACCGCGGCGCACCGCCTGGTCAGATTCCAGTTCCCGAAGATCCCGCTCGATGATCTTTCGATCCGCCAACGCTTCGCCATAATCGCGTGCCAGCGCCTCCAACCGCTGACGGATCGCAAACGGGATGCGCAGGGTCAGAATCTCGTCTATCGAATGATCCGGCAGCACATCGCACTTGATGTTCGTCACTTCCCGTTGCAGTGACTGGACCGACTGATCTAGGCGGATGACCTCTTCACACGCAGATTGATAGACACCGTAGCCATCGCGGAGGAGTTCCAGATCTGGTGCGACGCCAAGCACCTGTTCGTCCACCGACATCGTGGCCAAAACGGCTCGCTCCCGCATCAAGGCCTCCGCCTCCAAGGCCTCCTCCGCCCGCAGTCGAACGGCCTGTGCAAGCTCTTCCAGAATGGACGCTTCCTCGTCTGGCGACAGCGAAGGCACGTCCTTGAACGCCGCCAACTGTCCGAGGATGCTGTGCCGTTGCTGGAACAGCGGAAGGTTGCGCCGAATCCGCTCCATCTTCAACAGCGACTTGCGCAGTTGTGCGAGTTCGTCGCGGCTAGCGGCGACTTGGGACTCGATGCCCTTGACCAGGGCCTCTTGCGCGAGCCAGGACTGCGGTCGCAGCGCGCGGTTCCGAATGGCGGTGCGCGCCTCCTGGTAGTCGCGCAGGGCGCGGTTCAGCTTAGCTGTAGAGTTGGCGCGCATGCCGGGGTGAAACAACTCGCCGAGATGATTCCGATAGCGCTCCATCCATTGTTTGACGTGGGCCAAGCCACTACCGGTTTCAAACAGCGCGATGCCAAGGTCGCCATCGCTCTCGAGCAGGCTTTGACCGCCGGTGCGAAGACGGGCGTGATCGAACCCAAATAGCTGCATATATCGATCCCGCTCCATCGCCAGCCAGTTCAAGCTAAAATCGCCCGCGAAGGGGCGGTCGTCCTCGTCGATTTCCACCAGTTGTGCCCGATATCGCTTTCGTCGCAGATCGTAAACGGAATCGCCTCGGGCGATGGTCGCTGTCAGTCTGGACTGCGAGTCATACCAGTCGCGAACAGCCGGAGTACCGCCAAAGAGCAGGTCGACCAAGAGTTGCAGGAGCGTGCTCTTCCCCGTTTCATTGGGCCCATAGAGCACGTGAAGACCTTTGCCTAAGCCTAGGCTCAACTCCTCGAATTGAGCGATCGATCGAAGTTGAACATCACGAATCTCCACGCGTTGCACCTCCTCCTTGCAACTTGGCCGTAAGCTCCAAGAGCGCTTGTCCGATCAGCTCCCGAGTGCCTGTCACGTCGATTGCGGATGGGGCGTCCTGCTCCTGCATTCGCCCCAGCAACAACCGGTGCCAAGCGGACACCTGCTCCTGCAGTGCAGCCTGGAGTCCGCTGTCCTCCGCGACTTCCTGCAGCACGCCTGCAAGGCTGTCCGACGGGCCGAATTCCGCTGGCGATGCCTCACTCGCATGGTGGTTCGAGGCAACTGTGACACGCTCGACATATACAGGTTGACTGAGCGCCCACTGTGCCGCGTTCACGACTTCATGTGTCAACTGTTCGACGTCTTGATAGACAAATTGGTGCGCTGGCGTGGCGCCCTCAAGCCCGATCCGCACACACAGAGGGATCCCAGGATGTGGTGCGGCAGCCTGTGCAACCGCCGACTTCACCTTGGGTAGCACATCACCCAGTGTGCGCGCATCCTTCATGTCACACGACACCTCGAGCCACCGAACCACGTCGAGCGCCTTCTGTTCCAAGTTGACATCTGAACCATCTACCGTCACGAGCACACAGCCTCGTTCACCAGCTTCGCGAATGTGCCGTCCCTGCACGTTCCCTGGGTAAACCACCCAGGGCTCCGACAGGACGATCTCCGGCTGGTGAATATGCCCAAGCGCCCAGTAGTTGTAACCTAGTGCCCGCAGATCGTCGAGTTGGCACGGCGCGTAGCGGGCATGTCCCTCGCGCCCAGCCAGGCCCGTATGTAGTAGGCCGATGTTAAAATACCCCGGCACCGCCTGCGGATAGCCGAGTACCAGGTTTTCTGTGACATCTCGCACCGCAAAGCTTTGACCGTGCACGGCAACTTGAAGGCCCTCGATACGGACCGTTTCCGGATGGAGCTCGGAAAAGACGCGCACGTTCCCGGGCAAGGTCAAATGGCGAGTGAGTACGCTAGCCGCATCGTGGTTTCCGCGAATTAAATAGACGGGGATACCTGCCGCATCCAAGTGCTGCATACAGCGGTTGAAAAACAAGCCCGTCGTGTAGTCCTCCCAGTCCCCATCAAAAACGTCCCCGGCGATCACGAGAAAGTCGACTTTCTCCTGAATACATAGCGTTACGAGATTTTCCAGTGCCCGACGCGTGGCACCGCGCACGATGTCGATGACGCCGTCGTCCACAAATCGGAGCCCCCGCATCGGACTATCCAAATGGATGTCTGCACAGTGAATAAAACGAAACACGCCGTCGGCCCCCTCTGTATCATTGTGAATCTATCTCAGTAGATAGTCCCGAACGAACCCATTTATCTGTATTGTACATCCTTTGCGGGGATCAGAAAGGGCGAGGCGGACATTGTGCAAAATTTGGCGAGTCCAGGGGAGAACATAAGCGGGGAAAACACGCCAGGGCCACACCGCCATGACGCGCGGTATGCCCCTTGGCGCGCTAAGTTCACGCTGACAGCTGACAAATGTACCGATTGAGCAGGTCTTGTCTAAGCTAGGAGGTATGATTCCAACCGTTGCTTCACGTTCGGCCACTCGTCGTCGACAATGCTGAAATACACGGAGTCTCGAACAAAACCATCCGGTAGAACGCGGTGCTTTCTCAACACACCTTCGCGAACGCCTCCGATGCGTTCGATGGCACGCTGAGATCGAAGATTGCGCGCATCTGTCTTCAGTTGCACACGTAGGAGTCGGAGTGTCTCAAAACAGTGCTTGAACAGCAGATATTTGCACTCGGTGTTGACCGCGCTGCGCCAAACTGCAGGCGTCAGCCAGGTCGATCCGATTTCCAGGCTCTGATTACTATTGTCGATGTCGAGAAACCGCGTGCTGCCGACGACCTCACCCGTATCCTTCTGCACGACGACAAACGGGTACTCGCGCCCAGTCGCTTTTGCAGACAACGCCTTATTCACCCAAGCCGCCATGTCGTGTTCGTCGGCCATCGACGCCACCGTCATGTACGCCCAAATCTCATCATGGCATCCGGCTCGATAGAGCGACCGGACGTGATGCTTTGCCATCGGCTCGAGTCGTACAATGCGCCCTTCGAGTACAACTTCATCCACCTGGTCCCACACCCTTTCTTCATGTTCGCTCAGTTTACCGGATGCAGGGCATAGGTGTCCGCCTGTTGTGAGGTAATAAACCGACTCGGTCGACCGGGCACGACAATGCAAAGCTCGTGCATCGCACGCGTGCACGCGGTGTAAAACAGTTGACGCTCGAGTTCGCGGTGATAGGCCTCATCCGATCCGTCGTAAATGACGACCGCATCAAACTCCACGCCTTTCGCCAAGTAGGCGGGAATGATCACGATCCCTTCGACAAACGTAGCCGTTTCCTTGGTGATTAGGCTGGCGGACAACGCATCCGCGATTTGGTCGTACACAAGTTTGCTTTCGCGGGCAGATTTACAAATCACCGCAATCGATGAATAGCCGCTTTCCTCTAACGACTTCACTTCTTCTAATACGCGCTCGTTGTGCGTCGCAGGCCGTTCGAGAACCACAACCTTCGGTTTTTCACCCCTGCGCTCGAATGGGATAATCTCTTCTCCACCCGCGATCATGCCGCGCGTAAAGCGGACGATTTCTTCGGTCGACCGATAGCTTCGCCGCAGCTTGACCAACTGCGTGCGCTCCTCGCCATATAGCGTCACCAGGCCCTGCGCATTGCCAAGTCCTGCCGTATGTGCAAACACGGACTGGTTCAAATCGCCAAGCGCCGTCATTCGGCTACGGGGGAATAATCGTCGCAAAACTTCCAACTGCAACAAGGAGTAATCCTGTGCCTCGTCGATGATCAGGTGCTTGACCGCCGTATTGATGGCCATGCCCTGAATCAGTTCTTTCAGATAGAGAAACGGTGTCGCGTCCTCATAGGCGAGCTTGCGTTCATCCAGGCCTTCGATGGTCTGCTGACAAATCTCACGCCAACACGACGGCAGTTCATCCTCGGCAAACACGTTTGCCAACACGGCATCATCCGTGAAAAACTGGCGGTAAATGCCCTTCACATCGACAAACGCCAGCCGTTTGACTGCGCGCTTCACCTTGGCCATTCGGCGATTGACCACCATGCGCGACAAGATCTCCCGCTCCTTGGCGAAGTCGTCGAACGATGCATCGGAACCGCTCTTCATGCGGCTGACCTGATTGTGGGCCCGTTGATAGTCGTCGTGATCCAACAGCTCTACTTCATCCTCGACCCAAGGTTCGTGGAGCTCTTCCTCGATACATGCATCGACTCGCTCAAGGACCCACTTTCGCAGTTGATCCATGCGCAAGTGCATCTTCAAAGACGGTTCAAAGGCGTAGAAGTGCTCGCGGATCTCGCGTCTCGAGACGACCACCTTGTCGCGAAACCGCACGGATTTAAACAACATGTGGTCGGTCAACAGAAGGTCTACATAGCGCCGAAGGGCATCGGAAAATGCGAGCGTCGACTTGAAACGGATACCCTCAAGCCGCGTCTCATACTGCGGCGTCACCTGCTGTGTCAGCAAGTATTCCAAGTGATCGAAAGGATCTTCTAATTCGAATAGCCGACCCAACCGGTGCTGTAAATAATCCTGAAAGGTCGTTTGCTGCATGTTCTCCTCGCCGAGCTCCGGCAGCACCGTGGAGACATAGCTGTTAAACATCGGATTAGGTGAAAACAGGACCATTTGATTGGCTTCCAGTGAACCGCGGTGCTTGTATAAGAGGTAGGCGACGCGCTGTAAAGCGGCAGACGTCTTTCCGCTGCCAGCGGCACCTTGCACAATGAGCATGCTCGACGTGTCGTTGCGAATGATTTCGTTCTGTTCCCGTTGAATCGTGGCGACGATGCTTTTCATTTGCGCATCGGCGTGCCTTCCAAGTGCTTGCATCAGCAACTCGTCGCCAATGGTGACGGCCGCATCGAACATGACTTCAATCTTTCCATGGCGGATCACATATTGTCGCTTGCCAGTCATCTCGCCGGAAATTTCGCCCGCAGGCGCTTCGAAGGAGACGGGACCGGGGATATGGTCGTAGTAGAGACTGGATATCGGTGCGCGCCAATCGTAGACGAGAAACTCATCCGTTTCCTCGTCGCGAAACGAGCCGATCCCGATATAGATGCGCTCCAACTCTTTCGACCCTTGCTCGACAAAGTCGATCCGCCCAAAAAACGGCGAACTCAAGAGCCGCGTGAGCGTCTTCAACACGCCATGAGCGTTCGTGTAGCGACGTTCTCGTTCAGAGAGGAGTTCCGCCTGCTGGCGGATGGCGAAATGCGTCTCCGTGATATCGTCGACGTTGCCGACGTTGACGGTGACATCGTCCCAAAAATTGCGCCGGATTTGAACGACCTCTTCCTTGACGCCGCCTAGCTCCGTTTGTAAGCTATCGACGCGTTCGTGGATACGCCGTGTCACGTGATCGACATACTGTTGTTCTTCTCGCCATTCTTCACTTGCCATACGCTCGCAATCGCCTCACATTCTGGCCTTTGGCTCCGCGACAAACGCCTTCGCAGATTTGTCCTCGCCAATGTCGCATGGGTTCTTGACACCAAAACCATTTCGTGCTAAGGTATTATTGGGTAATAATAAATAGCTGTCAGTACCTCTCTGCGTATCCTCTACGATACCACATCTTCCTTCACTTCTTCAATCTATACCTACATACTTTTTATCGCTAGAGTCGACCGTGAGATGCCGGATGGTGACTATCCAGAGGCTTTGCAGTGCTGTGGGTTCGTCAGGTGCCTGCGAGGATAACGGGCGCTCACCATCTGATACAGAAGATGGCGTGGCCCTGAGCGTGGCTTGCTTGTCCGTGTCGTACTCGCTCGGGTATCAGCCATTCGCACTTCGCTTGCTCAGGCTGTGACGCGGCATTGCCGCGCCACCTTGCGATCAATATTCCACCCCCGACCTCCGCTGCACAATCCGTGGAGCTGGGGGCCGTACCTGGTCCACTGGCCGATGCGGCAGTTCCGGGGACACTCCGCCATCCGTCTGCAAGCTCGAGACCTGATCCATGACGGTGTCCAATTCCCGTGCTTCTCCATGCATCTGGTTCCCATCAGACGTCGGATCGTTGCCCATGACATCGCCTCCTGCCAAATGTTGATCGCGAAGTTAGCGTGACCGCAGCGCAAGGTACGTATGCGCCTGCGTGCAAACTCGCAACCGCTTTGCGCTCTGTCTCACTATCCTCACTCTAACGAAAACGCGGGCGTACGCGACTTCAACCCGAACGAAGCCATTCGAAAAAACCCCGGCCAGATTCAGACGCGGGGTTTTTCGAATGAACAAAACGCAAGTTACTACCTCCGGGTTAAACTTCGACGGTCTGCATGCCACTAGGCGCCTGCGGCTTTGAATCCTTCAGTAGGAAGTGTCCGCGAATGAGAAAATAGGCGAGCGTGAGCGCCACAAACACGCCCCAGTAGACGAACAGATGCCAAATATCCGAGTGCATGAACGACACCTTGCCGCCGCCCACCAGGTAACGGAATCCGTCGACGGTATACGTCATCGGAAGGAATCGACTGATGTGCTGGAAGAATGACGGCGACAGAACCACCGGATACGTCCCGGAACTCGAGGTCAGTTGCAGAATAAGCACGATGACCGCGAGAAAGCGCCCCGGATTCGCAAGTGTCGTCACGAACAACTGGATAATGGAAACGAACGTTAAACTCGTAAGCAGCGAGAATAGGATAAAGTGTGTCACATTCCCCACGTGCAAGCCGAGCGCGGTGAGCACGATGGTATCCGCAATCAGGGCTTGAGCCACCGCGACGGACCAGACCAAGAGCGTTTTCGACAGGAACCAGGCAAAGCCGGATGACGGTTTTTCCGCAGGATCGCGGAAAGAAATAATAATCGACATCAACAGCACGCCGACAAATAGGCCGAGCGACAGGAAGTACGGCGCAAATCCTGTTCCGTAGTTCTTGATATCGCCTGCCTGCGCTTGGTTCAGGCCGACAGGGTTCGAAGTCGCAGCGACCACCTGTTGACTGTGAACGACAGGCATCTGGGCGGACGCGCTGCTGAGTTGATTAGCGAGTTGCGATGCACCTGTCGCCACTTGCTTCGAGCCGCTGGCGTACTGATTGACACCCGACAGCAGGCTGCCGGCACCCGTCTGCAACTGCGATGCACCTGTCGCCAATTGGGAGAGACCTGTGGCCACTTGACCACTGCCCTGCACCAGCGCCGGCTCCTGTTTCACAAGTTCCGCCGCGCCTGAGGCTGCCTGCTGTAATTTTGGCGTAAACGTGCCAAGTCCCTGATCGAGAGCGTTGGCGCCACTCGCCAGTTTTGTGGCACCGTTCACCAAGGCGTCGCTGCCAGAAGACACTTGCGATGTCCCGGCTGCCACCTGTTGGCTCGCCTTGACAAGCGCCTGAAACGATGGGTCAGTAGCGAGTTCCGGATGTGCGGCGAGGTACTGGGATAACCCTTGTGCTAACCCCTCTGCGCCACTTGCAGTCTGCTTAAGACCAGCCGACTCACTCGCAAGCCCGCTTTCAAGCTGCTTCGCGCCCTGGTTGACACTCGCCGCGCCAGCACTCAGTTGCCCCGACGACTGTGCAAGTTGGCCTAATCCGGTGCTCAATTGCTGGTTGCCGGCGTAGACGGACTGCGTACCCGTGGCCACCTGCGTGGCGCCTGACTCCGCATCAGCAATGCCTCCGACCAACGCCCCAGCACCCGTCGCCAGTCGCTTGGCCCCACTCACGAGCTGAGGACTCGACGTCGACAGCGAATTCGCCCCGCTCGCCAATTTTGTGGCACCGCCGGACGCCTTTTCAAACCCAGTCTCCAACTGGCTGATGCCTGTGACCAGATTCGTCGTATAAGTCTTTGTCAGTTGCTGCGCGGTCTGCGCCTGGAGCTTCTCCATGGCGTTCTTGCCTATAATGCCTGCGATGTAATTGTGGCGGTCATTGGTCACGCTCTCGAGTTTCGGCTGAGGCGCGCCGACCGTGGTCGCGGCCTTGGCAGCATCCGACGAAAAGTCCTTCGGAATGGTAATCACCATAAAGTACTGGTTGTCTTCAAGCCCGTCTTGCGCCTTGGTGGCCGAGACGAAACTCCACTGGAAGTCGTCGTTTTTACGAAGTTGGCTCTCCAGTTGCTGGCCAGCCTGAATTCGCTGTCCGTTGAAAGTCGCGCCACTATCCTCGTTCACCACGGCGACTGGGAGTCTATTCAAATGGCCATACGGATCCCAGAACGCCCACAGAAAAATGCCCGCGTACAAGATTGGAATGAAGAAAATTGCAATGATTGGAATGAGCCGCTTCAGGCTCCCGTAGTTGTAGGAAAACTCTTTGCCGACAAATCGAAATGGGTTCATGGTCAGCCACCTCCCTCTGTATCTCTCTGTTTTTACGACTGCACTTGTGGGCGTGCGCGGTTCAATCCCTCTGCAAACACCACTTGGAATACCTGCATCAGCTCGTCGTCCGACAGCGGTTCGTGTCGGCTTTCCCAGTCGGCGAGGATCGCCGTATACGTACGCAGCATGATAAACGCCACGAGTTCGGTGTTACATGGCTTGACGTCTCCGTGACTGACCCCTGCCTCCAGGTGATGCCGCAAATACTTCGTGACAGCTTGCTCGACGCGCGCCATCCCCTCGATCACCGCGACCGTCCCGAGTTGCTTACCCTCTTGCGCGAGCTTGATAAGCAATTCATGTTGACCCCGAAAACGCAATACGCTGCGCAACGCCCGCTCGAGATTGTTGAAGAACGTGTCGTCGGGTGCGATGGACGCGTTGGCGACAGCTTGCATCTCGGCCACCAAGCGGCTCAGAATGTGATCCAACAAGGCCTCCTTGCTCGCAAAGAAGGTATATATCGTACCTTTGCCAACGTTCGCAATGCGAGCGACATTCTCCATCGTCGTCCCTTTGTATCCGAACTGACGAAACGATTGTTCCGCCGCCTCTACGACTCTCTGCTGAAGATCCAACTCCTCACCTCCTCAGTGACCAAAATACAAAATCGGTCATTCAGTCAACGTCGAGTATAGACCCGGGCAAGCCCCCGTGTAAAGTGTGGAAGAAGGCTCGTCGTCTCCGCAAAAAAAGGGCCCTGGCGATTCGCCAGAGCCCACATCGTCACAAATTGACAATTACCACGCGGCGATGGTTCCGTCCGTGCGCGGTTCCGTCCCGCCAACGAGATTGCCCTCGTCTGTTCGCCAGATGATTTGCCCGCGTCCGAATCCGCCGGCATCACTCGCGATCTCGACCTCATGACCGCGCGCGCGCAAATCTTCCACGACTTCATCTCCGTACGAGCCCTCAATCGTCACGCGACGGTCCTCCATCCACTGCCAGCGAGGCGCATCGAGTGCTGCCTGTGGGTTCATGCCAAAGTCGATGGTATTCATCATCACCTGGACGTGACCTTGCGGCTGCATGAATCCACCCATCACGCCAAACGGGCCAATCGGTTGTCCGTCCTTGGTGAGGAAGCCAGGGATGATGGTGTGATAAGGGCGCTTGCCTGGAGCGAGAGCGTTCTTGTGGTTGGGGTCCATCGAAAAGTTGTGCCCCCGATTTTGCAGGGCGATGCCCGTTCCTGGTACCACCACACCCGAACCAAAGCCCATATAGTTACTCTGAATGTAAGAGACCATGTTCCCCTCGCCATCGGCGGTCGCAAGGTAAACTGTCCCGCCAAGAACAGGTGCGCCAGGATCCGGCAACAGCGCTTGGTCGCCGATGCGCGCGCGCTGTTGCTGTGCGTGGGCGTCGGACAACAACTCGGCGAGCGGAATATCGGCCTGCCGCGGATCCGCGATGTGCCGCCGTCCGTCCTCAAACGCGAGTTTCAGGGCCTCCAACTGCAGGTGCGTGCGCTCGCGGTCGTCCATATTCGAAAAGTCATAGCCCTTGAGGATATTGAGCGCCATCAACGCGACGATGCCCTGGCCATTCGGCGGCAACTCCCACACGTCATAGCCGCGATAATCGACGCTCACAGGTGTCACCCAGTCAGACGTGTGCGCCGCGAGGTCGGCTTTGGTGATGAGGCCACCTGTTTCACGCGCAAATCGATCGATCGCGTCCGCCAACTCACCCTCATAAAACGCCTTGGCACCCGATTCCCCAATGAGTTCGAGCGTCCTGGCGTGACCGGGACTGGAAAACGTCTCACCCGGTTTGGGAGCGCGTCCGTCAAATGTGAATGTCTTAAACCAGTGTTCGAACTCTGGGCCCTGCAACGTGGAGGCGAAGCGATTTGCCGCAACCGCCCAGTACTTTGCCGCGATCGGAGACACGGGGTGCCCGTCGCGGGCGAGGGAAATCGCAGGATCGAGGACTTGGCGCAGCGGCAATTTGCCAAATCGCTCGACTAAGTCTGCCCATGCCCTTGGTGTCCCTGGCACTGTGACCGGCATCCATCCGAATTTCGGCATTTCTTGATGTCCGCGCCTGGAGAGTTCCTCCAGACTGAGCCCCGCCGGAGCGACACCGCTTCCGTTTAGTCCGTACATCTGACCTTTGTGCCAAACAATCGCAAACGAGTCACTGCCGATGCCGTTCGACGTAGGCTCGACGACGGTTAGTGCCGCAGCCGTAGCCACTGCTGCGTCGATAGCGTTGCCGCCTTGTTGCAAGACTTGTAAACCAGCGGCAGCTGCAAGGGGGTGGGACGTCGCGACCATGCCTTTGCGGGCATAGACAGCGGTTCTTCTCGAAGGGTGGGGATAGTGTAAGGCGTCGAAATTCATGTACGTTCCATCCTCTCTTGCTGCTTCTTTGTAGACTGTCATCTCAGACAAATCAGAAACCTAACTAGAAACAGTATACTTGGTTTTGATCTCGAAAGTTTTGGGAGTAGAATAAATTTATCATGGAAATTTCATCATTACGTCTGAGTATGTCTTCCCTCACCTCAGACAAACATATGCTAGAGAGCTACACACTAGCTGTCAGAACCGTCAATGCCACATTGCATGGTCATCAAGGGGGGTAACGAAACCTATGCGGGTGCCGGATTTGAACCAGATTGTTTCCATGGAAAAGGCAGCACTGGAGCAGTTGGAACAAGACCACTTGACCGAGACCACAAC
Organism: Alicyclobacillus fastidiosus; assembly: GCA_029166985.1. Taxonomy (GTDB): domain Bacteria; phylum Bacillota; class Bacilli; order Alicyclobacillales; family Alicyclobacillaceae; genus Alicyclobacillus; species Alicyclobacillus fastidiosus_A. Next base: position 186,514 of record CP119138.1, on the reverse strand, counting down.
CCACTGTCCATTTTGTGGTGGAAACGTCCGCATTTCCTATCACGAGTGGATCGGCCTGACCTCGGTGTGCGACAATGGGTGCTTTTAAACCACGCTTGTAGTGTGGTCAAAATACGCGCCGTCCGTGTTCCGGCTTCTTTCTGGCGTCTAACAGAGATTACGTGTGGGAGTACGATCTCATCATTCATTGGCCAAGCAAGGGATGTCTCGCGATGGGGCATCCCTTTTCAGATATCGGATAACCCTCTCTTGTCAAAGTCCCGAGCACGTGGTAAATGTGTTAGTGAGTGATTACTCACTTCAATTTTGAGGGGGTTGATTCGGTTGTTCGACAACGAGGGAGCTGTCGCCTCACATGGAATCCACGTTCGCCATGTCAACCGCATGTTCGGAAAGATAAGCGTGTTGCAGGATATCAGCCTGGACGTCCAACCAGGGGAGATATTCGGCATCTTGGGGCCAAGCGGATCCGGCAAGACCACACTGGTTAAATTGATCGCCGGGATCGACCGGCCGACCCGTGGCACCATTGTCGTCGATAGCGTACAAATGCCCAAGCTCGAGATGCTCCAGAAGATCGGCTATATGGCGCAGTCAGATGCTCTGTATACAGAACTGACCGCAAAGGAGAATCTCGACTTTTTCGCGTCGCTGTTTGGCCTCTCCGGTAAGGCGAAGCGCCGACGGATCGAAGAAGTGATGCATCTGGTTGACCTGACAGGCGCAATGAATAAGGCCGTACACGCGTACTCCGGCGGGATGAAGCGCCGGTTGTCCTTGGCCATTTCCATGTTGCATCAGCCAAATGTGTTGATCCTGGATGAGCCAACCGTCGGGATCGATCCGGTGTTGCGCAAGTCCATCTGGGATGAACTGCGGACCCTATGCGACCGCGGGGCGACGATCGTCGTGACCACGCACGTGATGGACGAAGCAGAGAAGTGTGACCGCTTAGGCATGATTCGTGAAGGTCGCCTCATCGCCGACGGAACGCCACAGGAGCTGAAGCAAGCTACACATGCGGCAACAATAGAGGAAGCGTTTCTTGCATACGGAGGTGTCCACCAGTGAGAATTCGCGCGTTGGCCGTGCGCATTTGGCGTCAATTCCTGCACGACAAGCGGACACTGGCACTCATGCTCGTCGCCCCGCTGCTGATCATGACCTTGGTGTCGCTCGTCTTTAATGGCGCCACCTATCATCCGAAGATCGGCACCGTCGATATCCCGGCGGCGATGACACAGCGATTGGCCCAGGAGAACGTCACCATCACACATTTCAACTCCGACTCGAAGGCCCTCGCTGCCTTGAAGAAGCAAACGCTGGATGCCTACCTCGACATTCAACACGGTGTGCCGCAACTGGTGCTGGAGGGCAGCGACCCAAGCACCAATAAGGCTGTGTTACTGGCCGTTCAAAAGTCCTTGGCGCCTACGGCGAGCGCTGTGCCACAAGAGCGGGCTCCGAACGTGGTCTACCTCTATGGATCGGCGGATATGTCTTCGTTCGACAACTTTGGCCCGGTTTTGATTGGCTTCTTTTCGTTCTTCTTCGTATTTCTCGTCGCAGGCATCTCCTTTCTCAAGGAGCGCACCACCGGCACGCTCGAGCGCTTGGTCGCCACGCCCATCCGGCGCTATGAAATTGTGGCAGGATACGTGCTGGGATTCGGCATTTTCACGACCATCCAGGCCGGGCTTATCGCCTGGTACGCCGTGGACGTACTCGGCATGATGATGAACGGCCAACTGATCAATCTGTTGTTGATCACGTTCTTGCTCTCGATGACGGCGCTGACGTTCGGAATCTTTCTCTCGTCGTTCGCGAACTCGGAGTTTCAGATGATGCAGTTTATCCCGCTCGTCATCGTGCCGCAGGTGTTCTTCTCCGGGCTGTTCAACATCGACACGATGGCTGAGTGGCTGCGCTGGCTCAGCAGAATCATGCCGCTGTACTACGGCGCCGACGCCCTGCGCAACGTCATGATTCGCGGGCGTGGCCTTGCCGACATCGCAGTGGATTTGGCTGTTCTCCTCGGTCTTTCCATCGCCTTTATGGTTCTCAATGTGCTCGCATTGCGCAAATATCGCAAAGTGTAGTAGGTTGTTGATGAGAAAAATCGATCGGAGATGCGATTCTCCCTCGACTTACAGGTGAGGGCTGACATATGGCTGACGAAATGGACGAATGGCTCGCGTCGCTGCTTCGCCTCAGCGACGAAGACGACAAAATGACCGACAAGCAAATCAAAATCATCCAGGCCGCAGTGGAGATATTTGCCGAGAAGGGGTATGCGGCGACGTCGACGAGCGAGATCGCGCAGAAGGCTGGCGTCGCCGAGGGCACCATCTTCCGCCACTACAGGACCAAAAAGGACCTCCTGATCTCGATTGTGACACCCGTGATGGCGAAGCTCGTGGCACCGTTTGTCCTACGGGATTTCAACAAAGTCCTGGATTCCCATTACGAGCACTTCGAAGATTTTCTGCGCGCGGTCATGCGCAATCGCTTGGACTTCGTCGTCAAGAACGCGCCGATCATCAAAATCATGCTGCACGAGATCCCGTTCCATCCAGAGTTGCAGCGTCAATTTCGGGAAAAAGTCTTTCCCCAAGTGGCGGATCGGGTGGTGCGCATCGTCCAACGATTTCAAGATCGCAACGAACTCGTCGAGATGCCGCCGTTCGCCTTGCTCCGCATGGCTGTATCGGTCATGGCCGGATACATCCTCACACGTAGTCTCATCCTGCCGGACGACGACTGGGACGATGAGGCGGAGATCGAGCGCGCGGTGGCCTTTATCATGCACGGGTTGACGCCAGCAAACCACTAGACGGCCAAATGGCACAAAGCAACGCACATGTGGGATGCCGCCGTTTCAACACACGGCGGCATCCATATGTGAGGTCACGAGTGACTGCGCCTCAGGTCTTCGATCTCCTGCTGCAAATTTCTGATCTGAGCCATCAATTCCTGCGCTGTCCCTTCGTCATCCGTCGCTTTCGACATCAGGTGCGTCACCCGCAGCTCCAGCTCAGCAATCCGGCGTTGCCTGTCTGGGTGCTCACGCAGCGGATCGTAGAGCGTTTGCAGGTACACGTCATACCCCCCGTCAAACGTCTGGATCCGCCCATCCTCGACATGGATCACCGCACTCGCCAGCTTTTTCACAAGGTAACGGTCGTGCGACACGAACACAAGCGCACCGGGATATTCGAAAAGGGCCGTCTCTACCTGCTCGCGCGTCTCCACGTCGAGGTAATTCGTCGGCTCATCCAGCACGAGCAGGTTGGCATCCGACAAGTACATCCGCACAAACGCGACACGACAGCGTTCCCCCATACTCAATTGACCGACGCGCTGATATACGTCGTCCCCGCGAAACAAGAACCCCGCCAAGATCGTCCGCGCGTACGACTGCGATAGACCACTCTGTTGTAGGAGTGTATCCAGTACCGAAAGGTCGGGGTCGAGGCGGGATACCTCCTGATCGAACAGCGCGACGCGAAGCGCCGGGTGGCGATAAGCTTCCCCCAACGTCGGTGCCAATTGACCGGAAATCACCTTGAGCAGCGTACTCTTCCCAGAGCCGTTGTTGCCGACGACGGCGATCCGATCCCCCGGCCGCACCCGCAGCGACACATCCTGCAACACGTCGACACCTGGATATCCGATCGCGGCGTCCGTGATGGTCACGTAGGTATTGGCGTCAAATTGCCCCTCGCGAAAGCTCACCTGCGCTGTTGCCACGGGCGTCGGCCGTTTCGTCCGATCCGCTTCGAGCCTTGCGAGTGCCCGCTCTTTCGCCTGAAAGCGAGTGGCGTTCTTGGTAGCGCGCTTCTTGAGATACGGATTGCGCTCGCCTGCAGAGGCGTGTGCTTTCTCAAACCATTGCCGATAGCGACGAATCGCTTCCATTAATTCTGTACGAGCCTTTTCCTCCTTCTCAAACGCCGCCTGTTGCGTTTCGCGCTCCAATCGTCGGACTGCCTCCATCTGGGTGTACCCGCCGACGAAACGCCGTGCCCCGTAGGCTGTCAGCTCAATGGTGGCGTCCGCGACCTGGTCGATGAAGTGGCGATCGTGTGTCACCATGATCACACTTGCACGGCTATTGCGAACCCAGTCTTCCAGCCACCTCATCGTGTCTTCATCCAGATGGTTGGTCGGTTCGTCCAGGAGCAGCACGCGCGGCCGTTTCAACATGATGCGCGCGAGTTGCAGACGCGTCTTTTGACCCCCGCTCAACGAGGGAAACGGCTGCCCCCACAGCGGCTGCGAAAGGCCGAATTTCTCCAAGGTCCGTTCTACCTCCGCCTCCCATTCGTATCCGTCCCGTGCGAGGTAGTCTTCGAGCACGGCCGAATAGGCCGACGTCAAATCATCGGACACCGACGGCTGGGCATACGACGCCGCACCGCGCTCGAGATCTCGTTCTAGTGCCATGCGCTGCGTTCGCAGGCGACTCAGATCTTCGTCCACCGAGAGGGCATAATCGAGGACGGTAAGCGTCTTAGAGACGTCGTACACCTGTTCTAAGAACCCCCACTCGGACGGCGGCACACTGCGAGCAATCGTCCCTCCATCCAATGGGACATCGCCGGTTAGCGCTCGCAGCAGCGTCGTTTTGCCAACGCCGTTTCTGCCAAATAAGACGAGTTTCTCGCCGGGGTGCAGTTCAAAACTGACTTGTTGAAAAACCGGTTTCCCGGCCCACGATTTTGATGCATTTGCTACTCGAATCACGTACACGCACATCGCCTCCGCACATAAAAAACGCAGGCCTCTGCCTGCGCTGCGGTGGGAAGTAGGACGTCAAGGCATCAAGATGGACACAAAAAGCCGCATCGGCCGTGCCATGATGCCATATCCCCGTCACCCATGAAATACGTACGCCAATATCGACAAATTGACATACGGTTCCCGTCCGCTCGTTCGCAAAGGCAGAGCCTTTGGCAGCAATCGACTGTTTGCTTAAGCAAGACGGGTCAAGATCATCGGTGTAGGGATCCTCCGTTCAATTAGGTTATGGGTTATATTATACAGAATGTTCAGCGCGATTCAACAGGCTCATGTGTCCCTCACGAGCCACGGGCTTAGATGAGGTCTACAACGTCGATCATCCAATCGAGACCCTGTAGCACTTCCTGTCTGTGGCCTACGACGCGCTCAGGTAGATCGACGGCAGATTTTGCGGGCCATCCAACGTCGAGAACACCGTGCGCAACGCAAAACTCGGGCTCTGCGACATCGATCGTCGCAGAGCCCGAGTACGAATGCGCAAACGCCGCTTACACAGCCGTCGTCCACTTACCGTCCCGCATAATCGGGACCGTTTCACCAGTGTGTGAGATCGCATCAATATTCATCTTGTCAGAGCCAATCATGAAATCCACGTGCATCAAACTGTCGTTCAACCCGTGTGACTCCCAATCGTCGTGCGCCAAATTCTCGCCGCCTTCGACGAGCGGATAGGCGCGGCCGATAGCCAGGTGGCAGGACGCGTTTTCGTCGAACAGCGTGTTGTAAAAGAGCTGATTCATTTGCGCAATTGGCGAGTCGACTGGCACCAGAGCCACTTCGCCAAGATAGTGACTACCTTCGTCGGCCTCGACGATCCGCTTCAATGCGTCTTGTCCTTGATCCGCGGAAAACTCAACAATGCGACCCTTTTCGAATTTGAGTCGGATGCCGTGAATGGTCGTCCCATTGTGATTGAGCGGCATCGTGCTCGTCACGACGCCGTTCACGCCGTACTTGCTAGGCGCAGTAAAGACCTCTTCCGTCGGCATGTTTGCGACAAATGGAACCCCATCGAGCGCCGGCTTTTCTGCCGATGTCCAGAAGTGCTTAGGTGCCAGCTCGACGGTAAGATCTGTCCCCGGCGCCTGGTAGTGCAAGCTTTGAATGCCAAGCGAATTCAAATAGGCACTCCGTTTGCTCAAGTTGTCAATGTGGGCGCGCCAGTCGCTCACTGGGTCATCCCCCGTCGCGCGCGCGCAGAACAGAATATCCTTCCACAGTGCATCGATGCGCTCGTTGGCAGGCAGTTCCGGATGGACCTTGTCGGCCCACGCCTGCGTGGGCGCCGAGGCGAGCGTCCACCGGTACTGATCTCCCGTTCGGCGGTTGTCGAAGTCGCGGAACGTGGAACTGATGGCGCGTTCGGCAGCGGTGACGCGGGCCGGATCGACCCCCTCGTAGAGATCCGGATTCGATGCCGGAATTGCGATAAACGCAGCCCCTTCCTTCGCGAGGTGCTCGACCCACTCCAATTGCCATTTGGCGCGTGCCTCAAGGGTTTCCAAAGAACCGCGCTCGACCGTTTCCCGCATCCACCACTCGTCGCCCCAATCGACCTGGACAAACTTCGCACCGGCATCGTACGCCACTTCGACCAATTGACGGGCGAATTCCAAGTGTTCAGCGTAGACCTGCCGCCGGCCAAATCCGACGACCAAGTTCTGTCCCGGTTGTAGGTTGACGCCAACTTTCACGGCCAACTCCGCGTACTTTCTCAGTTGATCTGTCACGAGACGTTCATCTCCTCAGCCATAAATGATCTATCACAAATCGACGATGTGATTCACATGTTCATATTATCAGAACAAATTGCCATGTAGGCATCGATTTCACGCGTAGAATTCCCTTTCCATCCGAGTTCTACCCAATGCCCAAAGCGCTCAAAGAGGGATCCGTACACGCCGCGCCTGGTATTCAGACACTGTCGCGCACGATGAAAAAAGCCGCCCATAGCCCATCTCACGATGGACTTTGGACGGCCATTCGACGCGACGTTCGCCGTTATCGCCCCGCTTGTGTTCGACGGCGGCGAGTAAACGTGTCGATGGTAACTGCTAACAACAGAATGCCACCTTCGACGATGTACTTTGTACTCGAGGGTGCGCTCAAGAGGTCCATCCCGTTCTCCACGCTGCCGATGACCAGTGCACCGGCCAAGGCGTTCCACATGCTACCGCGGCCGCCGAACAAGCTTGTGCCGCCAATGACGGCAGCAGCGATGGAGTCCATCAGCAGGTTGCCGCCCCCCGAAGCCGGTGAGGCCGAACCAAGGCGGGAGGCGCCGATAATGCCACCGATAGCACCCATCAATCCAGCCAATGTGAAAATGCTGATCTTGATCGTCCGCGTGTTGATACCCGCGCGACGAGCTGCCTCCTTATTGCCACCGAGCGCGTAGATGTGACGGCCATACACCGTCGACTGTGTGACAAATGCGAACAGCACGACGAAGACCAACAAGATAAAACCGGCCACAGGCAGTCCGCGATAGGTGTTGAGGACGCCGATGACGATGGCCGAGACGACGACGAGAATCAACGAGCGGAACAAGGTGGCGCCCGTCGACTGCGCCGGCAATTGACGTCTTTCGCGGTTCTTTTGCATCATGAACGTCCCGCCAGCGTAGAGCACGACGACGACAATCACCATCACCCAGCCCAACCAGGGTGGTACGTAGGTGGAGGTGAGATTCAACAGCGTCTTGTTGGAAATCGGCACTGTCCCTGTGTTTCCGAGCATCCCCAAGAGAATGCCCTGGTAGCCAAGCGATCCAGCGAGCGTCACGATAAACGCCGGTACGCCGATGATCGTGACCCAGAACCCTTGAAACAGCCCAATCAACCCACCGCTCACGACGCTCGCGACGATACAGACCCAGGGGTTGACGCCAGCGACTGAGAGCAGCACGAGAACTGCCGCTGCAACGCCACTGACGGCGCCGATCGACAGGTCGATTTCACCAAGCAGCAACACGAACGTCTCGCCGATGCCGAGCATCCCGATTTCGGCGATTTGTAAAATCAAGTTCGACAGGTTGCGGCCGGATAAAAAGTTTCCGTTGACAGACTGAAACACGATCCAAATAACAATAAGTGCGATGATGACCGGAATAAGACCTAAGTCGCCACTGGCAAATCGGGCCCGAAAACCCGCGAGCGGACCGGTGCCGCTGCTGCTGTTTTGCTGTTGTATGTTTGCACTCATCGCGCGGTCGATACCTCCTCAGCAGCACCCGTGATGGCTGCTACAAGTTCCTCGCGGTTGGTCTCTGATTTCACAAAGTTTGCCACGGTGCGCCCGAGCCGGAGGACTACAATCCGGTCTGCCACCTGGAGCACGTCTGCCATGTTGTGCGAGATCACCAACACCCCTACACCCTTGCTTGCCAAACGCTCAATGAGCTCCAAGACCGCCTTGGTCTGAGCTACGCCAAGCGCGGCGGTCGGTTCGTCGAGCATCACCAATTTCGATCCCCACAGCACTGCCCGCGCGACCGCCACCATTTGCCGCTGTCCGCCAGAGAGTCCGGCGACAGGTGTGGTGAGCGCTGGAAGGTTGATGGCCAGGTCGCGAAGCACAGGTAATGCGCGCTCCTCCATGTCCGATTTGCGGAGCATCTTCGGAAGACCTGGGATGAGTGTGCGGCGCAACTCGCGCCCTAAGAACAAGTTGGAGACGATGTCGAGGTTGTCGCACAGGGCCAGGTCTTGATAGACCGTTTGGATGCCCAGGCGCTCGGCGACGGCAGGGCTCGAGAGCGACACAGGCTGACCTTCAAAGTAGATCTGCCCTTCATCCGGCTGCTCGACGCCCGCGATCATCTTGATGGTCGTCGATTTACCTGCACCGTTGTCGCCTACGAGCGCCACGACCTCACCCGGGTGAACGTCTAGCGACACGCCTTGCAGGGCTTGGACTGCGCCAAAACGTTTACGTATATCCTGCACACTGAGAAGTGGTGAGCTTTGTGCGCTGTTCAAGCGGCACACCTCCTGCACATGTAGTTCAGCGAATCGCGCGATTCGCCCTTGCTGTCGACGAGGGGCGCAGTTGAAAGAGCGCCCCTCGCCTATCGATATCGCCTAGCGCTTATTTCGGGTTGTTGATCTTGGCCATCGTCGTAAAGCCGTCCTTGATAACCGTATCCTGGATGTTATCCTTCGTCACCACGACCGGCTGGAGGAGCACGGCTGGGATCGGCGTGCCTGATCCGTTGTCCTGAGTGCCATTGACCAAGTCGGAGCCCGGCTTCTGGCCCTTCAAAATGTCCACAGCGAGTTGAGCTGCAACTTGTGCTTCCTTCGGAACCGCCTTGTAGACCGTCATCGACTGCGTGCCTTGCATGATGTCATGCAATCCTGCGTCGGTTGCATCCTGCCCCGTTACCGGCACCTTCCCAGCGAGGTGCTGAGCGGACAGCGCCTGGATGATGGAACCAGCCAGCCCGTCGTTCGCGGACAAGACCGCATCGACATGGTTGTTCAATTTCGTCAACGCCTGCTCCATTTCGCGCAACCCGTTTTGTGGGTCCCAGTTTGGCGTGTAAGTTTCATACCCAAGTTTCAGCGTGCCATTTTTGAAGAGCGGGTCTAGCACCTCATGCGCGCCTTTTGCAAAGGCCAGTGCGTTGTTATCGGTCTGAGCGCCGTCGATCATGACCACCGTGCCGCCCTTTGGCGTGTGGTCGGCGATGTATTGGCCCTGGAGCTTGCCAACCTCTTCATTGTCGAAGGAGACATAGTAGTCGACTGGCGCCTTCGAGATCATCCGGTCGTACGAAATGACCTTGACACCCGCTTTGTCAGCTTCCGTGACAATCGTCGCGGCGGCGGCGGAGTCGACTGGGTCGACCACGAGCACCTTGGCGCCATTCGTGATAGCGGCTTCCGCCTGTTGCTGCTGCGTGGGCGCATCGCCCTGCGCGTTTTCATAGTCGACTTTCGCCGACGGATCGAGCTTCTTCACTTCTGCCGTGAAGTCCGGCTTATCTTGTGTCTCGTAACGAGCTGACGACGTGGTATCTGGCAACAACAGCGCGATGGTACCGCTTCCATTGCTAGACGACGAACCACCCGACGTATCCGAACCAGACGACGATGTGGAGTTGCTGCCACATGCGGTCGCCAACGTCATCGCGATCGCCACTGCTGCACCTGCTGTAAGCACTTTTTTGATATCCATTTGTAATCCCCCTTGTGTAAACGGTTCCATCTCGAGCTCGTCGTAACGGCCCTTTGTATATGATCGTAGATGTCGTGAGTTAGTTTTGTTGTTTTGTAAAACTAACTCGTCGTTTTCACACGCCAGAAAGTGCTTTCAAAGATTATTTTGGAATGCGCTTTCACGGCTTGGTTTGCATGTTAAACTATACGCAAGCAATTAGCAATATCTTCTTGTAAAAATTATGAGGTGGATTGAGTGGCGAAGACCGTAGACGCCGCGACGATGCGGCAAATTAACAAAAAGTATGTAACGGAAATGATCTACAATCAGGGTCCGTTGTCCCGCATCGACATCTCGCAGGCGACTGGCCTCAACAAAGCGACCGTGTCTTCGCTCGTCGACGAGCTGATCGAGCAGCAGTTCGTACAGGAGATCGGGTTCGGTACGTCGAGTGGCGGGCGCAAACCCGTCATGCTCAAAATCAATTCATCTGCTGGCTACTGCATCGGAGTCGACGTGCAGATCACACACATGAAGACGGTGCTTACGGATTTGACCGGGGGCATCGTGTACAAGCGCATTCGGCCGATGGACGCCGCGCACGGACGGCTTTCGCAGAGTGAGTTGGAAGAGATGCTCATCGAGGAGATCGATTGCGCGACACACCAGGCTCCCCCGAGTTGCCACGGGATTCTCGGCGCTGGCATCGCCTTGCCCGGCATCGTCAATTATCGGACAGGATCGGCCTTTTACCTGCCCAACATCGAGATCGAAAACTGGGATGTCATCGGCGCTTTGTCGCAATCCTTTGCGTTCCCTATCTTTATCGACAACGACGGCAATTGTGGGGCGTGGTCCCTGTATCGGGAACGGCAGGAACAAAACCTGGTCTTCGTCAACGTCGGCATTGGCATCGGCACCGGGATCGTGGTGAACGGACAACTGTATCGGGGATCGAACGGAATTGCCGGGGAGTTCGGCCACACCTCGATTGCTGCGATGGGTGTCGTCTGTGCTTGCGGGAGTTACGGGTGCTGGGAACAATATGCCTCTGAGCAGGCTTTGTTGCGCTATCTTCGAGAGTCAGAAGACGTACCTGAGGCACTTGAGCTCTCTCCCAATCTCGTATCGTTGGCCGTCGAGCAGGCGGCGACGCAAACTGGTTATCAGCAAGCCTTTCGCACGCTCGGTCAATACCTGGGCGTCGGCATCGCCAACATCGTCAACGCGATCAACCCTGGACTTGTGGTCATCGGCGGGCCGATAGCGCAAGCAGCCGCGCTGTTTCTGCCCGAAGTGGAGCGCGTCGTTCACCATCGGGCCATGGCGACGAACAAACACGTCGCGCTCAGCGTCGCGCACGAAGACGCCATCGTCGTCGGCGCCGCGCAGTTGCCGATTGCCAATACCCTCCTGCAGAGCCCGCTTGCCGAAGTCTAAGCACCAAGGCGCGGGAAACGCGAATTGAGCTCTGCAATGTCGCGTTTCCCCGCCAAGCGATCCGCCCATCACGGGGGCGCCGCGGGCGGATCGACATCAGTGCACCATCTGTTCGATGATGTTGCGCGCCGCGTACACACCGCTGCTCGCGGCCTGGGAGATACCCCGCGAAATGCCCGGTCCGTCGCCCGCGCAATACAGGCCGTTCACCTTCGTCTGCAAGTCTCGTCCGACGTCGGCCCGCGACGCATAAAACTTCGCTTCGACGCCGTAGAAGAGCGTGTGGTCACTCGCGATCCCCGGCGTCACGTGGTTTAGCGCCTCGATCATCTCCTGAAGTGCGACCATCGTCTTATGCGGCAGAACGAGGCCGAGGTCGCCAGGCACCGCTTCCTTCATCGTCGGTTCGATGAAGCCTTCCTGGATTCTGTCCGGGGTGCTTCGACGGCCTTTGAGAATGTCGCCATACTTCTGTACGATGATCGATCCGTTCGACAACTCGTTCGCCTGCCGACAAATACTCTTCGCAAACTCGTTCGGCCGATCAAACGGTTCGGTGAACTTGTGGCTGACGAGCAGAGCGAAGTTCGTATTGTTCGTCCCAAGTTTCGGGTCTTTGTACGCATGGCCATTGGCCGCCATGACGCCGGTGTGGTTCTCGATGACGACGTGCCCTGATGGGTTGCTGCAAAACGTCCGCACTTTGAGTCCCGTCGACGGCGAGTGGAAGATAAACTTGCCTTCGTACAAATGCTCGTTGATCTCCTGCATGACGACGTTGGAAGTCTCGACGCGAACCCCGATGTCCACCTGGTTGTTGCTCATCTTCAACTTGTGCCTGCGGAACAATTCGGAAAGCCAGGTCGATCCGTCCCGGCCCGGGGCGACAATCACGTAATCCGCTGGGATGAGTTCGTCGCCGCGGACGCGAATGCCCTGAATCTTCCCGTCGACGATCTCCAAGTCTTCGACAAACGTCCGAAAGCGCAAGTCGATGTGCTTCTCCAGATAAGCGAAGATGTCATTCATCAACGCCAAGTTCATGTCTGTGCCAATATGCCGTACCCGGGCGCGCAACAGCTTCAGTCCAGACCCAATCGCGCGGCGCTCGATGGCCGCGACCGCATCTGTCGTCGGGTCCGTGATGGTGTCTGGCGCCCCGTGGCTCAAGTTGATCTCATCCACGTCTTGAATCAGTTGCAACACTTGCGAAGGCGGCAGATAGTCTGTGAGAAAACCGCCGAATTCAGACGTAATATTGAATTTCCCATCGCTAAAACTGCCGGCTCCGCCTGCACCGTTAATCACGCCGCACGCAGGCCAACAACTCGCGTAGGTCTTTATTTTGTTTGCAGGAGGACACTTATCGATTTTGCCTTCCATGATGGGACAATGCCGATACTTGGCTTCGACGCCTTTGTCGACGAGGAGTACTTTCGCCTTTGGGGCCTTCCGAGTAAATTCGTAGGCCGCATACAACCCAGCAGGACCTGCGCCGATGATAATGACGTCGTACTTTTGTGTCATGTTCCTTCCTCCATATCATGCATCATCGGTAAGACCCGAACGTTCATTGCGATTTCATGTTTAATGTTCGGGATCAAACCTTTGCTATTATACCGACTTCACCACAATATGCAAGCGGAAACATCTACAAGGACGAATCTGAGCGGCGCTTGACACGCGAACATACGTTCTATAGATTGAAGCTAAATATCTCGTAACGGAGGCTGTTACTTTGGTACATATATATTTATCCGGACCGATGTCAGGCCATCCCGACTTCAATCGCCCTGCTTTTCACAACGCCGCTTACCTGCTTCGCGCAATTGGCTACGCGGTGACGAGCCCCGCGGAACAGGAGATCGGGGGAGCGAGTTGGTCGGATTACATGCGACATGACCTGGCGCTGATGATGAAGGCGGACTGTGTCGTGACGTTGGAGGGGTGGCGCCAGTCGCGAGGGGCTTCACTTGAGGTGTACGTGGCGGAGCAAATCGGGATCCCAGTGTATGACTTGGCACACTTGCTAAACGCTGAGGGCCATTCGTCCAGTCGCTTGGACAGCGGTGTGCGCCAGTTATCGCTCAACCTTTAACGGCTCGGTGCTCATAAAATTGGAAAGGCGGCCGATGCATTCATCGACCGCCTTGATGTAACAGGTACTACGATAACGATACGTTGCCAGCCCTACCTCTCAGGCAACCATGCGGCTCCGAAGACCGCGCCTGTTTTGAATCAATATCTATTAGAAACAACCGATTTTCTTCTATGTTGTGGGGTGCACATATTTCATGACCAAAACCGTTTCCTACCTGTCAGCCATCAATTATACCACATATATTGGAGAATAGCAACCACCAGGTGCGAACGCGACGAGACAAGACCATGTTCTGCAATCCCCTAGAGACAACCCCGCACACTTCAGGCATAATTCGAGGTATCAGCGGCTCAGTCGAGCACTCAACTCGAATTTCACGACCCAATCCAGTAGAAGGGGTTTCGGATCCAGTGAACTGTTTGACGCATGAACGCTCCGCCTGGATCGTGGGGATGCTGCTTCTCGCGGCTTATGTCACCTTGTCCACACATCCTTCATGGAATCCGTACGTGGACGCACCGTACACACATATGTACGTCGTCTCGATCACTGCATTCGTGACCCTACTCGTCTCCATCTTCATTGGCGTCACGGCATACCGTTTGCGCAACATCCAGTTGCTCTGTCTTTCGTTCGGGTTCATTTCGTTGACCGAGCTCTTCACCTTGCACGGGATCTCCACCCCGGGCATCATGATGGATTCCAATCTCTTCACAGAGGTGACCGCCGAATTGAGCGTTACGTTGCTCGGCGCCTGGATGTGGGTTTCCTCGCTCCCCTCCGATGCGCCCATCATGCGTTGGCTGGCTCGGCACCACGTCATGCTGTTGCCGATGTTGGCGCTCTTTCTCGGGATCATTGACGGACTGCTTCTCTCGATTGACCAAAACTGGGGATTCCTCGTGCGCCAGCCGACGAAACTTGGGGTGGCTGCGATTTGCCTCGTCTTTTACGCACTCGCGGGCAGTCGCTACTATCGCTCCTACCGGTACTCCCGCCTGCCACTGCAACGCGCCATCGTATCGAGCACGTGTCTCCTCTGCGTCGTGCAAGTCATCATGTCGACCGCACAAGTCTGGACGGTGAGCTGGTGGTCGTACCACGCTATCCTCTTCGTGTCTGTCGTGATTATCATCGCCGGCATTGCGAAACAATACGCGAGTGATGCATCGCTTGGCACCGCCATTCGCGGCATTTTCGCAACCGATCCGATGGAGCGGATCGAGGCGGCCATCGGCCCGAAGGTACGGGCGATGATCCTCGAGACGGAGCGACGAGATCCGTACACGGCGGGACATAATACTCGCGTTGCGATGTACGCTGTCGCCCTTGGGCGGCAGATGGGTATTCCCCCCGAACAGCTTCGCGCATTGGCGCAGGGCGGAAGTATCCACGACGTAGGAAAAATTCATATTGCGGATCATATCCTGAACAAACCAGGGCGGTTGACCGACGTTGAGCGACGCATCATCGAACAGCACCCTGTGATCGGGTATGAATTGTGCAAAGGCCTTGGCTTTATGCAGGATGAACTGGAGATTATTCGCCATCATCATGAGCGATATGACGGTTTGGGTTACCCAGATGGCCTGAGGGGCGCCGAGATTCCGCTTCTGTCGAGAATCACGTCTGTCGCAGACGTCTACGATGCCCTGACTTCTTCGCGAAGTTATCGAGCGGCGCTTCCTCACGAACTGGCCATGCAGATGATTGCCGACGGCGCCGGAACGCAGTTCGATCCCGCCTGTGTCAGCGCCTGGCAATCTATCGACTTCACGGAACAAAGCACCTCGTCCGGGTGCTTGTGGCCCTTAGAACAGCCATCCAACACCCAAGTGGAAAGGGATGTCTAACGCGATACGCACGACGTACCTCGCCCGTTAAAACAACCTGTTGACTTCGGGGTGGAAGTAATGGCGGCGACAGACCGACCGATATAAATCGTTGCCGCCCACCTCAATCTGTTCACCGGCGTAGACTGGGACGCCATCCTTGATCTTGAGGATCATCGTGGCCTTCCGATTGCAATCAGGGTGGGCGCAAATGGTTTTGATCTCCTCGATTTGATCCGCCCACAACACAGCCGCACGACTTCCTTCAAAAAACTCATTTCGATAATCCTTGAGTAAACCGTACATAAGAGCAGGGATATTCAATTCATCCACCACTCTCGCGAGCTGTTGGATGTGATACGCCCGAAGGAATTGAACCTCGTCCACCAGAACACAGTCAGGTTTGTCCTCTTTTACTTGTTCAAAGAGATTCGTGTCGTCATCCACTTCAATCGCACCTTTGGCGATGCCTACCCGGGAAGATATCTTACCGCGTCCGAATCGAGCATCGATCGCGGGCGTGAACAAAGTGACCTTCTTCCCTTGCTCTTCGTAATTATGTGCGACCGTCAGCAATTGAATCGACTTACTCGCGTTCATCTGTCCAAATCGATAGTACAACTTTGCCACGAAATCACCCTTTACAGGTTGTCCGAAAGAGAGCGAACAGGCCTGTTCAATTCGCACCGATTGCGCATTGTGCTAGTAAATCTATTCTAGCACTTTCTCCGCCGAGATCTGTTCCATGACCTGGACAAATACTTCCAGTGGCTGTGCGCCGGACAACGCGTACTTGCCGTCAAAGATGAAAAAAGGCACGCCGGTGATTCCCGCCTCGCGGGCGAAGTTTAAGTCCCCCAGCACCTCTGTCAGTTTTGTCTGGTTAACTAGCCCATCGCGTACCGCCTCTTGATCCATTCCGAGACACCCCGCGATATCCACCAAGACATCGATATCGCCGATGTCCTGCCCGCGGCTGAAGTGGGCTTCATGCAAGGCGTTCACGACCTCTTCCTGCCGCGCGAGTGGGGCCAATTTAAGAAGTTGATGCGAACGGATGGTATTTGGAATGCGTTGGATTTGCTCAAAGGTAAAGTCGACGCCACAGGCTTCGCCCATGCTGCATACACGCGCATGCATTTCGTCGGCGCGGGCCTGGCCGCCCAATTTCGCGACCAAGTCAGACATCGGGCGGCCCTCACTGGGCGTGGTAGGATCGAGTAAAAACGCACGGTAGTGAACGTTCACCGGTTCCCCGCCCCACCGCTCAATCGCCTGTCGGAGATGGACTTGTCCGATTCTACACCACGGGCAAACGGTGTCGTGAAATACGTCTATATTCATTAGAGAGCCTCCTCGTCACCTGTCGTCTTCAGTATAGTAAAACTGCCGCGCTAGGACACGTCCATCGCGCGGCAGTGGTGGTCTATGGTCATATCGGGCAGGTACAAGACTGGTTAGCGCATCATCGCGAGCGAACCCATTGGGTCCCACGGGCTCAACTCGATCGGAGTTTGTGCCAGCGCACTGAGATTGTCCTCGCTCAGATGTTTTTTATTGACTACGATCTGATACATGTAGTCGTCGAACCACGCGTCACTCATGACGAAAAACCCGTCCTTACCAGCGTCCTTGCCCCAGCTGTTTTGAACTTTCCAACGGTTCACTTTACCGTCTATGACATTGGCACCGGTAAAGACCATCGCGTGCGTCATCACGCTCTCACCGTAATCCAAACGCTCTGCCTTCGTCATCGCAAACGACGTATCCAAGGCTCCTTCGTAGTCGAACAGACGCGCGTCCATGATCCCCGATTCACTGTCCGAGAGCTTGCCGACGTCGCAGCCAAACCACACCGATTCCCCGTCTTGGATCTGCGCGAGTGCCAACTGCTTGACAGTCTCGATGTCGACGTTCAAGTACATGACGTCATTCCCGCCCTCGACGTTGCCGAGGTACTTGACCGTATAGGTCCTATCGTACGGTTTATCCGAAGTCGGCGCATGGATGATGCTCACGTAATCTTTCAGATCGAAACGAGCGTATTGTTCAAAGAAGGTCTGCGGTGTAAGCCCCGTGTCCCGGTGAAACACGTTGTCGTGATCGCGGTATTCAAAGTCAAACGTCGCAGGTGGTGTGCCGAGGAAATAGCAGAGCAAGCGGTAAAACTCGCCGAGGAACAAATGTTTTTTCTCGCGCAGATCGGAAATCGGGGTCCCCTCGCGATAACGTGCGCGGTAGTCGCTCGCCTCTTTCCGCAGTTTGCTCGTCAACAGACGGTTCATCACGGCAGACTTGCTGCTGTGGTAACTTTCGGCCATCACATACTGAGGAACGACACCGTATTTCTCCACGAGGTTGACGAACATGTCCCATTGCCCACCGTCTTGCAGCGGCGCTTGTAGCAACCACTGGACAATGCGGCTATCCGTGTCTTCATCGACGGTGTCGAGGATGCGCTCCAAAAAGTAATTCGCCTTTTCAAACTTATCCCAAAACATTTGATAGGACTGTGAGAGCTCAAACGGTGCCATGTGATGGCTGGTTGCGATATCCTGGCGGATGGTGTTTAACCCAGCAAACAGCCAACATCGGCCGCTTTGCTTCTGATTGGTCACCGACCCCGTGTCGATCTCCTCAGAGAACGTATACTGCATCCGTGCCACTGCATCCCGGTCTGTGGCCACGCTCTGAATGCCGCTTTTCGTAACCGCGTTCATCCTCACCCGGTTGGCGGGCGAACTGTGAAAATCTGCTGCATATCGCTGAATTTGAGCGGTTGAGACGGCTGTATCGCCGGTGCGGATTGGTGTCGCCATGTGTGCACACGCTCCCTGTCTGTCCGCGGACGCGCAATCGCGAACATCATCAAAATATTCATTCTACTGACATTATAGCGCAGAATTGCCCATGAGATGACGGCTGGCACATTTTTGGCAAACTCTGCATATGATGAATATCGTCCATCGCTCCAACGGACAGGACAGGCATTCCCGGAAGCGAATAACTAACTGTGGACCTATCAGAACTTCAGGCTGAAAGGAAGGGCTGTGCACATGAAACGAAAAATCCTATTCTCAACCGCAACAGAGGTCAATCAGGGACAAGGATATTTTCCTCAAGACATTCGTCGATTGTACAACATCCCGGACAATTTGACCGGCAGCGGACAAGCAATTGGCATTCTCGAATTCTCGAACGGCTATAGCGAGAACGACGCGCGGCAGTTCTGGGGTCTGCACGGTATTGAGGTATCAAAGTTGACCTTCGTCTCCGTCGACGGCACGCGCAACGATGGCGGGACCAGTCCAGACGACGAAGAGGCGTCCCTCGATTTACAATGGGCCGGCGCCATCGCCCCACAAGCGCAGTTGATCGTCTACGAGGCAAACGCCGGAGAGACGTTCGCGACGTTTTCCGAGGCGGTCGTTGCAACGCTGCGATATGTACTCAACGACACAACTTACCAGCCATCAGTGCTGTCAATATCCTACGGCGACGCGGAGGCTTCATTTGACCAAGACTCGCTCGTGCAGATCTCGGAATTGATCGCAGAGCTCGACCAGAAAGGCGTCACCGTCTGCATCTCGTCAGGCGACCAAGGCGCTTACGGCATGCACGATACGCGAGGTGTCCCGGAGCGCCACGCCGACGCACCTGCCTCCGCGCCAAACGCGGTGGCTGTGGGCGGTACACACTTAAATCCGGACGGGTCCGAATCCGCCTGGACCTATTACGGCCCCCAAAATGGTGGCGCAACAGGCGGCGGTTTCAGTGCCGTCTTTCAAAAGCCCAGTTACCAGGCAACATTAGCGGCGTCTGGGAGAGGGATCCCGGACGTATCACTCAACGCAGATCCGGCTACAGGCTATCAAATTGTCTTCCAGGGACAACCGGCCATCGTTGGCGGCACGTCAGTGTCCTGCCCCGTCTTCGCAGGTGTCGTGGCACTTCTAAACGAGCGGCGGGCGCAACTCGGAAAGCCCCCCATTCGGCAGCTCAGCTCGCTATTGTACACGCACGCCAAAAATCTCCCTTACCGCGACATCACCGTGGGCAACAACTCGTTTAACGGCGTGACGGGGTATCAGGCGGTACCCGGTTGGGACGCGTGCACCGGATTTGGCTCCATCGACGCGACGGCGTTTATCGAACAGTTGGCGGCGGTCGACAGCCCTGCACCTGCGCCACAACCGCAGCCCCAGAGCCCACCCCCTGCTGGAGGCGGCCCCATCGTGTTGCCAAAGCCGAGGTCGAAGTACGCAGTTGTCCGCGTGCTGGCCACCATCCAAAGGGTCGAAGCGGATGAAGATCTCCACGGTGTCCACCATCATCGCCTGCTCCTACGCGACGTTCACGTCCTAGCTATTCGCGGCGCAGACCCAAGTATCGTGAAGAGCTATGCGTTCGTAGCCATTCGCTACGGAGACGACGAAGGATTGAAAGGACCGATTCCGGGCCTGCAAGCGGGTCACTCCATCGAGTTGCAAGGCGAGTACATTCCACAAAACGACGCCTACCCGAGTGTCGGCAATCCTGGCGATCCGGTGATTCACTTCGTTCATCACCCAGTCGGATTCGTCGTCTATGATGGCCAAACCTACGATTAATGGTTGTCTTTACCACGGAAGCGTCGCCCAGTGGCGACGCTTTTTTGCTGTGCTAGACTGGGCGTATACGAGTAGAAGGCACGGGCGTCTCGCCTACGTGCAACCCGTTCACAACATCGAGGAGTGTGCGCAAATATGACCTACAACTGGGTCACCATCATATTCGCGGCCATTGTCATCGGCTCTGTTCTCGCGGGTGCGGGTCGAGGCTTTGGGCGAGAAAGCCGCTTTGTCATCTGGCAAGTCGTCTCCATCGCGACAGGCGTCGTCGCCATCGCTGCAGGCTGGTGGCTGAGCCGGATCATCAGTCGGTTTGTCCTCCAGCAGTCGACTGCAAACTCGCCAAAGTGGCTCGGTCAAGTCCTGATCGCGTGGCAGCAACATCCAAGCGTCGGAAAGTGGATCGCATTTGGCGTTTGCTACCTGTTCCTGGCTGGTGTGTTGCGCAATATCGTCTCGTTGTTCGTCCAACTGGTCCCTGCTTGGATGCCGCGTCCGCTTCAGGAAAGTCGCCTGCTCGGCGGGATCGTGGGCGGGCTGATGGGCGTCCTTCGATCCGCCGTCATCGGCGCGCTCATCTTCATCGCCCTGCAATACCTTTCGCTCCCGCCGTTGGCGAAGCAAGCGGCCACGTCGACGCCGTACAAAACACTCAGCAAGCAGATTTATGAACCTTGGCTCAAACCACTCGTGGCAAAGGCCCTGCCGGTCCTGTCCCAAGGCGCATTGCAGCCGCTCGCGAAGAACATCAACATGTTTGCGGTGCCGACGGGGCAGAGCGGCGAGGAAACCGGTGTTCTCTTGGTACCCAAGCAAATTTCCAACTTGGCACTGCAGTTGACCAAGGGCATGACGGATCCGAAACAGAAAGCTCAAGCACTCTACGAGTGGGAAATTCATCACGTGACGTACGATTGGAAGAAATACGACGACTACGTCTATCACGGCAAGTGGGATCAACAAACACCCCTGCAAACGCTGGAAACAGGCAAAGGTGTGTGTGCGGATTACGCCTTGCTCTACGCGGATTTGGCACATGCGGCAGGCCTCAAAGTCCAAATCGACGAGGGGATCGCAGGAACCGGCGGAGATTACGGAAATCACGCTTGGAACGAGGTATATCTCCCAAGCGACGGGCAGTGGATCACCGTCGACACGACGTGGGGATCGACCCAGGACGAGTGGTTCGATGTGCCGATCTCGACGTTTGACGAGACGCACCAACAACAGACCGCCATCGTCATTGACCCCTCCACTCCGTCGAAATAGAGAGGATGCAAGAAATGAGTCCATCATCGATCACGGTATTTGGCAATATTTTTGTGGACATCAAAGGCGTCTCGACAAAGGCCATTCGGAAGAATACGAAGAACCAGGGCAGCGTGGATATCCAGTACGGTGGCGTCGCCCGCAACGTAGCGACCAATCTCGGCATTCTTGGTAGCCGCAGCAGGCTGGTGGCAGCGTGCAACGAGGGGGCCATTGGCGATACGGTGCTGGCGCGACTCCGCGAGGCAGGTGTCGATACGGAGCATGTTAAGCGTTTCGCAAGTGGCGGGATGGGAACGTGGCTCGCCATCCTCGATCCCGACGGCGAACTGGTGGCGTCCGTGTCGGAACAGCCGGTGGGTGCCCATCAGGAGGATGCGATGTTAGGTCATTTGGCGGATGTGCTCGCCGACACGGCGATGGTCGCGCTCGACGTGTGCGTGTCGCGCACCGTGAACGAGCGCCTCATCGCCGCCTGTAAATCTCTTCGCATTCCGGTTTACGGCGTAGTTGGAAATCTCGCCGCACTGCTGCAGCACGTCGATTCGATATCCGATCTGACGGCGCTGGTTTGTAACCAAGACGAAGCCAGCGCACTGACTCAAGTCCCGGATGTTGGCCCGCACAATGGCGAACAGGTCCTAAAGCTGCTTTCCGGAATCACCGGCGGTTCAGGGATCGTGACACTGGCCGAACGCGGGTGCCTCATCTACCAACACGATGTGCCCGCATATACACACCTGACGGTCCCCCGCGCAGTCGTACTGGACTCCACCGGCGCAGGGGATGCGTTCTTCGCAGGTCTATTGCACGGGCTGGCGAGTGGCGACTCGTTCACGGAAGCTGCGAAAACGGCCTCCAGTGTCGCAGCGCAAGTGGTGGGCATGACGGGTAACACGCTGTAAGTCTCTGCGGTTACTCGACTGTCAGCCCACCGTCTGCTCGAAACAGCCAATTCTGGTCGGACGTGACGTACTCGCTGTGATCGAGGGAAAGGCCGTGTCCGTTTGACGTACGCGCCACTTCGATGAGCCACCTAGTCAACCCTGCGACATTCATCCCCTCCATTTCGTCGACCGTGAAAAAGCCGACGTCATCGACCTCGACCCCGTCCGCGCGGGGTTCTCCACGCTCATAGCGAAGTGAGAAGGCGACATATAAATTGTGAACCTGTCGAGGTTGGTCCCGTAGCGCCACGACGCGCTCCACCGTCGCAGTGACGCCGGTCTCCTCAAACACCTCCCGCTCAACCGTGCGATGGATAGATTCCATTTGCTCTGTGTAACCACCAGGGTTCGTCCACACCCCGCGCCCGGGGTCCTCAGCGCGCCGCACGAGTAAAAACCGGTTGTCCCGGACGACTAAAGCTCCTACGCCGATGCTATAGTTGCCCCAATGAACAAAGTCGCAGGCCGGACAAGCTCGCCGTGGCACGCCGCCAATCTCCCTCGTCACAAGGGCGTTTCCGCACGCTAGACAAAAGTTGATAGAAATGACCATCACCCACCTAATTGGTTCCTTCGTCTCATCATACGCAATCGCGTCGGATGCTATGGCAAAACGGCGCCCTCACATGCATCTGTGAGGTGCGCCGTTTTTGTTTGCGCTGCATTCACGATGCGCATGCAGCATATGCGTTCACGTTCTCGGTTATTTAATATACCGGCGGGCTCCGATATACTTCGGTCCCCAATAAGAATTACTGATACTGTCGATAGAGACGCCCATGTCCTCAGCGTCTATCATCATGCCATTCCCCATGTAGATACCGACGTGGGAGGCACCAGGAGCATACGTGCTAAAGAAAACCAAATCGCCTGGCTGCAAATTGCCCTCGGAAACAGGAACACCTGTAGCAAATTGTGCTTCAGACGTTCGCGGAATCGATACGCCCGCGTGAGCCATGACGTATTGTGTGAATCCCGAACAGTCAAATCCAGATGGAGACGTTCCGCCCCATACGTATGGGGTACCGAGGAAGGTCTGAGCAAAGCTGATAATCGAATTGGAGCTCGCTGAAACGAGATCTGACGTCTGTTGAGCGACGTAGGACGGCTGGGTTGCCTTTTGTTCTGCAGCCTGAGTCTGCGCCTCGATCGCTTGAATTTGTGACTGAGTCAGATGAATCTGGCTCTCAAGCGTGCCTTGTTTCTCTTTACCAGCTTCAATATTGGATTGAATATTCTGCAGATCCGCCTGACGTTGCGCTTGAATGGTCTTGTCAGACTGTTGGAGTTCCGCCAACTGGTCGTGTACGGTTTGGAGCTTCGCTTGTGAAGCCTTTACCTGATCCTGCTTCTGAATGATGCTCTTTCGAAGCTTTCTCACAGAATCCACAACTTGATTCTGTGTATTCGAAATGAGCGTCAGATCATAGAGACGAGACAAAAAGTCGGAAAAGCTGTTCGCTTGGAACAGTACACCCAAATACGAAACGCTTCCATCCTCGTATGCAGTTCTGACCATCTGTGTGAGTTCATCTTGCTGTTGCTGGAGTTGCTTTTGATTCTGCGCTAGTTGCTGATTGAGGACGTCCTGTTGTGCTTGCAGAGACGACATTTGAGCATTCGTAGTTGATATTTTCACATCTAGTGTATGTAGCGCGTTGTCGTAGCTCGCAATCGCGTTTTTTAGCGTCGTCGCCTTGCTTTGTTCTGCATTGATTTGACTTTGAACCTGTGACTGTTGACTTTGCAACTGCTGCAGCTTTTGATTGTCCGATGACAGAGAATCAGCGTGTGCAACAGGAGCAGTCAGTGCAAACGAGCCGACCAGAAGAAAACCTGCGGAAATAACTTTTAGCTTGCTGTTCATTCTCAACCTCACAAACTCGACTTAAATTCACTCTCCAAGAAACCCTTCGACACGAGGCGACGATTTCCTGCAAGTAAGATGAATTTCCGACGCCATGCGAATTGGCGCACCCTGTCGCAAACATTCCGGCGAACCGTGTCGAGATCGGGTGAAAGAAAGTGGTCGACTGCTTAGAGCATTCGCGACAGTATGGAGTTTTTTGTGGATCGAATGCCATCAACGTACGTCCAATCGCGCAGCGTGGGCGACCGCTGGCGCTTTGATGTCTATTTCGTCTACGTCGTCCACGCACTGGAAGCTCAACGTGACAGTCGTCCCCTTGCCTAAGGCACTGTTGTAAAAGATCCTGCCGCCGTGCCGATCGATGATGCGATGTGTGACCATCAGTCCAAGGCCGGTACCGCTGCCCTTTGTCGTGTAGAAAGGTTCCCCGAGGTGTCGAATGGTCTCTTCCGACATGCCGATCCCAGTGTCCTGAATGATGATTCGCACTTGGTCGCGGGCCATCGACGTGGCGATGGTCACCGTGCCGCCGCTGGGCATCGAGTCCAGCGCGTTTTTGATGAGGTTGACAAACACCTGTTTCAACTGATTCTCCTCGCACAGAACGGGGCGCAGCGACGAGTGTAGATCAGTCACCATCTCGACGTTGGAGATCAGTGCCTGAGGCTGAAGGAAGACCGCCACGTCCTCGATCAGCCGATTGAGATTCCGCAGTGCAAAATGCTCTGCCTGTGGCTTGGCCAAGACGAGCAACTCGCTGGCAATCAAATCGATGCGCCCCAGCTCGTGGTGAATAATCGAAAAGTAGTTTGGGTTCGCCTCCATATCCTCCTCGATCAATTTTAAGAAGCCCTTTAAGGAGGTGAGTGGATTCCTGATCTCGTGTGCGACACCTGCAGCGAGTTGCCCGACCACTGCGAGCTTCTCCGATTTCCGGATCATCTCCTCAACGATTCGCGCCTCGGTCAAATCCTCCGCCATACCATAGAAACCAACCACGTCGCCGCCGACGACAATGGGCACGGTCGTATACCGAACGTACACCTCGCGCCCGCTCTTGTGGCGCAACGCAGTCTCCTCGGCGACTTTGATCTGTCCAGCAAACGTTTGGTCAGCCACGCCCCGCGCGACGTCCTGGTCATCCTCAAACCACATTGTGATCCTGTTCTGCCCGACGAGCTCTTCGACGCTATACCCGGTCATATCCGCGTAGGACTGATTAACCATCACGAAGTTGCCTGATCGGTCAAACGCGCAAATGCCGATCGGGTTGTACTCAACGAGCGAGCGATAGCGCTCTTCACTCTCCTCGAGAGCGACGGTGGATTCAACCAACCGCTTGCGAAGTTGCCCCTCCTCGACCGCCATTTCCATGATCAGCGCCGCGAATATTAAAGTAAGGACCTGTATTGCAGCGGCTGAAGAGAGATTCCTCCACAAGTGAAACGACCCTGTCGACTGCTGCGTCGCCTCGATGAGACCAGCGTAGATGACAATCGCGGCGAGTTCCAGCAGGGTCGTAAAGACGCCCGTCGCCACGATCACACGAAAACGCGTCGGCTTGTGGGGGGAATCCATCATCCGACATACAGCAAACGGGACACTCGCACAGATGAGTACCATGATGATCATTGCGAGGGTATGTGGTTGGCGCGAAGCCACTTCGAAGGCGACGAGCATCGCGACGGCAATCACCCCTGCTTTGCGCCTTCCGTAAAGAATGGCCAGGATGATCGGAACGTTCTGGAAGTCACCTGGCATGGCCAAAGCGTGAATGGGCGTGAGCTGCGCCCCGATGGATACCACACCCCCATAGCATCCGAGGACCACCGCGCGCACCGGAAGCTCGTCAGACATCTTCCGGAATGCCCAAACCTGATACACTAGAATAGGAAATAAGATCATTCCGAATTGCGCGAAGTATTGATCGAACATCGCATCACAACTTTCTTATCCGTCACTGTTGTAACGTTACCTACATCAATACTTGGAATAAACAGCGAATCCTTGTAGGAACCTGTGACAATTTTGTCTAACCTCGTCGAATCCGGTCGAAATGGACGGAATGACGTCTGCACTGCCGTGTAGAATTGTGGGGTTTTTTGTATGCGGGTATGCTTACGTGTGGGGATATGATCTCCTCTGAGGAGCCTGACACTTCTCGCACTTAACGTATGTTCGCCTGGGAAAATGCAGGGAGGCGACGTGTACCACCGCTACAGCGACACGAGTCGCAACTTCGCCGCCAACAGCACCGCCTGCGTTCGATCCAAAACATCCAGTTTCCCGAGGATGTGACTGACGTGCACTTTGACCGTCTTCTCGCTGATGCCAAGCAAGGCTCCAATCTCCTTGTTCGATAAGCCTCGAGCCATTGCCTGTAGGACCTCGCGTTCGCGTTCCGTCAGGGACTCCCCTTTGCCGTTCGAACCGGTGGCGTCCACGATGCCCCCCTCGCCGTCAGTCTGCGCAGTCGACTCCATCGCGGGCTGCCTGCTAAGACCGCTTGCGCGTGCACCCTCTGCGTGCACACGTCTGGCCTGCGCCGCCGCCCAGACGTTGGCCTCGAGTACCATCCGCCCGGTGGCCGCTTGCCGAATCCCGCCAAGCAGCAGATCTGGTGGGACGTCTTTGTGCAGGAATCCAATCGCGCCCGCCGACACAGCGGCGAGAGCTGTCTCGTTGTCCTGAAATGAGGTGAGCGCGAGGATGCGAAGGCCTGGCTGCAATCGCCGAAGCTGCACAATCGCCTCTGTCCCGTCAAACGCGCCCGGCATCTTCAGGTCCATGATGGCGACGTCGACGGGCGTATGAGGATTCCCCAGGAGACGAACAGCAGACTCCCCACACTCAGCCTCACCGACTACTTCAATATCGTCGGCGAGCTGAAGAAACGCGCGCAGACCTTCGCGTACGACTGGGTGGTCGTCAACGATCGCGACGCGAATCTTGTGTCGATTCATCAGCCTCACTCCTTCTCTCCATCATACGGAATTGCCAGCTGAATACGCGTGCCCGCTCCCGCTTGCCCCCGAATCGACAGCGTCCCCCTAAGTTGGGCGGCCCGTTCAAACATACTCCGCGTTCCGAGACCCGCCCCGATCTCCGAGGCTGCGCACCCTCGACCGTCGTCCTTAACGCCCACGAACAACCGCGTCTCGTCACCATTCACCCGTACGACAATGGAGCCTGCACCTGCGTGTTTCAAAGCGTTGTGCAAGGCCTCATCGACAATCGCCAACACAGCGGCGCGAACATGCGAGGCGGGTTCCCGAATCGGCGTATCGGGCAGGCGCAGCTCGACCCTAGGGCCCCGCTGCAGCGACAAGGTAAACACCCGTGTGCGCAACTCCTCCACGAGCGACGTATGCTCGTCGATCCGCCGCAAGGCGCGGATCAAATCCCGCATCTCCTGCTGGCTCTCGGCAAGCAGTTCCCCCACCCGTTCGACGATGGCGAGGGCATCAACATGCGCACCCGCCATCTGCGCCGTGGCCGTGCGCAAGAGCAACTGTGCGGAGAACAGCCGTTGGCTGACGGAGTCGTGGAGTTCAGCGGCGATGCGATGCCGCTCGACGAGGTGTGCGTGCTGCATCTCCTGCAGATGCGCCTGTGCCCCGACGTAGGCCGCCGCCAGTTGCCACGCAAACGCCTGTAACAAATCGGCGTCAAGATCGTCGAAGGCGTATGGCGAGCTACTTTCGATGCGCAGCTCGTACATCGTCGTGGGCAGCGGCGTCGAAATGGCGCTCCGTGCGTCGCTCAAGAGAATGGATCGACAAGGTTCAGGCGAATCTCCCTCATCGCCAGGTGGCGAATAGACATAGGCGGACAAACGCCCGGTCACCTTGCCTTCCGCCACAGCGACCACATCGACATCGTCGGTGTCCTGCCCGCCGTCTGCACGCACCCCCTGCCGAAGTACGCCACACACCGCGTACCCGAACGCCTCCACGTACGCCTCCACGTACGCCTCCAGGGCCTGCTGCAAGAGGCGGTCAGGCGGCAGTTGCCCGGACCACTCTGCCGACATGACCGCGAGGCCTTCAAGCTTCTCCGATTTTTCCCGCGCCAACTGGAACATCCGGGCCCTGTCTACCGCCACTGCCACCTGCTGCCCGACCGTCTGCAAAAACGCGAGCACCTCGTTGGTAAAGACAGCTGATCCAGGCGCCGCCAGATTGAGAATTCCAAGCGGCTTGCCTTTGCTGCGCAAGGGCACGCTGGCGTGCACACGAAGGTCGTTCGTGTCTCCCTTCGCGGACTTCAGTCGACTACATCGGACGATATTCACCGCCTCGTCCAGCTCGCCGCGAACGAATTGGCTCTGGCACTCGCACCATCCCGTCCGCAATGGCTCCTGCCCACAGCAATCCAGCGCCGGTGGCAGGCCGCTGGCACCGACCTCAACAAACGAGCGGCGGTCTTCGTCATACCGGAATGCCCATGCCGTTTGCAGCCCCAAGGCCGATCCTAGCCTCGGCAGTATGGCCTCCATCGCTCCAGATACGTCATTTGCGTGATTCAACGCCTCCGCGATGTCGCGAAAGACGGCCAGATGGTTGACGACCTCGCGAAATCCCCGCTTTTCCATACGCCCACCCCGACTATCCAATCTAGAGTTAGTCTAGCATGACAAAATCAGGTTGGAATCCCCAAACTCATGCCATAGGTAACCGCGTGCCACCGCCTCAGTGTACGCCGCAACGAGCGCATCGCGCTGGACGAACGCATACAGCATCGCCAAGTGGCTCGTGTCGTTGTCGTGAAGACCAGTCACAAGTCCAGTGATAGAAGGTACGGGCGTATCAGGTGTAATGACGACGGTCGTCCACCCCGACTCCGAGCGAACCAGTCCCGTCGCGGGATCGGTGGTCGTCGCCAGGGCGCGAACGACGGTGGTGCCGACTGCGATGACGCGCCGCCCCTGTGCTCTCGCCTCATTGACCAACTCCGCCGTCACCTCTGGCACGCTGTACCACTCGGGCAAAAATGGATGGTCCGACAAGGCCCCCTTCACCTCGTGGCTGGATACGCCAGTATGCAAAGTGATCTCTGCGATGCGAATCCCCTTCTTGGCGAGGCCTGCCAACACGCGCTCGGTGAACGGCCGCCCTGCCGAGGGCATCTCCGCAGAACCGAGATCGCGCGCGAATACGGTTTGGAAATCGGCCAGGTCTGGTTGTGACTGGAGGTACCCATATCGGATGGGGCGCCCAATCGTTTCGGCGAGTTGCCACAAATCGGCGTTGCATTCGAGGTACCAGAGTCGACTGTTCGGATGGAACCGGCCGATCACCGTCGCGTGGTGCGTGCCCATGGCGATCCGGTCGCCGACCTGAAACGGACGCTCATCCGCTGCCCCCTGCGCATCGCGCCGCTCGACGATGTACGTCGTCGACGTAATCCGACTAGCCAAGTGAATGCGCATCGGCTCCCCGCCGCGAAGGAGTAGAGCAGGCAGACTCGCCGCCAGCGTCTTCGACGTGTTGACGACAAGAAGGTCACCCGGCTGGAGGTAATCGGCGAGGCGGTGAAACACCCCGTGCTCCGTCCGCCCGGTTCTCCTGTCGAGAACGAGCAACTTCACTTCGTCCCTAGCGATGCCCCGCTCTTCCGGAGGACGCGTCGCAGGCGTAGGTGGTACCGGAAGATTAAGGGACAGCTGATCGTTGCAGTGGCTTCTATCGAATCGATCCGCCTGAGCTGATAAAGAGAGAGTGGTCATCACGCTTGCACCTCCAAAGCGAACGCGTCCGTCACCCGAATCCGCGCACCCGACGAAAATGGGAACGGGCGGTCGCCCGTGAGCGGGGCAAACAGCTCGCTGATGCCACATGCGACGCGTGCGGGATCGGCGAGCCCGCTGGCATCAGGTACTGCCGCACGGTGCATAGCGGTATCCATGTCGCCGGGATCGACGGAGTACACGTGCACACCTGTGGCGGAGAGTTCGGCCGCCAGCGTTTTGTGGAGGAGATCGAGTGCCGCCTTGGAGGCGCCGTAGATGCCCCAACTCGGATAGCCAAACGTGGCGGCGTCGCTCGATAGTCCGACGACGAGGCCGTGTCGCGCGTTGAGCAGGTGCGGGGCCGCTTTGCGCAACAGCTGCAGGGGTGCCAGCGTGTTGACCGAAAATACGGCATGATCATTTTCCGGCGTACTGTCTAACACGCCTGGCATCGGCAATGTACCGAGTGTCGAGGCGTTGTTGACGACGGCATCAATGCGTCCAAACGCCCGCATGGTCCCTTCCACCAGCTCGCGCGAGACGTCGTCATCCGCGATATCGCCGACGAACGATACTACTGGGCCATACGCGCTGAGCTTTTGCGTCGCTTCCTCCACGTCACGATTGGTCCGCGCGCAGATCGATAGTGCGAAGCCCTGCCGCAACAGCTCCTTTGCCAGGGCAAAACCAAGTCCTTGTGTACCGCCGGTTATGATGGCGACAGGGTTCATCACGACAGAAGTGGATGGAGTAGAGTTGGACATTTGAATTCCTCCTTGGTTCCTGTTCGGCTTCTCCGATGACTCCGCTCGGGTCGTCGCAGTCATCAGCGAGTTATGCACTCAGGATAACGGAGGATAAGGGGCTAATACGTCTGCTGGTCGTTGTAGAACCCCCTAGGACTTTGGTCGTAGGGCTTCTCAAAAAAGCTGGTGCGACAGTAGAGGGTCTTGCTCTCGGGAGGTGGCGAAAGCCACGCGACAAAGGCCCACTTCGCGACGACGCGAACGTGGGCCTTACAACTTTCCTGGGTCGTTATTTGGATGGTCCGTTCTCAATCACATGAAGGATTTGGCTCTGCGTCATGCCAGACTTAAACGTGTACGATCCCGGTCGAATCGTCTTGTCCACCCCAGCGTGCATGAGCACGATATCGAACTGCACCGCTGGCTCGTTGATCAGGTGATTCGCGTGTAGGAACATCGACAAGTCGTGAATGGACATCCCCGATTTCAGCGTGAACGTAAAGCTAGACGAGGCTTGCGCCTTCGACGAGTCGCCGGACGCGTTGGACGTCGAGTCGCTGGCACCTGTGCTATTGGAGGTACCGTTGCCTGTCGTCGGAGCACTGGAATTCGCCGGATTCGCCGCCGTGCCATTCGTCGTCTTGGCTTGTCCAACTGAAGTCGAACTACTCGCCACTTGCCCAGATAAGCTCTGTGACGTCGCGCTCACCGCAGCGTGCGGCTCGTGTAAGGTGTATCCAATCACTCCGGCAAGGACGACGGATACAGCGAACGCCGCCCGATAAAACCAGTTCCAGTGCAGAAGTGGACGGTGGTACATCGAAACCACGGACTTTACGTGCCACTGCTGGTGCCGACAGGTCAGGCGTACGTCGATGACCCGTTGGGTGACAGAGCCGCGGACGTAAAACACAATCGTCTCATCCTCCGTCTCCGTCACGACCACCTCGCCGCGCAAGATCGCGTAATAGAGCTTTTCGAGCGTCTCCTGGCTATCGTCAAACAAACTGCCGGCCGCTCTTAGGTAAGGAGCGATTTCATACTGAAATACGTCCTTTGGTATCGGTGCGAACCCAAGGTCGCTGACCGCCTTGCGAAAGGATGTATGAACTACAGACCGAATCAATGGATTCGACTTGATTTTAGCTTCCTGCACAAGCATTCACCTTTTCATCAGGTTTGACACGATTATCAACTTTGCACGATACAAGGAAAATCGACAACTGGCAACAGCCGACGGTTTCCAGTCTAACAAGAAATCTACTAGCATTACCAGTTCGCCTTAGAGAATACGATTGTGACCCGCTCGGTGTGGGGGCTTTACAGGAGACAAAGAATGACATCTGCCAGGTGACTTGGAATCATGATAGCAACGTGTGATATTCTCGTGTTTGCTGTTTCAGTTACGCACTGCGTTCTAGCGCATATGTCGTGATAACGCCACAAATGTGTGGGCACGATATCCAAATGTGAAGAATAGGCTAACGTCGTTCAGTCGTAACAGGTACTCTCTTTCGGCAGGTGAATGAATTGGCTAAACCAGAGTTACAGAAGTGGGTCGTCGCGAAATGCCTCAAGGAAAATCCCGGACCTTTTGAACAGAGCGGATCGTCGTTTACATGGGCAGGTGACACCCGCGTCAAGAGCAAACAAAGTGGACTTGTCTACCCGGTGCACGTGGAGATTCACGTGGACGCCGATAGGCGCACAGAAAGCCAACTATCCGCCTGTTTATGCCGTGCCGAAGGCGTGCGGCTCGAGGATTTGCAAATTGTGCACATGGTGAGCACGCGCCTGCAAGGCAAAGTTCACATCTCTGGCCTTCCCAAAAAGGACATTGAAGTAGACTTCAACAAGTTCGTCAAAACCATCTCCGAAAGTGACGAAGTGTAGGCCTTGTCGCGCTTGTAACCATGCGCTTGACAACGGCGACGGTAACAGAAGAGGCAGCCCTTAGGGGACTGCCTCTTCTGACACTCACATGGTCAACACGGCACGAAACCGAACTTTTGATGACATCATTCGCTCAAATGCCTCGTTTGCCTGTTCGAGCGGGAACGTTTCGATCATCGGCCGGACATCTGTCAGCACGCTAAACGAAATCGTGTCCTCCGAATCCTTGGCCTGGCCCGCAGTCCAACCACGAATCGAGCGGCGGCCGTTGAGCAACTGCACAGGCGACAGCGGCATCGCGTCACCAGAGCCCGCCACCACAACCATCTCGCCATTGGCGCCAAGCCCGTTGAACAGGTCTGCAATCGCCTGTCCGTTTGGAGCGGTTGCTAGAATGAGCTTCGCTCCCCCCATCTCCCGCAAGACTTTGGCCGCATCTTCCGATTGCGCATCGATGTAACGATGGGCGCCCAACTTCAGTGCCAGTTCTTCTTTGTCGCGACCGCGTGACACGGCGACGGTGTGGAACCCGGCTTTGCGCGCGTACTGAATCGCCAGGTGGCCAAGACCGCCGATTCCCTGAATGACGACCAGATCTCCTGCGCGTGCGCTACTGTGTTTGAGTGCTCCAAACGTGGTCACGCCCGCACACATCAGCGGAGCGGCATCGACAGCCGACAGCCCTTCAGGTATCCGCGCCACCCCATCAGCATAGGCGACCATATATTGGGCATAACCGCCGTCGATGGTGAGTCCTGTCGTCTCATCGCGACCGCCGTTCCAGCCAACACCGACGCGCTCACCTAGCTTCCAACCGTCGACGTCGGCGCCGATTTGGTCGATCACGCCGATGACTTCGTGCCCTGGGATGCGCGGGTACTGCATGTGAGGGTGATGCCCCTCCAACGCCACCACTTCACCGTGGCATACCCCACACGCCTCCACACGAAGCCGAACCTGACCGCGACCAGGTTCCGGAATGCTGCGCTCGACGAGTTCCAGTGGACCGTTGCGCTTCGATATTTGCACTGCTTTCATCGTTCCCACTTATCTCACACTCCAACGCAATAGTCTGGCTCGAGCGTAGCCAACCGGAGAATGGAATGCAAGTCGTGGTATCGTCCGCGCGTTCGGACCGCGCAACCAGCAATTCGAATGCAGTTTGCTATGTAGAACTCCCCTATGCCCGTTTTCACCATAGGGGATGTTGGTTTCGGTCGAAGCGAGCGCTGAATGCGGCGCCGCGAGTGGCCCATCTCCTGGCTAGGACGGCTGCTCGCGCCCCGCCTCTTCCCCTAAAGCGAAGATGTCGACTCAGATGAAATAGGGCCTCGGCCAAACCCCGTACAAACCGCCGTAAGGAAGAAATAAGCCTGGCGCCGGAATTGGAAAGAACTGCACTTGTTCAAAGTCATTCGGCGTTTCGGATTGATAGATCCCCATTTCGATATCGTCCTTCGTTATCGGTTGCCCATCTGCCAATTGCGTATGGTGAACCAATACGATCCCTTCGCGCATCGCCCGGTAGACAATTCCTTGATGCATGCCATAGGCCGAGTGGCAATGAACCCACTTACCAACGTACGGACGCATCGTCTCCTTCGTATACATCACGCGCAACAACCTCCGTATCTCTAGATGCCCATACAATACGTAGGTCACTGTCCAGGTTCTTGTGCGAATGCCTATCTTTCCAACGCTGGCACTCGGCAGCATGTTGTTCGTATATATTCCCCCATGTATTTCATTCAATAAAATTTTGAGATGAGAGGAGTACTCTATTGGTATTACGCGGGGGTGATGACATGAACAACCACAAACATTGGGAAGTCGAGTCCATCTGTCCGAAATGCGAAAAAACGAATAAGGTCAGTCTCCCTGTAGGAGAACTCGTTGTTCGTGTACATTGCACGCACTGTGAACACGGGTATACCTATACGCACGTCGTACGCGAATACGTCGAAGTAGATGATGATTGAGCACTGACGCTGTCGGTGCATACACATTCCATATCCATAGTAGACACCAGGGGTAGTTGAAAGCGGTTGTCGGCCGCGCAACTACCCCGTTTTTCTGTATCCGGACGCCCCCACTTTTGCCCCCACACATAGCATCAAGCCTCCCCCTACCTGATTGATTTTTGAATTGATAGAATTGTAGTGATAGCTCACCACATAAGCTCTTGATAAGTCTGGCTTTCACAATCCGGTGAGCATGACAACTGATCGACTTGGAACGCAAGCGGAGGGAGTGAATGATATGGAAGACTGGCAACGCTACTTAGAAGAACACAGAGCAAGGTTCACAGAGGAACTGGTGGACTTCTTACGGATTCCCAGTGTATCGACCGATTCAGCATATCGGGATGAGGTGCGCAAAGCGGCTGGTTGGACCGCAAACCGCCTCGAACAGGCGGGGATAGAACACGTCCAAATCATGGAGACCGGTGGGCACCCTGTCGTCTATGCAGACTGGCTGCATGCACCCGGTCGCCCGACCTTGCTCATTTATGGGCATTTTGACGTCCAACCGGCGGACCCGCTCGAACTGTGGACACATCCTCCATTTGAACCTCACATTGAAAACGACACCATTTTTGCCCGAGGTGCATCAGACATGAAGGGCAATGTGCTTCTGCCCATCTTCGCGTGCGAAGCACTTCTATCGACAACCGGCGAGCTACCCGTGAACATCAAGTTTCTGTTGGAAGGAGAGGAGGAAGTGGGCAGCCCGTCGCTCGAGCCCTTCATCTCGTCTCATCAGGAACTGCTCGCGTGTGATCTGGTCGTCTGCGCGGATGGTGGTGTTGGCTCCGAAGAAGCGCCTGCCATCAACGTGGGACGGCGCGGGCTGACGGCGATAGAAATCCACGTGACCAGCGCCCAGACGGACCTTCACTCGGGCGGTGCTGGAGGAATGGCGCCCAACGCCATTCACGCCCTGGTCAACCTGCTCGATTCGATGCGGGACGACGAAGGGCGGATATTAGTCGAGGGATTCTATGATGACGTACGACCTTTGACCGAAGCGGACAAAGCGGACATTGCCCGTTATCCATTTCAGCCGGAAGGCTACAAGGAGGCGACTGGCATTAAAGATTTCTTCGGCGAGCCGGAATATACCCCAATGGAACGAAATACGGTGCGGCCGACGTTGGAAGTCAACGGAATCTTCGGCGGCTATCAGGGGGAAGGTACAAAGACGGTGATTCCGCGCCAGGCGACGGCCAAAATCACTTGTCGGTTGGTCCCAGACCAATCCCCCGACAAAATCCGCGAACTGCTCACGGCCCACATTGAGCGCAATCAGCCGAAAGAAGTGGACGTCACCATCGAGACATTTGCCGGCGACGCAAAGGCGTACGTCCTCCCCCGCGACCACGAAGCCCTTGCCGCATTGGAGCGGGCCGTGGCGAGCGTGTCGAATCGCGATCCGATTCGCGTGCGCGGTGGCGGCACGGTCCCGGTCACTTCACTCATCAAGGACGCACTCGGCGTCGAGACGATCACGCTTGGAGCGTCTCTGGGCAACGACCGCGCACACGCGCCCAACGAGTCGTACGACCTAGCGAATTTCCGGCGCATTCAACGCGCGTTCTGCATCCTCTTCAAGGAGATCGCAAAATCACTGGTGATCTCCTAGTGCGTCGAAATACGGAACAGGAGCCCGCAGGCCGAGTCGGCTCGCGCGCTCCTGTTGCCATTTCACACGAACGCCACGCAACTTAATGGACGTGATCAATACTTGGACCGGAGCGAATGACCGACACCGAACCCCAATCCAGTTTGAGGTAGCGCCACCCGTTGCCAACGCCCAACAGGACGATGAGCGTCGCCAGGGAAATCCACGCGCCAACTTGACCCAGATGGGCCACGAGCACGAGGATGAGCGTAAGTGGAATGAACACCAACCAGTTCGCGATGAGCGACATGCGATAAAGGTATGTTGTATCCCCAACCCCACGTAACCCGCCGGCAAAAATGATGTTTGCCCCGTCGAATAGTTGAATAAACGACGCGATGTGGATCAGCGAGATGGAGATCAGGTACACCGCCGGATCGGACGTGTAAATTTTAGCGACGGGCAAGGCAAACAGCCATAGAAATACCGAGAACAGCGCCATAAAGATGAGTCCACCCGCCGCCGTGTACAGTCCACCCTGTTTGGCCTGCATCGGTTCCCCTGCCCCGATGTCCTGACCGACGATGACTGTCGCGGCCGCCCCAAAACCGTTGGCAGGCATAAATCCCAACGACAGGATGTTCAAGGCGATTTCGTTCGCAGCGACGGCCGTCGTCCCAAGCCGCGTGATGCACATCGTGAAAATGAGCATCCCCAGGCTCATCGAGAGCTCCATCACGCTGAGTTTCGCACTTTCCGTGGCGATGAGTTTCACCTGATCCCACTGGATCCGGTACCATATCCTCGTCGCGAAACGCTTCGCGTAGAAACCGAAATACACAAGGACACTGAGGATGAGTCCTAACCCCTCCGTGATGACCATGCTCCAGGCGGCCCCTTGCAGACCTAACCCGTGCCAACTGTACAGTCCATACGTCAAGATGTACGTGAGCACGATGAGCAGGACGTTCGTGATGACCGAGATGACCATCGGCGTTCGCGTATCCCCGACTGCGCGCATATAGGCAAAAAAGACTACCGTGAACATCGTGCAGGCAAACGAAAACATGCGAATGCCCAAATACGACGTACCCGCCTCTACGATGTCGTGATTGGCTCCGAGCATCACCGGGATCGCCCGCGGCAGGACGATGCATGCCGCCACCCAGAGCACCGTGATGACCAGCGTCATGGCGAGCGCGACTTGCATCCGTTTGTTTCCTTCTACCATCTTATTTTCGCCAAAGTTTTGCGAGACGAGAAAGTTGATAGACTCGTTGATGCCGGCAAACAGCGCCCAGATGTTATACATAAAGATGTTGCAGATCCCCACCACCGCGATCGCGGTCGGGCCAAGACGCCCCACGATGACGAGTGTCAACATGCCTGTCAACGTCATCGAGGAAAACGTGAGGATGGATGGTAATGCCAACCGCAAAATCCGCTTCCACATGGGCACCTATGTCTCACTTTCTGTGCAATCTGTCATCAGGGCCTATGCGGCCGATGCATACCCGTGATGTTGCCGCTTACACCCTACCTCATTCTAGGCTCGTCCCGCAATCACCTTTCAAAAGCTGAAGTACATCGACTTGAGCGCGCCATTTCCTGGCACCTTTGTGTATCCCGCAGAGCAAAAAGCCCCCATCTCCACTTGCACTGTGGATTTGGAGGCCTCTCTAGATGATTTTGATGTTGGGACTGCGTGATTCAGTGCTGTCCTTCTGGGACAACCCCTAGCGGATTCCGCACACTCAGTTCGACAGAGAGAGGTTCTGCAGTGGATCCTCCAACACAGGGCCCATATAGAATCCTTTGATGTTCGGTTGCACAACCGCGTACAGGACGGGTGTATACAGCGGCACCCACGGCGCATCGGCGAGAATCTGGTTTTGGATTTTGTCGTAAAGCGCGTACCTCGCTTGGCCGTCTGGCATCACCCTCGCTTGTGCGAGCTCTTTGTTGACCGTCGGGTTGTTATAGTTACTCCAGTTGTTGTTGGGAATCTCATCCCCATTCAACAGGATGTCCAGGAAGTCGTACGGGTCCGGGAAGTCCTGGAACCACGCAGTATAGACCAGCGGGTACTTCAGCGACTCCGTGCCTTGCAAGTACTCGCTGCTGCTGCGGGGTACAAGCGTCACGTCGATCCCGATTTGTTTCAAATCGGCCTGGATAGATGTCACCAATTGGATGGACGTAGAGTCGTTGGTCGTCAACATGCTGACCTTGAACCCGTGCGAGTAACCAGCTTGCGCCAGGAGTTGCTTGGCCTTCGTCGGATTGTACTGATAGTCGACGTCAGACGGAAGCGTCTTTTCGTACCCCGGCATAGCGGGCGGAAGAATCTGATTGGCCACTTGAGCCCGGCCGTTTTGCAGTTGAACGAGCTTCTGCTTGTCGATAGCCATTTCAATCGCCTGGCGCACCAGTTTATTTTGAATTGGGCTGTTTGGCTTGGAGTTGAGCGCCAGGTAGTACGTCGCTACCAGTGGCTGGCTTTGGAACTGATTCTTATATTTCGGGTCGTTTTTCAAACTGATGTAGGTCTGCGAGTCAATATTCTGGTTCCATCCGATGAAAGCGGTCTTCCCCGATTTAAAGTTGAGTCCTGCCAAATCCTCGTTTTTGTTGATATCGATGTTAATTTGGTCGAGCTTGGGTTCGCCGGCCTTGAAGTAATGCGGATTTTTGACGAGGACCATCTGGCTGCCCTGTTGATACGACTTCATCTCCCAGGGACCTGTGCCCATGGGGTCGTGATCAAACTTTTCGTTGCCGACCTTGTCGATGTACTTTTGATCTACCGCCGAGAAGAACGACATCGCCAGTACCTTCGGGAAGAACGCCTCCGGCTGCGTGAGCTGTATGACGAGCGTGTACGGATCGGGGGCCGTGATGCCGGAGATGGTTTTCGCCGTCCCCTCGTAGTAGGCGTGGGCGCCTTTCACAGCCGGATCGAGAAAGCCCTCGCCCGGCGAGTTCACCTTTTTACTCAGGACGCGCTGGAACTCGTCGATAAACGACTGCGCCGTGAGTGCGTCGCCATTCCAGAACTGCACGCCTTTGTGCAAGTGAAACGTATATGTCAGTCCATCTGAGGATACCGTGTAGTCGGTTGCGACGTCTGGCACGATGGTAGAGGTACCCGGTTTGTAGGTGACCAGTTGATCGTAGAATTGAGGCACGACCTCCCAATCGCCGTCATCGTAAGCGAGCGCGGGGTCGAGATGCGCGAAGTCGTCCACCTCGTCGATGGTGATGGTCCCCCCGGTTTTGGTCTGACTCGAGCTAGAGTTGCTGCTGGCCGCCGATGCGTTGCCGCCTGTCCCACATCCGGTTACAACCAAACCCAATAGCGCCACAGAGCTGAATATTCCGATTCCTTTTCCGAGCCAATGCTTTGACACGATGAGCCCCCCTCTGAAGTTGTCCACGCCCGCCTTCGAAGAACAGCCCGCGGGCCTCGCTGGTACGCTTGTCCAATCTGACTATTTTGTCTTTTTATCATCGTGAATTATAAACTATCATAGGGAGTATTTGTGTACTTGAGGGAATAAAATTTAATGGTATTAATCGGAAGTTGAATGCACAGCCTCGCTATCACGACTGTGCGAACGGCAACTGAATTCGAAAGCACGAGCCGCGGTTCAATTCGCTTTCAACATGAATCGTTCCCTCGAAGACATCGACCAGTTTCTTCACCATAAACAGTCCAATGCCCTGACCGCTGGTCTCATCATTCAACTTCTCGTATTTCTGGAATAGCTTCGTTTGCTGCTCCTCGCTCATACCACACCCGTCGTCAATCACTTCGATCGCAAGGTGCCCATCGGAGCTATACGAACGCACGACCACTCGTCCGCCCTCGTAACTGTATTTGATGGCATTGCTCACGAGGTTCGAGAGAATCAGCTTAAAACCCCCACTGTTGCCAAACAGGGCCTCTTCTCCGCTCAGTTGCAGATCGATGTCCAACTCAAGGTTTTGCGTGCGCGCTTTGGCCCGCATAATCTCACACACTTCAAGTATCAGTCCGGCAGGGCGAATGACTTTTTTCACCCACAACGCGTCCGACGACAGCATGTGTTCCGTGCGAATGATATCGGATATCTCGTGGTCGATCACGGTGCAGTAATCGACGATGGCAGCCAACTTGTCAGCCTGACTACTACCTGGCGGCATCGTATCTCCGACGAGCGATGCGTACGCCCGAATCACGGTCAACGGGTTCCGCACCTCGTGGGAAATGACGTGTGCGAAATCTAACTTCTCTTTGTACAAATCGCGCTCCGATTCGAGTCTGCTTTGAGCCGACAGCGTGGGGAACTTGATTGGCCTAGCATCTGGCTGGTCATACAGATTCGACTTGACCATTTGCTCATCGGTCATGAGCAGTGGGTGAGTGCGCATCATCTCTGTCATCACATAAGCCGGAATCGTCCTTCCGTCGTAGGCACAGACGGTGAGAATCCCTAAATCGCCCACCGCCATGTCGCAACGGCACTCGTATGTGTGTAGCTGCTGTGCAATATCCGCTTGCCCTCGCCAATCGACGTGTCCCCAGAGACGAATGGCCTGACCAGAGTCGACATACGGCTGAATGACGTGCTGTAGGTGTTCGAGCACGCGTTCAAAATGAAAGTCACCGTACATCATGTAGAAATCGTAGTTGTTTACATAGGTGATGTGTTGGAGCAATCGTTCGCGGCCGCTCTTTGCAAGTCGGCGACAAACCGCCGCGTACCGTTCCTCACTGTCGATGTAGACCACGTGTTGGCCCATGTCCAATCCCATCTCCACATAGGAAGCTACGTTTTCCGTATAGACTTCGTCGTCCGCGTAGACGTACAGAATATGCGATCCGCTTCCGACGCGAATCGATTTCGTCAATGGGATAATCTCGTTCATAGGCCGCCGCTCCTCTGCTCAGTGTGAAAGGCCTGGTTCCGTTTCGACCGAATATTTCGCACTGTCCATCTCTAATATTTTAGTCGAAGCCCCATGTAAATCCAAGCGAAGAGGCAGGGCCGAGGAACCATCCTCATGCCCTGCCTCCTGCAATGGTTTATGCTCAGTGCGCATTGACTTGTTTCTGGTGCTCCATCACTTTTCGATGAGACGGTAGGGTCAAGGCGGCGAGAAGACTGACCAAACCGATGACAAAGATGACGATGAAGACCAAATGGATGCCATGCGCCAGCGTCTGATGGATGGTTGCCAACAACGAGGCCGGGATGGAGCTGGTATTGGCACCCGATGCGGTCAACAGTTGACTAAGGTTCCCCGTGTTCGCGGAGGCCGGAAAGTGGCTCTTCGCGTAGGCGGCTGTAGCGCTGTTGAACAGCGATCCAAAGACGGTCACGCCGACGGTCTGGCCCAGGGTGCGCACGAACGTATTCGATGCAGTCGCTGCACCGCGCATTTGCCAACCTACGGCGGATTGGATCATGACCGTCGTCGGCGTCACGGCATACCCCATGCCTAGGCCAATAACGACCATCAGTCCAACAAAGTACCAATATGGCGAATTCAACTCGATGGCCAGCATCCACGTGCCACCCGCGGCGACGAGAATGGAGCCGATGACGGTCGTCAACTTCGTTCCGATCCTGTACATGTAGCGCCCGGCAAACGTCGAACCTAACGGCCACGCAATCGACATCGGCATCAACGTGAGGCCTGAATTTGTCGCACTGTGACCGAGAATCGTCTGAATCCACATCGGCAGGTAGACGTTCGCACCGATGAGGACGAAGCTAAGCAGGAACGCAACGATGTTGGATACTGCGATCGTCGGAATTTTGAACAGCGACAGCGGGAGCATCGGTTCTTGCACTTTTGCCTCAATGGTGATAAACAGTGCAAGAAATACCGCTGCTGCGATGAACAACAGGACGATGACACCAGAACCCCACGCGTACTTCGAACCCCCGTTGAGCAGCGCGTAAAGCAGCGATGAAATCCCGATGGTGAACGCGATCGCGCCCCAGTAATCGATCTTTTTCGACTTGCGCTCAAAGTTCTCGTGCAGGAACGCGAGCACGAGGATGAGCGAGATGGCTCCAACCGGTAGATTGATGTAGAAAATCCACCGCCACGACACATGGTCGACAAACAGACCACCTACGAGTGGACCCAAGAGGCCCGCGACACCCCAGACCGCGCTGAACACGCCTTGCATGCGCGCACGCTGTTCGCCCGGGAACAAATCGCCGATGATGGTGAATGTCACAGGCATCACCGCACCCGCGCCGATCCCCTGGAATGCCCGAAACCACACGAGCTCCGGCATCGACTGTGCAGCGCCCGACAGCATCGAACCGACCACGAATAGGACGACGCCGATGCTGAACACGACCTTGCGGCCAAACAAGTCGGACAGCTTGCCGTAAATCGGCGTGGTGACACAAGTCGTCAGTGTATAAATCGCAAATACCCAGCTATACAAGCTCAGTCCGCCCAGCTTGCGGGCGATGTCGGGCATCGCGGTGCTGACGACTGTCACGTCGATAGCGACCAGCAAAACGGCGACGAGCATCGCGACCGTCACCATTTTGCGATTGGTTGTCTTTTGCATATAGAGAATTTCCCCTCAATTCAAAATCGGTACCCCATGTCTGCAGGATAGCCTGCAGGTCTTACTCCTCTGCGCTCGCGATCATGGCCTCCACCCAAGCGATCTTTGCGTCGTAAATCGTCACCTCGTAGTCGATGACGTGCAACAGGTGGGGACGCTCTTCGTCGGAGATACACGGCTCCTTTTTGACATGATCAGCCTGTACCTCCAACCCGCCAGCCGCCACCTCGAGAAACGCCTTGTACTGCCGGAGAATGTCCAACTGCACAGGTTTGTCGATGTGGTGGAACTTGCCGAGCTTGACGCGAAAAAGGTCCTCCGTCTCCTGGTTGTGTTCAAACGGACGGCGTACGAGCCGCTGAAATTCGGCGTTGCCAGATGGGGTGATCTCGTACACTTTGCGCGGCTTTCCGCGCCCAGATGCGACATGATCGGTCACCTGCTGAATGTGCCCCTCTTCCTCCATCCGAGCGATGACGGAATACAACACGCCCCAGCTGACCTGCCGAAGTGGGCCAAGAGTCTGTGACAAAATCCGGTGAAGTAGATAGCCGTGCATCGGCTTGTCTTTCAATTCACCGAGAATAAACAGTTCGTACAACGAATTCCTCCCTCCCTGTGCGTTTCGTTCCGAGGACGACGTATGATATAACGTGCGAATATAACTTTACGATATAACATGGAGACATTCAACTGCGCCGTGCTCGAATCGGCGCCGGATGATGCGCGTGTCAAATGTCTGCCTTGGACCTGCCCGCTACGGTTGCCTGCCGCCCATCCACTCCCCAGAAATGCGGCGAATTGGGGCGTAGCGATGCGGCGGTTGGAGCTGCTGTTCCTGCGCAAAGTGCGGGTGCAGAAGGCTGACGAGCTGCTCTAGACCGTCCACGAGCCTCGGGCCTGGGCGACAATACAGCCCTTCTGAGAGCACGTAGATCTGGCGGTTTTGAAACGCGGGCGTTTGCTGCCACGAATCCGCTCGGTTGAGGATTTTCGCGAGCGGGACTTTGTCTTGAGTAATCCCCGTCCAGACCGCGAACATCATATCTGGTTGGCATTCGCACACACGCGTGCCGTCATCTTTGACTTGCTGCCCCGGTGCATGTGCGAAGATGTTCTCCGCTCCAGCCAGGCGCGTGATCTCTGTCAGCCAATTGTCCTGGGCTGGGGAAAACACAGGCTTTGCCCACCACTCCCAATAGATGCGAAGGCCAGTAGGATGAACTTGTGTCCACTCCTGAATTCGGCTCACACGCGCTTGGAGCCCTTGCACTACGCGGGTGACTGCCATCCGATCGAGAATGGAGTCAGGTACGCCGTCGGCAATTACCTGTAGTTCCTCGTACACGCCGGACAAATTGCGGGCGTTGCAGACGATTTGACGGAGTCCTGCCGACTGGATGCCCTCAACGACTCGCTCCATCCCCGGCACAGACAACGACGATAGGACGAGATCTGGAGCGAGTTGTTCGACGAGGCCGACGTCGATGTGCAGGTCTGGTCCGAGCCTCGGCAGGTGCCGCAGCTTGTCCGCGGGGTAATCCGAGTAGTTGTCGATCCCGACCAGATATTCGCCGAGGCCCAGCGCAAAGACGAGCTCGGTGTTGCTGGGACATAGGGAGACGATGCGAAATCCTTTCGACACGTGATCTCATCCTTTCGTTGCAGATCAGAGATATGGGATATACTGGGTTTTAAATACACACAATACATGGGTGATTTCAGGAAGGAGAAGGCTCATGACAGGCATGAACACACCAGACGGCCCGCCTCACTTCACGGCCGAAGTGGAAGCGGCGCTGGCGGCGACGATAGCGGAGATACAAGGCCCCGCACCCATTCAGATGTCTTCCTTAGACGGCATCGTACCTGCATGGGAAGTGCGAGTTGGCGGTCAGCGTGCACGCGTCGACCTATACGACGTCGAAGAGCGTCGAAGTGTGCCCACCGACAGCACCCCCGGTCTCAACGAGTTGCGAAGCACTCGCGATGCAGTGCGCGATTGGTATCAGGAGACGTTCAACGACGAGCCGCCGATCCAGTGAGGAGTGCATAGTCACTCCTCGCGCGGTCCATATGTTCCAGTGCGGTTCTCGTCGGCCCCGTCCACTGGCAACCGGATTTCCACCGCCGTTCCGCGGT
Organism: Alicyclobacillus fastidiosus; assembly: GCA_029166985.1. GTDB lineage: Bacteria > Bacillota > Bacilli > Alicyclobacillales > Alicyclobacillaceae > Alicyclobacillus > Alicyclobacillus fastidiosus_A. Next base: position 141,766 of record CP119138.1, on the reverse strand, counting down.
GGGTGGAACTCGTGATATCGATGTCGCCGCCGTGATCGCGAACGATTTTATAACTGACCATCAGTCCAAGTCCTGAGCCCTTTTCTCGAGTCGTGTAGAAGGGCTCGCCGAGATGCTTGATGCGCTCCTCATCGATGCCCACGCCTTCATCCTGAATGCGAATGCTCACCATCTCGCCCTCGACGTTCACCAAGAGGTGGACGTGTCCTCCGTCAGGCATCGCTTCTATCGCATTCTTGACGATGTTGATAAACACCTGCTTGATCTGTGTGCCCACGGCGAGTACGTTGACTCGGCGGCGCACTGGTTCCAGCAGAATCTCCACATTCTGCATGAGCGCCTGAGCGCGTAACAGGTTGACCACGTCTTGAAGCAATAGAAAGATATCATGCCGTTTGAATTCCGCATGCTGTGGCTTGGCGAGCAGCAGGAATTCGTTGACAATCGCCTCGATGCTGGTCAACTCGGAGAGCACGATCCCCGCGTAGTAGGACTGCTTCTCCGACGGCTCCCGCAACATCTTCGTAAACCCCTTGATGGCTGTCAGCGGGTTGCGAATTTCGTGAGCGATACCCGCGGCTAGTTGTCCTGCCAAGGCCAGTTTTTCATTCTTGCGCGACTCCTCTTCCATTTTGATCCGATTGGTGAGATCGCGCGAGACGACCACCATGTTCGAGATCGTGCCGTCGGTGTCGATGACTGGACTGATATGCGTGTCAAACGGAATATCCGTTCCGTCCCGGTGACGGAGGCGATAATGGGCTTGAAACAGTGCCTTGTGTTCGAGTATCCGCTCGCGATCTTGCAGCGCGGTCTGCCGATCCTCCGGAGACACCAACATGAGTGCCGACCTGCCCTCGAGCTCCTCCGGCAGGTAGCCGAGCAGTGGGCCGTGCGAGGGGGAAGCGTAGCGTATGCGCAAGGTACTATCGACAATGCGAATCAGGTCAGCAGATGATTCTGCGATCAATCGATACATCTGCTCGTTTTGGCGCAGGGCGCTCTCGGCCTTCTTCAAATTTGTGATGTCCACACAGGACGCGATGACTTCCGTCACCCTGCCGTGTTCGACGATCGGCCGCAAAGAGGCAAAATACCACACGCCATTGAGACATCCCTCGTACGATGTCTCCCGCCCTTGCCACGCTAGTTCGTAGTGGCGCTCTTTATCCGCCACGTGCAGCGCGTCTGGAATCACGTCTCCCAGGGTGCGGCCGATAAACGTCTTTGAGTCATAGCCGAGTTTGTGCACCAACTCTCCTTCACAGAGGGTATGAATGAACTTCCCATCGACCTTGATGAATTTAAACACCATACCCTGTTGCTGCCGAAGCGTAGCGCGCAACGTGTGGCGGGTCGCTCGAATCCGCCGCAGCAAGTTGCGCTGTAAGAGGACGAGAATGGCGCAAAGGCCGATGGCCCCGGCACAGCACACCCATCCCGCCAGCATGATGATGAATTGTAGCGTCATGACGACTGAACCCCTTGCCCTTAAACTTCGCTAGTCATTCTACGCATTTCAAACCCGTCCGCGGAGTGCGTGTACACGGAATCCACCCCATGAGCGACTTCCCTTTGACCGAGCCAGCGAAGGGCTCCATGCCAGTACGCTACCCCATGGCGCGGGCACTCGCCCAGTCGATGACGTCGGATACCGTGCGCAGGCCAAGCCGGTCGCACAGCACCATTTCTCGCCGCCACACCTCGGCCGTCATCCGAACATCTTCATCCGCCCGATGGCGCCCATGAATCGGAACCTCCAACCACGAACACGTCTCATCCAAGGTCGGGGTGCGCGGTAATCTGCCAAGCGCCTGGGCTACCACCGCCGTGTCGATGACGATAGGCCGAATCCGCAGCCTCCACAACTGCCTGGCGTGCCTGCCGAGAAACGACAGCTCGTGGCGCGCATGATGGGCTATCCACACGCGGTTGAGCGCCAACGACAACGCCGCTTGCAACACTTCCCGCAGGTCTTTACCGCCCTGGACGACCTCGGGTGAGAGACCTGTCAACTCCCATATTTTCTCTGGCACCCTCGAGATGTCCGGGTGCCTGACAAGTTGATAGATGAAGTCCGAGAACTCGTCGGACCCTTTCATACAGCCGGCCGCGAGGGACAAAATGAGATCGGTCTGCGCTGAGAAGCCACTCGTTTCGATGTCGATGACAAAGTATTCGACATCGCGTAAGGCCGACTCCCAAATTCGAGCGGTACCCGGTGCGTCCGTAGGTATTAATCCTCGCTCGCTACCATCTTCTCCTCGATTTGCCCCTCGGAACCATTTCACACGCTTTCACCTCGGCTTTCGAAAGGCGCGGTGCACCAGGCGTTCCAATTCCCGCGCAGTACGCAAATGTTCCGCTGCAAGTTCCCGCTCTTCGTCGGAAAGCGCCGACCATAGGACGTGTTCCTTTGGCGATCCGCCGCCGAGCGCGTCGCGAATTTGTGCCATCAGCCGCAGTTTCCAGCCGAATGCGAGCGCACGCTGAACGCGGTTGACGAACGTCGCAGTCAGCCACCCGCCTCGTTCCAGCTCCTTGAGTCTCGCACTTGTTCCGAGTTGCCCGATGCGATGGGTCAAAGCCAGGAGTCGAACGGAGTGGATGATGGGACTAATGAGACCCTCCTTGATCGGAAGGACCTCGACATCGTCGACGCGCGCCGTCTGGACGTGGCCAAGCAACGACAGCGAAACGGTCTTGTGAATCCCGAGATGCGCCATTTCCCAGCGAATAAAAGGTGAGTTGCAAATGCCGCTTCGAGCGAGATTTGAAATCTCTGACCACGCGTCGAAGGAAAACAGCGGACGCCCATCCACGACCATAAACAAATACCTGGTGTTTTCCCAATCGGGGTACGCGAGGTATTGATTGATTCGCCGCACAAAGTCCTCAGTCGATCCTATCCAGCGCGGGTTCGTCCCCATCACAAAACCCTGACAGGGCGGAAACCCAAAATCGTTCATACCTCTGATAAAGTCGTGCAGACGACCCTTGACAGCCAAGGCGTCCACTGAGCCCGTCGTGACGATCGCGTAGTCCAAATCACTGTAGATCAAATCTTCGCCACGACCGCCGGATCCGAACCGGATGTAATGAAGATAGGTTCGAATCTCTTTAGGAATATAATATGACCAACCTGACTTCAATACCTGTTCACGTATCGGTTGGAACGCGTCTAACCACACCTCTACTGATTTACCTTCCAGAAACCACGCCAAAGAAACTTCCGCTACCGCTTCAAGCCACTCTTTGCGCCGACGTTGTCCCTCTGGTACAGCCAACCATGTTTGGTCGAATTGTGGGAAGGCAACCACGCGGAAACCCTCTTTTCTCAACACAATCTATGTCGCTATTACCTGCAACCGCTCCACATGGTTGCGGATATCATAACATGTTTGAATCATTTGAATATGGTCATCTACTTCTTTGTCGCATATCATAATGAGATAGCACGCACAATGGTCTCGGATTTCCTCGCAATGAACACTCTCTGCTTTGTGGAGGCTACACGTATGAAAAACGACATCGGCAAGGCGGACATCCTCAAACTGGCCCTCCAACACGATATCCGCTATGTTCGACTTCAGTTCACAGACTTGCACGGCAGCTTAAAAAACGTTGAAATCCCCGTCAATCAGCTCGCAGACGCACTAGATGGCAAGATCATGTTTGATGGCTCATCCATCCACGGCTTCGTTCGGATTGAAGAATCGGACATGTATCTGCAGCCGGATCTGTCGACGTGGTTGGTGCTGCCGTTTGCGCCTGATGGCGCCAAAATCGCCCGACTGATCTGCAACATATCCCTGCCAGATGGAAGGCCGTTCTCAGCAGACCCCAGGGGCATTCTGCAACGTGTCGTCCGCGAGGCAAACGAACTTAGGTTTGACAGCTGCCGCATCGGTGTGGAGTTGGAATTTTTTCTCCTGAAACTAGATCACCGCAACAAGCCGACTGTACACCCCAATGACCAGGGTGGATATTTTGATATCGCGCCCACCGACGCAGGTGAAAACTGCCGCCGCGATATTGTCCTCACGCTTCAACAGCTCGGCATCTCGGTCGCTTCGTCGCATCACGAAACGGCCCCCGGCCAACACGAAATTGACTTGCACGCCGCCGATGCCCTGACGATCGCCGACCACATCACCACGCTCAAAATGGTCGCGCGGACGATTAGCCGCAGCCATGGCCTGCACGCGACTTTTATGCCCAAGCCGCTGCAGGACGAGGATGGTTCTGGCCTGCACTGCCACCTGTCACTCGGGCGCGGCCAGGAGAATCTATTTTATGACGCAGCCGACGAGTACCATTTGAGCCCTGTGGCGCGTTCGTTTATCGCCGGCTTGCTGTTCCACGCCCCGGCCATTACGGCCATCACGAATCCACTGGTGAATAGTTTCAAGCGACTGATCCCTGGCTATGAGGCCCCCGCCTTTACATTTTGGTCGACGAACCATCGCATGCCGTTTGTCCGCGTTCCAAGCGCAGCGGGCGCGGGGACAGACACACAGATTGAACTCCGTTCGCCAGACGCGTCCTGCAATCCGTATTTGGCGTTCGCAGCCATTTTAAAAGCCGGACTGGACGGCGTTTCGAATCGGATGTGCCCGCCGGATCCGATTCATCGTTCGCTTGTGACGATGACGGAGGACGAGCGATTCCAATATCAGATCACGCCATTGCCGACAAGCCTCGAACAGGCCATCGAAGCTTTGGAAGAGGATGAAATCATCCAGGACGCACTTGGAATGCACGCCTTTACGCACTTTTTGCAGGCAAAGCTCTGGGAGTGGGAACAGTACCGAAAAACCATCCACCCGTGGGAGTTAGATCACTACTTAGAACGCTATTAGTGCATAGCGAGAGGCCTGACACGTTGGCCAGGCCTCTCTTTTTTCTATATGATCCGCTCTATTCCCTGAACCCTGAAATCCCTGATCTGCCACTTCACATGCCAGATACCCCGAAACGTTTATTTACCGCCCGAAAACGGCATGGTGTGGTCGCCGAACAACTTGGTCATCTCACCAGGCGCAAGCGATTCCGGATAAGCCGACTCGTTGTGCAGCGCCACGTCGAGACCCATAATTTCCTCTTCCTTCGTCACACGCAATCCCATCATCAAGTCGACCACCTTGAGCAGGATGAACGTCCCCACACCAGAGAATACCCACGTCGCGGCCACGCCCACCAACTGCAGAAGCAACTGGTGTGGGTTCCCGGCGAACAACCCGTTCGATCCCGCCGAGTTCACAGCCGTCGTCGCGAACAGCCCTGTGGCAAGTGCGCCCCACGTACCGCCGATGCCGTGACCACCGAACGCGTCCAAGGCGTCGTCGTACCCTAGCTTCTGCTTCATAAAGGTGGAAGCGAAGTAACAGATGACTCCACCCAGCAGGCCGAGGATGATCGAGCCGCCCGGGGTGACAAAACCGGCGGCAGGCGTAATGGCGACGAGACCTGCCACTGCACCGGCGCAGGCGCCGATGAGCGTACAGTGCCCGGTGCGAATCCGTTCGACGATCAACCAGCCAACGGCAGCCGCGGCCGTCGCCGTGTTCGTCGTGAGAAAAGCCTCAGCGGAGAGGAAGTTCGCACCAAGTGCACTACCTGCGTTAAACCCGAACCAACCGAACCACAATAGCGCTGTTCCCAAGAGCACGAACGGGACGCTGTGCGCCTTGATCGAGGCGGAGCCGTGCTCCGCGCGCCGCCCGAGGTAAATTGCGGCTACCAACCCCGCGACACCTGACGAGATGTGCACCACTGTACCACCGGCAAAGTCGAGCACGCCCAGTTTGTGCAACCAACCGCCTGCGCCCCAGACCCAGTGAGCCAATGGGTCGTAGATGAAGGTCGCCCACAGGACGATGAACACGAGGAATGCCGAGAATTTTACGCGTTCCGCCAATCCGCCAACGATGAGTGCCGGGGTGATGATGGCGAACATCATCTGGAAAATGCTAAACACCATACTCGGAATCGTCCCCGCGTAATCTGTATCTGGGGCCGCACCGACACCGTGCATCATGAACCACTGTAACCCGCCGACAATTCCATGAAAGTCGGGACCGAACGCCAGACTGTAACCGATAATGACCCACTGCAAAGAAACAATGAGAATGACTGCAACCACTTGAAGCATCGTCGTGATGACGTTTTTGGCTCGAACGAGCCCACCGTAGAAAAAGGCCAAGCCTGGGGTCATAAGAAGAACTAGTGCTGAAGAGGCCAATATCCAGGCCGTATCCCCTGAGTCGATCTTTGTCGTTGTGTCAGCAAAACTAACACACGGCACAAGAAGCACGCCAAGCAAGGTGCTGAAGAAGACGCCTAGCTTTGTCTTGAGAGTGTACTTCATCTGCTTCCCCACTCCATTACACCAAATTTTCTTATAAGACTACCGGTGGGGCGATGGAACGTCAATGAACTATGTCACGTTTTCTAACATCATGAAAAATAAAGTGTCGTGACAGGTGCAGATGACGGGATGGGCGTGCGGATACGCCACGAAGCGGCGCGAGGCGACGACACGTGTCTATACGGATGAATTAGGTGGCATGAGGAGACCATACGGTAGACACGTCGCGCGAGAACGAGGTGATGATCTTGGCAGAGCGCAATCAGTCCAACGAAAAGGCCGTGTGGGAGGCGTATTTGAAGAAATGCGAGCGAGATGGGACAAAGCCTTCTGCAAAGGACTTTGCTGCGTGGGCAAAGTCGCTGCTGGCAGAGCTCTGATGCATAAGCCCCACGCACCAGGGACAAACCGGTACTGAACCCAGAGGGGCCCGCGTCAGCGCGGCCCCTGGAAGCGTTGAATCGAAAACTGGGAAATATCGTGCGTCGTTCTGCCCTGCACCGATAATTCGGCCAAGATCTCGCCAATCGCGCTCGCAAACTTAAAGCCGTGCCCGGAAAATCCAGCTGCGACCACGACATGGCGATGACTCGGGTGGGTGTCGACGATAAAATGCTCGTCAGGCGTCAGCGTGTACAGGCAGGTTTTTCCGCTCTGCAACGCACCACTCGCCTGAGGCATAAACGTCGACAGGAAAGCTCGGAGCTCGCCTTCGTCCTCCGGATATGCGCCAAACGTGCGGTTCATCGTCGCGACCTCCACTGGCAGGCCGCCATCGTGGCGCCCGACCTTGACGCCAGAGCCGTCGAAGCTGGGGAATCCGTAGTAGAACTCGCCGGCGAGATCGAAGGTGAAAGCGGGGAATTCGGACGCTGCAAACAGCGCTTCGTCGCTCGCAAACCAGCCGACCGTTTTGCGAACAGGCTGCAGTGGGAGGTCGAGCCCTGTCGCACGCAACAACTGCGGCGCCGCAGCGCCCGCGCAGAGAATTAGCTTATCCGCCGAAAAAGTACCGTGGTCTGTCGTCACTACCACGTGGTTTGGGTGAATGGCTAGGTCTGTGACGCGCGTATTCGGCAACACCGTCATGCCCGCTCGCGTACCCACATCGCGGAAGGCCCGGATGCAGCGCTCGCTGAACAACACGCCAGACGTCGTTTCGAGGCACCCCGTATACCCCTCAGGGATTTGCAGCCCTGGCCAACGGCGCACCAGTTCGTCGCGGGACAAGACCTCGAGCGGCAAGGAAAACGCCCTTGCACTTTCGACGACCTCATCAAGAAACGCCGCCCCCTCTAATCCGACCGACAGGACGCCCGTATTCGCGAACAACGTCTGTCCCGACGCCTCCTCCAGCGCCGTCCACAAGGCCTGTGCGCGCAGCGCGAGCGGGACATACTGCCTGCCCTCGCCATAGGCGTGACGAATGATCCGCGTATCGCCGTGGTGACTGCCAAGCGCATGCGGCGGATCGTGTGCGTCAATCAGCAGTGCGCGCACGCCCTGTTGTGCTAAATAACAACCTGCGGCCATCCCCATCGAGCCGGCCCCGACCACTACGACATCGTAACTGTTCTCCATCTCGAATATCCTCGTTTCCATCTTCGCTTTTCATCCCGCGAATTTGTTAAGTATTTCGACAGATTGCGTTGCGAATCGGGTGTCACACTTTGTCGAAGCCGCACGGCGATAGGCAGTCACCGTTGCTGCGTCCAAATCTAGGACATCAGGTTTCGCGCACATTTCGAAGAACTGAACGATCCTTTGTGAGATAGCGCCACCAGGCGGTTTTAGGCGGTTTATAGAATATTCCATCCACTCCACCTTTCGACAGCATATGACCGATGACTCATGCTAGACTCGCACCGAAATCATGAATTCATCGATCGCCTCCCCATCGCCGGGGCCGCGCTCACCACGCTCACGTTAAAGAGGTGCAACAGATGAACTTACAATCGCTTCATAAAGTTCTACTCGCTTCTTTGTCTATGGCATTTATGCTCGTCCCCGGCCGGATCACAGAGCAACACGTCATCCCAAAGATCACCGTCGCAGCCGCCAGCACGACCGAAGTTCCAGCACAAACACTAGATATTCACCGTACCACGCATCTGCACGTGATGCCAGTGGTGGAAGAAAAGGTCGCGGTCCAAAAGCCGCCTACGATATCCATCGGTGCCAAAGGACAAAGTGCCTTATGGCTCAACGAAGCCCTCGCGGCACTCGACTACCTCCCACTGACCTTCACCATTCCAAAACCCACTGCAGGTGAGGCCGGTTCTCAGGCGGGATCGACCTCGCAAACGAAGCCTCCAGTGAACACCGCACCGGCGCCGGGTACGACGAACAATTCCACTACGAATGCCACGGCAAGCCTGGGAGCCAATGCGACGACCACTGCAGCGAAACATAGCACAAGCGCGCCCGCGCCAGCACCGTCCTTGGCGACGACATTAGCTCTGCAGCTTCAGACTGGCGCGTTCAAGCCGGTAACCGGTCAATGGAAGTGGAACGGTTCTTATCCGAGCTCGCTCGAACGGCTCTGGAACCCGAATAGCGCAACTGTCATTACCCAAGGTGCCATCATGCGGTTTGAGGCTGATCACGGACTCGCCGTCGACGGCGTTGCAGGTGCAAACGTATACCGCGCGTTAGAACAGGCGCTCAGCAACAAGTCGCCGGCGGCCCACCCGTACACGTATGTGGCCGTCTCAAAGGCGTCGCCTGAGCACCTCGACGTCTGGGAAAACGGCCGCAAGGTGTACACCAGCCTCGCCAATACTGGCATCAGTGCAAGTCCGACGCCAAATGGCACGTGGCCCGTGTACTCGCGCCTGGTCTCACAGACGATGCGCGGCAAGAATCCGGACGGCAGCACCTATGACGATCCGGGCGTTCCTGATGTCAACTACTTTTATCAAGGGTGCGCCATTCACGGCTTCCCTCGGTCGTCGTACGGAAGCCCACAAAGTCTTGGATGTGTCGAGCTGCCGTTCGCTGCAGCCAAGACGGTGTATAGCCTGATCGGTTACGGAACACTCGTCACCGTCGCCTAGGAGACCAGAAGACTCCATCAAACCGTCATCGCGGGAGTTGACGATAGAACGCGCAGTCGCGGCCAGATATATTCCAGTACGTCATGTCCTGTTCGATGAGAAACCACTTGATGAGTCGCAAAATCAGATCTGCTGGATATCCGACTCCTGCGAACTTCGCACATAGCGTTTGCAGGCGCTTCTCTTTAAATTCTCGACAAGCGTACACGGCGTCGACAAACTCCAGAAGCTTCTGAAACTGTTTGGGGTTAGCCTCGCGTTTGAGTTCCAAGTCGCGATAGACGTCCTCGTATTTTGGCGTTTTGGATTTGCCGAATCGGTGCCCTTCAACTTCAATCCGGAAATCGTTGCCGTTGCGACGGCCCGGCCGTACGATCCAAATGGTGCTGCCGTCCTCCATCGTCTCGACGCAGTAGCGATAGCGCGACGTCTTCTCCAGCTTCCCGGTACCGGGCTCCTCGTTGGCGAAGTAGAGAAGCAAGCGTTTCCTGATGGAGGTGCGATCGAGATGGTTGCGAAAAGGCTGAATATCTAGTTCTGTGTGGTCATAAAGTGCCAATTATGCTGCTCCATTCTAGCGTTTCAAGGTACGTTGTACAGATCTACAAGTCATTGTAGCGACGCCTTTCGACACTGTCCATGCCACGCGGTCATCTAGGCTGCACACTGGCCGCTGACCCCTGGCCATACGGTGGATAAATCCGCATACATTTGGTTTTGACATATTTCTGAATATTGATAAAATCTTATTTACCTATTAATTGTGAGTTATATGTTGAATCGGCCAGATCTTGTAGGCATATACGGGATTGGCAGAGAGGAGGTTAGCAAATGGAGCGTGCGACGTCGAAGAAAAAAGGAAGTCCCTGGTGGTACTTACTGATTCTCGTCCCCCTCATCGGGACGTTGTTTCCCGCGTTTTATGCTTCTGTGTCACCAGAACTCTGGGGCATCCCATTCTTCTACTGGTACCAGATGTTGTGGGTGATCATCAGTTCCATCGTCACGGCCATTATGTACTGGATGTTAAAAGAATCCTAAACGCAGATATCGCTTGATGAGAGGGGATCCTCAAGGCAATGAAATGGGCTGCGCTCGGCGTATTTATTATCTTTTTTCTATTCGTTACCGTCCTTGGGTTTTTCGCCGCCAGGTGGCGAAAAGGCGACCTGAGTCACTTGGAGGAATGGGGCCTCGCGGGGCGGCGCTTCGGCACTTTGATCACGTGGTTCCTCGTCGGCGGCGACCTGTATACGGCCTATACGTTTATCGCGGTCCCGGCACTGATGTACGGAGCTGGCGCACTCGGTTTTTACGCAGTTCCCTATACCATCGTCGTCTATCCGATTTTCTTCATGATCCTGCCGCGCTTCTGGTCAGTCGCCAAGAAGCACGGTTATGTAACCGCTTCCGATTTCGTTCAGGGCCGCTTTGGCGATAAGCTGCTCGCACTCGCCATCGCCTTGACGGGCATTGTGGCGACCATGCCCTACATCGCGCTGCAACTCACTGGCATGCAAGCCGTGCTGGCGGCGATGGGCATTGGCGGTGAATGGCCACTCATCGTGGCATTTATTATCCTCGCTCTGTACACCTACACGAGTGGGTTGCGTGCCCCGGCGATGATTGCCGTGGTAAAGGATTTGATGATTTACATCACCGCCATCGTAGCCATCATTGTGCTGCCCATCAAGCTCGGCGGATTCAGCCACATCTTTCACAGTGCCCAAACGGCATTGGCTGGCACGACGCCGCCAGGAGCGTTTGTCGCGACGCCGGCGCAGTACTCGGTCTATGGAACGCTGGCATTCGGCTCGGCGCTCGCCCTGTTCCTCTACCCACACGCGATGACCGGCGTCTTTAGCGCCAACAGCCGCAACACGGTCAAGCGCAACATGGCACTGTTGCCAGCCTATTCATTTGCACTCGGAATCATTGCCCTGCTGGGCTTTATGGCACTTGCAGCTGGGATCCACACGAAGACGACCTCCGCCGCCGTGCCACTGCTGTTCATCAAAGAGTTCCCAGGTTGGTTTGCCGGCTTTGCATTCGCGGCCATTGCCATCGGCGCCATCGTCCCGGCCGCCATCATGTCCATCGCCGCGGCCAACCTCTTCACCCGCAACATTTATCGCGCCTACTTCGTCACGTCGGCCACACCGCAGCAAGAGGCGAGAGTTGCGAAGGTCGTGTCGCTCATCGTCAAACTCGGTGCTCTCGTCTTCATCATCGGGTTCCCGCAGCAGTACGCCATCAGCATGCAACAAGTCGGCGGGATTTTAGTGCTTCAGACCCTGCCGGCACTGATTTTCGGCCTATACACGCGGTGGTTCCACCGCCGGGCACTGCTTCTTGGCTGGCTCGCGGGAATTCTGTATGGCATCTACATGTGGGCGACGACCGGGTATAAGTCGACCACTTACGTCCTTCACCTCTTCGGACAGTCGATACCCGCGTACGCTGCCATCTGGGCACTAATCCTGAATATCGTCGTGACGGTCGTGTTCACGCTCGTATTCAACGCCGTGAAACTGGGGCGTGGCGAAGATAAGACGGCGGCAGCCGACTATCACGTCGAGGCGAGCGTGTAACTCCCTGCAAAGCCACCGGGGGGACCTGTGGGCCGTCCCGCGGCTTTCACTTTAACTGTCTGCCCAATCAATGAGGCCCTCCACCGTCATCGGGTGGAGGGCCTCAAGTGATCTAGCAACACACTTCATGACCGGTTCTCGTTACGCCGTTCATCTAAGGAGACGAGCAGTTGCTCGATTTTGTATAACTTGCCTTCGATTCTATGCAAATGGCTCTGCATGTCGTCGATTTCCTGCTCCGCTTTGTAGTTGATCGCAAAGTCGATCACCGACTCGTGCTTATCCCTCGCCGCCTGACGATTTTGACTCATCATGATGATGGGTGCCTGAAATGCCGCAATGAACGATAGGCACAAATTTAAGAGGATAAATGGCGGACGATCAAAATGAAGCGAGCGCGTGAACCACAGCGTGTTCCACAGCACCCACAGCGCGAGGGCCCCCGCGAAGATCAAGATAAACGCCCAACTGCCGCCAAACGACGCAATCCTGTCAGCCAGCCTTTCCGGCCACTTCGTGGCGTTCACGTACGCCTCGTCCAAGTGCATCATGATTTGGCTTTCGTAATTGTCGACAAGTCGGTCGATCCGCTTCGCGTCCCCTTCGTTAATCGGGATGTCGAACCCCTCAAACGTAGACGTGTCCTCTAGCTTGTCTTGCGGTTTTACGTAGAAATTCCGTTTGCCCATGCGTTCAACTCCTCGTCTTTCCGGGGAATTGAACACACCAGAATCCCTACGTGTTTTGCACGCAGTGCAACAAAAGGGCATTCAGATGGTGCGACAATTCCCCGTTTATTCGTTCAGGTCCAGGCATACTGTCCAAGAGCCCATCTCCTTCTGCACACATTTGCGCACTTTCATCTTATTCACGATTTGGCCCTGCCGCAAGGGTTTTTATCCAAGTAGACAACAACAGATTCCGTTTACGCCACTCACATCGGCTGTACGGAGATCTCATTGTCCGCCAATACACGGCGAATTGTCGCGGCGAACTGCAGTGCGTGTGGACCATCGCCGTGGATACAGACGGTATCAGCCTGGATGTTGACCACGTCCCCCTGCTGCGACACGACCACGCCTTCCTTCACCATCCGAACCACTTGGTCGACTGCGGCGCGATCATCGGAGATCATCGCGTTCGGTTGCGTTCTCGGGGTCAAGGAGCCGTCCGCCTGGTATGTTCTGTCCGCGAACACCTCGCTGGCCGTACGCAAGCCGACGGATATCCCCGCTTTCACGAGCCAACTGCCGGATAGCGCGAATAAGACCAGTTGTGGGTTGACGTCGTAAACGGCTTTGGCGATCGCTGTCGCAAGAGCCTCGTCGCGCGCCGCCATGTTGTATAGTGCACCATGCGGTTTGACGTGCCGCAGTGAAGTGCCTTCGGCAAGGCAAAAGGCATGCAGCGCACCGATCTGGTAGACCACCATGTCGTACGCCTCTTGTGCGGTAACCGCCATGTTGCGTCGGCCAAAGCCAATCAGGTCCGGAAGTCCCGGGTGCGCGCCAATGGCAACGCCTTTTGCGACCGCTTGCTGTACGGTGATGCGCATGTTCGCCGGATCGCCAGCGTGGTAACCACATGCGATGTTGACCGACGTGACGTAATCGAGGATCCGCTCATCCTCCCCAAGTCGATATGCACCAAAGCTCTCACCCATGTCACAGTTCAAATCGATGTGATACATCTTATCGCTCCCAACTATCTTCAATCGCCATCTTCAGCATCGAAAACTCCTGCTGTCGCCTGCGAAGGATGGCTTGCGCATCCTCGACAGTCGTCTGTGTAAAACCAACCTTTGCCCCTGGTTTCAGCTGGGCCAGAACGGGGATGTCAGCAGTGATGACTTGGGCGATGCGCGGATACCCGCCGGTCGTCTGCCTATCCGCCATCAGCACAATTGGCTTCCCGTCCGCCGGCACCTGCACGGTCCCCCACGTGACGGCAGTCGAGATCAGCTGCCTCGTTTCGAGGAACGACAGCGGCGGTCCTTCCAATCGATAGCCCATCCTATCCGATTGAGGGGTGACGACGTACTGAGTCGACACAAACGCCTCCTGACTCGACGGCGTGAAGAGAGCGTACTCCGGCCCCCGTACGACCCGCACCTCGGGCGCGTCGGAATAAGCAGGGAAGAGCCTAGCGCTCACACACCACCCGGTGGTCGCGAAGGCGCCGTCGGACAGAGCCTCCACAAACTTCTGCATTCGCTTCTGCACTGGGGTTTTCAGCTCGCCAATCGGCAGTTCATCGCCAGCCTGCAAAGCGCGACCACCATAGCCGCCAATCCCCGCGCGCAGATACGTACTTTTACTTCCCAGCACCGCAGATACAGCAAATCCACCCGCCACAGCGACATACGCTCGACAACCCGCACGCGGTTTACCGAAATGCAAAGTAGCGCCCTTCCTCGCGAACACAGGGCGCCACTGCGGCACTAGTTGTCCATCCAATTGGGCAGACAGATCTGCACCGCAGATGGAGATCCACACGTCTTGCTGCATCTCAAGCGCGGGTCCCTGAAGGGTGACTTCGAGACCAGCTTCATCCTCATCGTTTCCGACCAAGAGATTGGCCGTGCGAAGTGCAAACGGATCCATGGCCCCGCTGACAATAACTCCGTATTTTTGATAGCCAAACCGACCAGTATCTTGGATGCTGGTATGCGCACCCGCCTTAAGTACTCTCATAAGGTGTCACCACAAACTTGTACGTCTTGGTCCTGTGCCAATTCGCGATATTCCGCGGGTGTGATCGGCAGGAAACGAACTCTGTCTCCAGCCCGCAGCAAACACGGTGGATGGGCAGTTGGCTGAAACAGCGGCACAGGGCACTTGCCAATCAATTGCCACCCACCCGGGGTCTCGATGGGATAAATCCCCGTCTGATCGCCTGCAATTCCAACCGATCCTTTAGGGATTCGCACCCTCGGCGTGGTCAGCCGAGGTGTAGCGATGCGCTCCGATAGTCCCCCCAGATATGGAAAGCCCGGTGCGAATCCGATCATGTGAACTTGGTACAGTGGAGCTGAGTGAATACGAATGACCTCATCTTCACTCAGCCCGTGGTACTCTGCGACAAACTCCAAATCGGGCCCGAACTGGCCGCCATAACAGACGGGTATGTCGACAATGCGCGACTCAGGCGCCGCCTCGGCGTCGAGTTGTCGAAGCCGTTCCATCACCTGTCTCTGTACATCCTCATAAGCTAGAACGAGCGGGTTATAGAAGATGGACACAGTGGTGAAGGCAGGTACGTACTCAACCATGCCGTAAAACGGGCAGTCTGCTAGAGATCGCCCAAAGGCCATCACAAGGTCGTGCGCAAAGGGCCCGATTGAATCGCTGAACTGTACAACCAACACGGAGTCACCGAGCGCATAAAGCGAGACGTCATCCAACTGCACAAGGTTCCCCCCCAGTCGTTACAACCAATCCTGTCAGCACGTATGCCTTAACACTCCGCGCCAGCTGCGATAGCCAAGTCCGTCGTGTAAAGTGCCGTCGTCGTGACGGTGATCTCAAGCGCCTTGACGATATTCTCTAACGACATGCTTGGCGCCTGCTTGTCGACGACCTGCTCGGGAAGGAACGGAATGTGTACGAATCCACCGCGGATCTTCGGGTACTTGGTCTGAAGCAGGTGCATCAACCCGTAAAAGATGTGGTTGCACACGTAGGTGCCTGCCGTGTTCGATACAGACGCCGGGATCCCCGCAGCCTGGAGGGATTGCACAATGCGTTTCACAGGCAAACCCGTCCAATATGCAACCGGGCCATCGGCCACGATCGACGCATCCACTGGTTGCTGGCCTGCGTTGTCAGGAATGCGCGCGTCGTCGACGTTGATGGCCACCCGCTCAGGCGTGATGTGTTGTCTGCCTCCAGCCTGACCTACACAAATGACGACGTCCGGTTGCGTTTCCTCGATCGCCTTTGCGAGAACTTCGACAGAGCGCCCGAACACAGTCGGGATGTCTTGGGTCAATAGCTGGATTGACCCTTCTGAAGTTTCGATTGTCCGGCCTGCGAGCCGTTTGACGGCTTCCAGTGCTGGATTGACGGTCTCTCCGCCAAATGGTTCAAAACCAGTTACGAGTACACGCGTATTCATCACGTTCCACTCTCCTTTTCGTGTTCATCGCGTCAAGACGCTACATTCGAACTAGAAACGGGCAACCAAGTACATCAGGATGATGTTGACGCCCAGAAGGATGATGGCCGTCGGAAACTGGGTGCGAATGACGTAATTCTTGTCTTTGAGATCGAGTAACGCGGCAGGGACGATGTTGAAATTGGCTGCCATCGGCGTCATCAAAGTACCGCAGTACCCGGCAAACATGCCGATTGCTGCAACCTTGTCTGCCTGTACCCCGAAGTGGCCGATGATCAAGGGGAGTGCGATGCCAGCCGTCATCACTGGAAACGCCGCGAACGCGTTGCCCATGACCATCGTGAACAGGGCCATGCCGACACAATATGCGAAGACCGCCCAAAACAGCGAGTTTGACGGAATCACGTGATCGACGGCCTTAGACACCACGTTACCCACGCCTGCGCTATCGAAAATAGTCCCGAGCATCGCGAGCATTTGTGGAAGGACGGCCGCCCAACCAATGGCCTCAATCAACCTGCGGGATTCTTTGACCGTCGTGACAGGTGAGCTCTTCGTCATCAGCATACCGACGACGAGCGCCACCACTCCGGCAAGACCGAGTGCGACCATCGTGACATTCGAGGGATCCAAAAAGAATTTGCCAGCGATCTTCAAATCCTTGAGGCCCTCTACGCCGCCGACGGTGACCAAAGGAATGAGCAAAGCCGGGAGAAACAGCCAGTTCTTCAGCCGTCCGCGGTTGCGCTGGCGCTCTTCACTGGAGGCCTCTCCGTAGCTTCCGGTGCGAACGCCGCCAAACCCCGCAATCGCAACGATGACGAGCACCAGAATACCGACGTAAAACGATGGAATCACTTTCGCGCACATCAAGGTGATCGCGTAGATCAAGTAGAACAAGCCCGAGGTGATCCGGCGCGGATTTTTCTTGTCAAAGAACGTATAGAGACTCGACAAAAACGTGATGATGCCTGTAAAAATATAGACTGACTCGATCGAGATGATCATTGTTTCGCCACCTCCTGTGTACCTACGCTTTGGGCAGGTGTTTGCTCCATTCTTCGCTTGATCGACTTGTCCAAGAGGTAGAGTCGGATGGTGTGAATCACGAATACCGCGGCCGCGGTTGGAATCGCCCACAGCCCCATCCGAATCGGCTCAGAGTGAACGTGGTTCTGGTCGAAGAAGCCCTTCATGAACAGCACGGCGCCGACGGCAATAAAGATATCCTCGCCGAAGAATAGCCCAATGTTGTCGACCGCCGCCGCGTGACCGCGAACCTTTTGGCTGACGTCCTCCGGTACTTCGCCGTAAGTGGCCTCAATGGCACCCTCTGCCATCGGCACCACCAAGGGCCGAACCATCTGTGCGGGACCACCAATGGAAGTGATGCCCAAGGCTGCAGCAATTTCACGAACCAATAGATAAATCGTAAGAATCCGCCCTGCCGTCGCCGCCTTGATCTTCGAGACGAGGTGTTCCGCCTGTTCGCGCAGGCCGTGGCGTTCAAGGAGCCCGATAACTGGCAGTGTCGCAATAAAAATGGCCATGTAACGATTCGTCTCGAACGCTTGTCCAAATTGCGTTAAGATGCTGTACAGCGACTCGTGCGCGATCAGTCCCGTCACGAGTCCAGCAACGGTCACCACGAGCATTGGATTCAAACGAAGGACAAAACCGACAATGACCACCAAAACCCCGATTAATACCATGTCGTCACCACTTTCTATACAGTATTGAATGCCCCAAATTGATTGACTGGCGTGACTTGATAGCCGAGAAGTGACGAACATTGTCTTGCGGCTTCTTTGACGCGTTCGATGAGCGAAGGAAGAACATCGTCCCCAAATCGGGTGGAGAGCCCTGCGATGCTCAGTCCAGCGACCATGTCGCCTGCGTGGTCAAAGATTGGTGCCGCCACAGCGGACGTGTCGTCCTGCAACTCCGAATGACTGACGGTATAACCATTGTCCTTGGCCGCGTCGAGCGCGGCGCGCAATTGACCGACGTCGGTGATCGTGCCGCGGCCTATCGGAAGAAGGACAACATTCCGAAAATACGTTTCCTGTTCCGCTTTTGACATGAAGCTCAGTAGGATCCTCGGGCACGCCCCTGCATACATCGGCACACGCCTGCCCGGGTGTTCATTGTAAATGCGCACGGGGTGGATGGTGTCCACCTTCTCCACGTACACCGCCTCGAAATGGTCCCGAACGATGAGATTCACTGCCTCGCCAACCTGATCCCGCAACTTCTGCATGACGGGCAGCGCGACTTGGCGAATACTCAACCTGTCTCTGACGAGATGTCCAAACTGTAAAAAGAGAAGCCCAAGCGAGTACTTCCCGGTCTCATCTTTGTCCAGAAAGCCCATCTGCTCCAACGATTTCACCATTCGGAAGACGGACGTCTTCGGACTGTTTGTCAAGTGCACCATTTCGTTCAAGGTGAGTCGGTCGTGCTCGAGGAAGAGGTTGAGAATCGTAAGAGATTTCACCACGGTCGTGTTCTGACTGCTCATCCAACACCACCATTCCGTTATTTGGAACATCTGTTCCGAATATTAGTCTTGCGTAAATATTAAGATTTTATAAAGAAATATGCAATATCAAAACAGTCGTTGGGGAGATTTGCCGAAAGTGCTCGAAAAGTAACGCTCACGAGCATTCGGGACGCTCGTGAGCGTTTAGAGTGCGGTGGAACGCAATAAGCGTGAAGACGTCAGTGGTCGGCAAATATCTTCGCCATCTGGCGCGCCGTATCCGCGGGCAACTGCGTGGAGTGACAAGCATAAGGCGTCAGTTCTGCCGTGACGTAGCCGTCGTAGCCGATTTCGAGGAGTGCCTGACGGACCGCGTGCCAATCCACATCTCCGGCCAAGAGCGGAACGAAGCCATGGATATTGCCGACATTGGTCGAGAAATCTTTGACGTGGACCTTCTGTATTCGCCGGCCTAAGTAGCGGATCCACTGCTCCGGGAACCCGAATTGCAGGACGTTGCCGACGTCGAAATAGACGCCGACCCACTCCGACTGCAGTTCATCCACATAGCGGGCCATTTCCATTGGGGAGAGCAGGAACTTATTCCACACGTTTTCGATCCCGATTTGAACACCCAACTGCCCCGCGTAGATGGCCAAATCGGCCAACTCCTCCTGGCTTCGTCGATAGCACTCCTCGTACGGCACCTCATTCGTGACGCACCCTGGAACCACCAGGATGGTCTCTGCCTCCAGCAGGGCGGCGACCTCCAGTTGCTTGCGTACGATGTCGCGCCCGCCACGGCGGGTATCGGCGTCGCTTGACGAAAGCGGCGACTGCCACAACAGTCCTGTCGATACGCTCTTCAGCGCCAAGTGGTGGTCATCTGCCTGCCGTTTGATGGCGCGAATCTCCGACTCAGCGGTGTCGAGCGTTAGGCCGACCCCACCGACGCCGTTCAAGTTGAGTTCGACGCCGTCAAAGCGAGCCAATTCGCTCTGTTTGAACACCTCACGAAGAGGCGTGCCTTCTGGGAAACACCATTGGTTCACAGCCAATTTCATTCGACCTTACTCCTTTCGCGAGCCCTGATCGGGGACTTAAAGGGACGCGGCACTCGATTCAATCTGCTGCCACGGTACGCTGCGCCACACGCCCTCCTCGTCCTGTGCAGTCACGCGCATCGCCCGAATCACCGCGCCTGTGACCGCCTGGTGCTTCAAGATGACGAATTCGGTATCGACCATTTGCGCCTCGAGCCGCTCTGTGAGCTGTCCAGCGCTCCGAAAGAGGCCCCCGGACAGCACCACACGCCGGTCGACGTCAGGCAATTGCCTGTACACAGCATTCACGAGGTCGACGTGCGCACGTACAGCGCGATCGACAATGCCGTTTGCGACGACGTCGACACTGGCCATGGCTACCACGTCCGCGGCAAAGGCAGCGACCGCGGCGATCGGATTCTCCGACTCGTAAATCACCGGGATGAGCCGATTCGGAGAACTCAATTGAAACTTGTCCTGCACAACCTCCCAGAGGGCGGTCGCGGGCCCGCGGGCCTCGTACGACCGGATGGCCGCCATCAAGCCGCGGCGGCCAATGTCGAAGCCGCTGCCCTCGTCGCCGATCAGGTAACCGTACCCGCCCGCCCGGGCGACTTCTCCGTCACTCGACTCCCCGACGGCGACCGTGCCCGTGCCGCCGACAAGCACGACACCAGCCCGCCCGTTTGTCCCGGCTGTCAGCGGCGCCATGGCATCGTTTGTCACCTCGATCGAGGCGTTAGGAAATGACACAGACAGCTCTGCGACCATTTTCTGCGACTGTTCGGGGAGATCGATACCCGAAAGACATGCCGAAAGCCCGACGACGTCTTCACGAGTCGATCCGATCCGGCCCAAGGCCTGCTCGGCCGTGCGCACAAGCACCCCCCGCGCCACATCCCACCCGACAGAGGTCTGGCGCGTGGCGCCTGCGGATACAATTGCACCTTTGTTGCTATCTGTCTGAAATGCAAATACCTGTGTCGATGTCCCGCCACCGTCCACGCCAATGTACACACCCAAGACTAGCCCACTCCATTCTCTGCCCAACTCGTTGCTTGAGGCGTCTGTCGAGGTCGTTTATTTGATGCCGCTGATCACCCTGTCAAGTTGAATCAACAAGTGGGTAATTGAACAGGGCGTTTGGTCCGGGCTGACTCGTAGGCAGCGAGTGCCACTTCGACCGCTTTCAGCCCGTCTACACCAGTGGCGAGTGGCTGTGTATCGTAGCGCACGCAGTCGAGGAACGATTGAACCATGTGCAAGTCCGCGTCGTCACCCCAGGGAACCCGGCGCGCGCGCAGGTCTGTGTCGTCGTAGTGCACGAGGTTCTGGGCGAGTGCGTCGACGGAGACGACGCCACCTGTCCCGATCACGCGAAGCGTGACATCGCCCCACGTCGGGAACGATTTAGGTCGGGACCAACTCGGGTCGTGCGTGGCGATGACGCCATTCGCAAACGTCAGCGTGAGCAGGCCGCAATCGTCGATGCCGCGCTCGCCGAAGCGGCTGTCGACCTCAGCGTACACCTCCGACACTTCGCTTCCCGTATACCAGCGCATAATATCGAGAATGTGCACCGTGTGATCGAACACGGCGCCACCTCCGGAGAGTGCCGGATCGACGAACCAGCCGCCCGGGTTCTGCCCTCGGTTGGTCCCACTCATCGCGAGAATCCGCCCAACTTTGCCCGATTCGATCAGACGTTTCAAGCGCTGCACGGGTGTACTGTAGCGGATCGGAAATGCGGTCTGTAATTTCACGCCTGCGCGCTCGCAGGCCTCGATCATCCGCCTGGCGTCCGCCACCGTCGTAGCGAGTGGCTTTTCGCAGAGCACGTGCTTCCCTGCCTCTGCGGCGTCGATGACCAATTGGGCGTGGCTGGCATTTTCGCTGCAGACGATCACCGCTTCGATGTCGGGGTCTGCCAACACCTCCTGGTAGTCCTTGACGTAAGGCGTGTTGAAACGGCTGGCCATCTCACGCCCGCGCGCTTCGTCGAAATCGGAAATGACCAAATCGACTCCACTCTGCTGTACCGCGTCGGCATAGCTTAGCGCATGCATGTGTGCAAAACTCAAAATCGCGACCTTCACGCTCCGACACTCCCTTCTTCAGAACCACTCAGGTAGACAGGTTGACCCGTTCGTGCGGATTCCACCGCTGCGAGGCTGATTTGAAGTGCCCGCAAGGCGTCCTCCGGCTCCACGACACACCGCTTGTTCTCACGTATACATTCGATGAAGTGCGCAATTTCTTCGTAATATGGAGAGTGCAGCAGAGGGCTTTCTGGCACTTCGACGACCGCCTCTGCAGAGCCGTTTCTCCGCTCGTGCAGATGGATTGGGACACTCTCTTGGCTGTTGTGGTGAGCCAGCCCCTTGCTTCCCGCGAACTCGACCTCGGTCCGGAACCCGGAAGGGCTTGCCCACGACCCTTCGACGTGTGCGATCACGCCGTTTTTGAAGCGCAGTGTGGCAAAGGCGTGATCGAGTCGGTTTGCCTCGTGACGCAACAGTTGTTTGGCGAACACGCGCTCCACCTCGCCAAAGCACCAGCAGAGGAAGTCGAAATCGTGAATCATCAAGTCGACGATCAAGGTTCCACTTAAGCGTTCATTGGCGTACCAGTCGTTCCACGCATTCGGAAACGCCCCACCGCGGAAGGTCCGCACCGTTCCGACCTCACCGAGGTGCCCCGACTGGACGAGATCGTACAGTTTTCGGTACTCGGGGAAAAAGCGAACGACCTGCCCGACAAACAGCCGCACGCCGTTCTCCTGGCAAGCCTTGATGGCCTCTTCTGCGTCTTGTGCAGAAAGGGCCAGCGGCTTTTCGCTGATCACGTGCTTCCCGGCTCTCGCAGTCCGAATGATGTAGTCCTTATGAAAGGGCGTGGGCACGCAGATGTCCACGACATCGGGGTCTTCGACCATCATTTCGTCGTAGGATGCGTAGGGTGTCGTCCCTAAGCGGGTTGCTAACGCCTGTGCTCGGTCGAATTGCGAATCGACAACGCCGAGGAACTCAATGTCCGGCATCGCTGCGTAGACTTCAGAATGGACCGTTCCCATCGTACCTGCACCAATTACGGCGACCCTCATAACAACAACTCCTTCTTTGCACAATGTGTTGAAGCGGGGTGGGGACGCCCATGTCAGTTGCGCCCCCCGAATGTCATTCACTCGTCGTTCTGCTGCAAAATGAACTTAGCTTGCTTGAGTGACGGGCGTGGAATCCAGGTGGTGATGTTGATGATAACGCTTCCACTCGAATCCCCCGTTTGCACTAGGCCGAGCTGCTATCGCTGAGAGGACGTTCAGTTCTACAGGCTAAGTTAGTTATTCCAACGACAGAACTATCCGAACACGGACGCCCCGCCTCGTCGCACTCAAGTTACGCCGATAGAGAAAAGTGGAACACGTCGTTCAGCGCGACTGCAGCGGCACCTAGCAATTTATCGTCCTCGCCTAAGGAAGTGAATCGAATGATCAAATCGTCGTTGAGGATGTTCAAGGCGTTCTTCAGCACTTGCTCGCTGACCCTCTCCAGGAAGTAGTGATTCCCTTGAAATAACTCTCCGCCAAGGATGATGGCACTGGGGTTAAACATGTTGGTTAGCGTCACTAGTCCGGTGGCGAGGTAATCGGCGGTCTCTTCGAGGATTTCCGTAGCCACCTTGTCGTGTTGTTCGAGGGCTGTCAGGTACACTTCAGGTGTAATGCGGTTCAAATCCCCCTGGATGAGGTCGGAGATGACCGTCGGGATGCCCCGGACGATGGAGGCGTAGATCTTCGCGTAAATACTCGGCCAACTTACGTAATTCTCGAGACAACCTGCATTTCCACACTCGCAGCGAATCCCGTTGCGGTCGATGGTGATATGCCCAAATTCCCCGGCTCCGCCCTTTGAGCCGCGAAATACGGAGCCGTTGACGATGGCACCTGCGCCAATGCCGTCGCCTATCGTCACGAACAACACGTTGTCCGTCGATTGCGCCTGACCGAGATCGCGTTCGGCCAAAACGAGTGCGTTCGCGTCGTTGTCGAACCACACGTTGAGCCCAAATCGCTCTTCGACGATACCCTTGACATCCACGTTATGTAAATACAACTTGGTGTTGTAGAGCAACAGACCCTGTGTGGCATCTATGATCCCCGGAGCGACAATCGATATGCCGATACATCGAGTCAGGTCCGTGTACCTGGACAGGAAGTCCTCCAAGGCATTCAACATCTTTTCCACGATGGCTTCGCCAAGGCTGCCGTTCATGGGATAGACCTGTTTGGAGCTAATTTCTGCGTCTAAGTTGCTCTCACCTAACACGATCGCAGAATTGCTGATGGAGACGCAGACGAGAAAGTAATTGTTTGGGCAAAAGCGAAGCAATATCGGCTTGCGTCCACCATGAAACGACGATTCACCGGAACCGATTTCCTCGACAAAACCTTCCTCAATGAGGTCATTGACCGCAGATGTCACAGTTGTGGGACTCACACCCACCCGCTCCGCGATTTTCACTCGCGAGATGGGGCCACTCTTGCGAATCACGTCCAAAATTAAGTAGCGATTCAATTCCTGCATCAATTTCAAGTCACCCGTCCTCTTCACGGATACCCTCCTCTCTAAGTTAATTATTCCAACGACTTTATTATCGTTGTTATAACATACGTTTCTCATTGCAGTAAATACTTAAAATTGCAATAGTCTGAATTGAACTCCTACAATCTGAACGCTCGAAACTGCGACCGACGCTTCGCATGTCAAAGTGCAAGCAGCCCCCTGCTCCATCGGCCGCAGGGGGCTGCCATCTATCCACTCAATGTGTGATGCCGATGCTCAATCCAGCTTCCCTCGTGCGGAAATAGCCATCCGTTCAAGGGCGTTGGACCGGGATAAGTAGGCATAATTGTGCAGATTCACCGTACTGCAGATGTGATTCGGAATGATCTCCAATCGATCTCCGACGGCGATCCCCGCCTCGGGTGGGATACGAATCATTCCATGTTCCTCCGTCATTCGTTCGAAGACGGCTTCCGGATAGTCACAGACTACGCCAAATCCTCGTAAGTACAACGGCGGCACCCCGGGTTGCACATCCGTGGCAAACGTCTTGCTGCCTCCGTCGACGATGACTAGATCCTCGGACGGCCGACTTACGACCGTCGTCACGACGCGCCCAGCACAATCCGCTAAACTACCTACGCCGAACGCAGCCTGCATCCTGTCGCTGAACACGTAGGTGCCCGGCCGAATCTCGGTTACGCCTGGGACTTGCGCCACGTATTCGGCAGTCGGTGTGGAACCCACGCTCACGTCCTTAAGCGCGATGCCGCACTCCCGGATGCGCTCTGCCAAATTGGCCATCAACGTACCCTCTTGATGCCCCGCGCGCGCTCTGTCTAACGAAGGCGCGCCATCGACTAGAGACCCGCGATACGTGTAAATTCCAGTCAGCTCGATGGCCTCGAGGCTGTCTATCTCGACGGCCAGCGACATGGCGTCTTCATAACGAATCCCCGTCCGCTGCAGTCCGGTATCGACTTCTAAGCGAACGTGTAAGGTCTCTCCATGCCGCGCTGCGACTTCGGAGAGTTTCCTGGCGCCCGTCAGACTGTCGACGCCTAAGGTTAAAGTGATGTCCTTAGCCAATGCGATGGCGCGCTCAATCTTCGATTCCACGACCAACGGGTAAGCGATAAAGATATCGTCAATGCCCTGTGCCCGCATGACCTCAGCCTCAGACACCTTTGCCACCGTAATGCCCGCGGCGCCGGCAGCCAGCTGGCGCTTGGCGATCTCGGGGATTTTGTGGGTCTTGACGTGCGGCCGCAATGCGACGTAATTCGCATTCGCGATCTCCGACATCCGGTGTATATTGTTGACCATCTTCTCTTCGTCGATGACGAAATAGGGAGTTTCCGGCATATCCACCCCTCCTCGATCGATGCACGGTCCTCACGGCTCGGCCGTGACGCTACTCGCATACCCTTTCCGCTACTCCTCTGAAGCTCTACGAATGAATTCGCCTGGATGGCGGTCCGTGATGCGCCCGTTTGCCACGGCGACTTCACCGCCGATCAACACCGTTGATAGACCCGTCGGGTACCGTTTGGGGTCTGTGTACGTCGCCTGGTCCGAGAACTGCTCCAGGTCGAGAATCACGATATCGGCCACGTACTCTGGCATGATCCGCCCGCGTTTCCCGAGCCGAAAGCGAGTTGCGGGGAACTCCGTGATCTTTTGAATACCGCGTTCCAAGGACATGACGCCTTCGTCGCGGACGTACTTCGAGATAAATCTCGGAAAGGTCCCGTACAGTCGTGGATGCGGATGACCCATCCGAGACGGAAGCCCATCGCTGCCGACCGTCGCATACTCAAAGGACATCACCGACTCGACGTCCCCTTCGTCCATGTGGTGAATGACGACTGTACCTATCCCGTCGTTCGCCTCGATCACGCGAAAGTACGCTTCAGTCGCCGCACAATCGAGGATTTGTGCGATCTCCTCGATCGACTTTCGCTCGTATTGTTTAGCGACTGGACTGGATGTCAGCACGACGCGATCCCAGCCCGTGATGTAGGCCACGTTGTCCCAACCGTCGCCTTGAGCCTGCAATTGCGCGTGAACTTGTCGCCGAGCCGCTGGATCCGCCAACCGCTCGAGCACACCGCGAACGCCCCCTTGCAACGCCGACGGCGGGAGCAAGGAGAGCAGTGTCGTGCTCCCCGCGGCATACGGATAACCGTCGCACGTCACGTCCAGACCTTCTGAACGCGCGTCCCGGATGAGTTGGATCGCTCTGTCGACCGTCCCCCAATTGTTGCGGCCAACCACCTTCAAGTGTGAGATGTGCATGGCGCAACCTGACTCCCGCGCGATGGACAGCATTTCCTCAATCGAGGGCAACAAGAGGTCGCCCTCGCCCCGAATGTGCGACGTGACCACGCCGCCATACGACTGAACAGTCTGCGCGAGGGCGAGCAACTCGTCTCGGTGGGCAAAGCAGCCCGGCGTGTACATCAGGCCCAGAGACAAGCCGAGTGCGCCCGCTTCCAAGGCCTCGCGCAGCAGCCGTTGCATTTCCCGAATCTCGTCCGCCGCTGCCTGCCTGTCCGAAAACCCCATCACGTTGATCCGAAGCAGCCCGTGCCCAACCAGCGCGCCGACATTGACACTCTGCTGTGCAGAGCGAATGACCTCGTAATATTCCGGAATGTCCCGATAGCCAAACGAGGCGTCACCGTCCCAGTGGCCAAGCACCGGTTCGACGTACGCGCGAAGGGAGTCCCGCAGTTCGTCGTCTGTCGGTACAGGCGCCACGCTGTGGCCGCAATTTCCGACGATGGTCGTCGTCACGCCCTGCAACAACTTGTACGGCAGTTCATGGTCGTGGAGAACCGCGAGATCGTCGTGTGAATGCACATCGATAAATCCCGGGCAGACCATTTGCCCCTGTGCCTCAATCACCATTTTCGCAGGACCGCGAAGGCCCTTGCCCACCTCGACGATCCTGCCCCTAGCGACGGCGATGTCGCCAAGCGCAGCTGGCCGTCCAGTTCCGTCGACGACCGTACCATTGCGAATCAGCACGTCGTACAAAGTGCCACCCCCGACCTCACGCTTTGATTTGAACGATCATCTCAATTTCGACTGGGGTATCAAACGGAAGCTCTGGTGCGGCAACCGCCGAACGCGCGTGTCGCCCTGCGTCTCCAAACACCTCTTCGAGCAAGGACGACGCGCCATTGATCACATAGGGTTGCTCGACGAAGCCCGGAGCGCTGTTCACAAAGCCCAATAACTTTACGATCCGCTGAATTCGATCGAGATCCCCTAAATGCGCCTGTAACACGGAGAGTAGGTTCACCATCGTCTGCCGTGCTGCAGCTTGCCCTTGCTCGATCGTCAGGTCTCGTCCAAGCTTGCCCCGGTACAAGAGCTCGCCGTTTACCCGACAGTCGTTGCCAGAGGTATACACCAAATTTCCGACGGTCACTGCCGGGACATAAATCGCAGCCGGAGCCGGGGGATCCGCCAGTTCAATCCCCACCGCGGCCAATCTGTCTACAATGGACATGCGCATACAACCTCCCATTGCGGTGAGTCAATCACCCATTCTCATTTGAACATTCTGTCAAATAATTACGAAGTCAACCTAGACGAAGTGAGTCGAAGCGATATTAGCACGCGTCAACGGGCGGATCAAACATAAAATTCGTTTGTAGCCCACTTTTTCAGTCACTTATCTAAAAGTCTGGCTGTACGACGGTGAGTTCGTTGACAATCGTCCGCACGTCGCCGCGCATCAGCGATGCAGCCATTGTGCCGGATTCACACAACCGTCTTCTTTGTTGAACGCTACGGGCAAAAGTGGATCAAACAATGGCGTGCAGATGCCCGCACGCATCGTTTGAGATGGTGATGAATGTCGGTGATTCCCCTGACACACAACCCCGGGGTTACGACTTTGCCGGCCGCACTTTGGCCTTCAAGAGCCAGCTGTCGCCTGCGCGAGTGGGTGCCGCATCCGCCTTCGACAGGTGCTCGACCTTCGGCATGTTCGTGATGATCACCGGGGCCACCAGAGATTTGGCCGTCGTCTGAAGCTTGGCGAGATCGAGGCGGATGAGTGGCGTACCCACCTCAACTTCCATCCCCTGTTCGGCAAGTTTGGTGAATCCCTCACCCTTCAGTTCGACCGTGTCCATCCCGACGTGAATCAGGATCTCAATCCCCTCCGGGGTCGTGATGCCGGCCGCGTGACCCGTTGGAAACAATTGCGTCAACGTTCCCGCCACAGGGGCGACCACCGTGTCGGACGTTGGCATGATCGCGAGTCCATCGCCGACCATCTTCTGCGCAAAAACTGGATCGTCCACAGCTTCCAGTGGCACAATGTCGCCATCTACAGGCGCAAGGACGGTAATTTCCCGCGCCTGATCACGCTCTTCGGACGGCGTTCGCTGAAACAACTTTTTGAACATGACACATCCCTCTCTGCTACTCGAGTACAACCATCGCGAAATATCAGTACTGCAGTTGCTCTAAAAAGACCGTCAATTCTGCGACCGCTCGCTCTTCGTCCGAACCCTCAGCGCGAATGGTGACGGTGCTTCCCTGATTCACGGCCATCGCCATCACTCCAAGAATGCTTTTGGCGTCAACCTTCCGGCCGTCCTTCTCGAGGGTGATCTTACTGACGAACGCCTGCGCCTTATTGACCAAGATCGCGGCGGGTCGAGCGTGGATTCCCGTTGGATTGTGGATGACGAGTGTCTTCTCAACCATGTTTGTCCTCCTTGAAAGCGTCGAGCGTCTGGGTGCGTGTATCCTGGCAATCGAGGCTACTCACTACCGGCAAAGCAACATTGCCGCAAAAGCGCGATCAAACCGACTGTGAAGATAACGAATCTAGTATGTCAACAAATGCTTTCACCAAAACATCAAGGTTGGAACTCGGATCTTCAGAATATCGCTTGCGTAAAAAAGACCCACTCAGTATTACGGGGACAAAACAAAACAACACGCGTCCACTGTGGACGCGTGTTGTTGGTTGAACCACCCTATCAATCGATGACGGCCGTTCTACCAAGTGTCTGCAAGTGTCGCATCGGTCCGTACAATTCTACCAATCTGGAAAACTCGGCCTCGTCGTAGAATGAACACGTCCCTGCACCAAACGCCTTCGCGACCTCAATCACAAATCGTACTGCAGTCGCGATGTCGACCTCGTGGCTGGCACCCGTCGCGCACCCCGGCACTGCGCTCTCTGCTGTGATGGCGACGCCGACGACTGGAGCGCTCGTGGCCACACAAGGCTGCAGGATGCTGTTGATATGATACAGTTGATTCCCATACGGGGTGATATCCTGCATACTCAGCGCAAACGTATGTGCCAGTCGCCCAGAGGTGATCTCCAAAAGCGAGACGAGATCGTCGCTGATTGGAAGGATACAACCTTCTTTCACCGTCGGTGAAATGGCTACGCCGCGGTGATTGAACACGCGATTCCCCTTTGTCGTGTCGATGGTCAAGATGGCATCCATCTCGTTGCTGACCTCGTGCTGATTCATGGTATACATGTCGACCGGGGAGCCCATAAAGTTGACTGGATGATGCACAATCGTCGGGGCATTGGGGCAGATGTGCGTGGCAATCAACACATCGCCTTGCAATACGTCTCCCTTATTGTTCATCTGAATCAATTTGAGCGCAGCCGCCAACGCCGCTATTGCCCCGTCGCCATCAGACACCAACCCGATGCGTTCTGGCCGCGCGCCGATCCCGCCCAATCGACCAATGATCCCCAGTGTGGGAGCGTCGCCGCCGCCTGTTTTCCCGTTTCTCCCGGGGATACAAACTTTGATAAAATCGGTGGATCCCCGCTCTCCGACCACCGTTTCCACGTCGACGTGTAGGGCCCCACGCCCTTCCAGAAAATGTTTCACATCGTGACCGGTGATTTGCGGATCATCCAACAGTTCGTACAGTTCCATCGTCTGCTTCAACGTCATCTAGAACACTCCTCACCTTGCATCGACCTCGACGAGCAGTTGTGACAACAGCTGGCCGAACCAATGGTTCACACCCGTTTCACGCTCGGTGGAAAAACATATTTGCAGATCTCCTTTTCCACAGCCTTTTCCACGACTGTGAATAACGATGGATCCTGCATGCCGGCGCCAAGCTGTAGATTCTTGTGCGGGACGACGACCACTGTGACGCGCTGACCACGCTCGATCTCTGCCGTAATCAGAGGCAAACCGGATTCTGTATCGACCGTCATGACCAGGTCCGGAAAGGTAGCCAGTCGCTGACCGTGCCGCTCAAGTGTCATGTACTCGTTCCAAAACGTCATCTCGACGTCCGCGACTTGGACAAAGCCGACGTCAAATCCGCCTTCTGTCCGCAAAATGACATCATCAACCAGTCCCTCAGCCACCTTGTGTCCACCTAGGAAGCAAAGTGCCGCATCGATGACCCCAGGACCGCCGGCCCTTCTTGCCTTTAACATCTCGTGCCCCAGGTCGATGGCTTGACGAATGCCACCAACGGCCCCGTGCTCGTTTGCGTACTGGGCAGTCACCGGGTTCCTTGCAACAGCAACCAGTCCACCCGCTTGAACGGACGCGTGACGGACGAGCGCAGCGGCCTGTTGGAGTGAACCGCGAACAACCATCTCCACGTAGCGCTCCGCCCGACCACCTACGGCGGCCTGTATCCATCCGTTTACCGTTGCCGCTGCACCATTCTCATTCGTGACAACACCTGCGACGCGCGTCCCCAATTCCGATTCAAGTCGCTTGATTGCCTGCAGGAAATGTTCGTTCTCGACATGTCGATCCGCTGCCGCCGGTGCACCGACCGATGCAACGGTAAGCACGATGGCGTCATCCTGCAACTCATCTGGCGTCACCAGGAGTGGCGGATGGGTCTTCATGGCCATCCGCCCAGACTCCAATCCGTCGTCCGTCCATCCGCCGCCGCCACCACCGAGAAACTTCCCACCAAGCACGGCCGCTTCGACGTCATCTATCGTCAGTTGCCTGACTGACATTGGCACATCACCCTTTCAAGCCAGATCAAAGGGAGGACTGCATTGCATCCTCCCTGACGCCTATAGCTATTCAGCGCGTTCCAGTCATCGTAGACAAAAGGTATTTTTCCTTTTCCTTCGGTACTCCGACGTTGCGATAGAAATCTGAGTACGCTTGTTCGAGGGGGACAAACGCGATGTCGTAACCGAACTGCTGCGGTCCCCACACGTCTAGCGCCGCCTCACTACGCATGATTTCCGGCGTCGGAATGCCGACTACCACGACACGTTGTCCATAGCGCAAGCGTTCGTTGGTGATCGCATAACCCGTATCGGGATCGAGAAGGGTAATGAGATCCGGCACGCTTGCCACCACGCGTTCGCCCACTTTGGCGATCAGATTCTCGTTCTGGAAGTCGATGACCATCGTCTTCCCGGCATCTTCGTCGAAGCCCTGTAACTGTGCACTCCCTACCGCAAAGCCGTTTGAAGTGCGCCGTGACACGTCCACGACCTTGCCCTGAAACAGTGGAATGCCATGGCCATAAATCGTGTCTCGCGTGGCAGAAAGCGCGGCCTGAACCGGATTTACATGTGAACGCTGGGCAGCCTGGATGGCATTGCCCAAACGAATCGCCATCGATATCGTGCCGCGAACTGCGGTGTCGCGCAGCTGCGAGCCCGTCATGGGGTAGTCGACGAGGTGGGAATATCCACCCATCTTGACCGTGCAGGCCCGTGCAAACGACTCCAATCGGTAGTTATCCACCGTCTCGAAGAGCACCACGTTTCCCCATTCGTCGGCGATGCACGCCGGCGTGCCGGGAACGCCGAGCACGTGGAAGGTCTCCATCTGCAGTTCGGGAAACGCCCGCCCCATGCCGTCGCCGTCGACAACCGGCAATCCCATTCGGGCTGCGACCACAAACGGGATCATGCTGTTCATCCCACCACACTCGATTGGGCAGAGTACGGTCACCTTCTTGCCAAGATGGCGCTCCATT
This sequence comes from Alicyclobacillus fastidiosus, assembly GCA_029166985.1. Lineage (GTDB taxonomy): Bacteria > Bacillota > Bacilli > Alicyclobacillales > Alicyclobacillaceae > Alicyclobacillus > Alicyclobacillus fastidiosus_A. The sequence goes on along the minus strand of CP119138.1, from coordinate 109,563 downwards.
CGGCGAACGGCCAGGTACCCTTCTTCCCCTGCAGGTAACTTTTCGAGAAAGACCGTAGGGGCTCCCATCATGGCAACGGGAAACACCACATCCCCTTCGCTGATGTCGTCGAGTGAAATCAGATCGACCGGGCCATACTCAGCAACTGCCTGTTGGGCCATCAGCTTTCCGATGAGCGGATCACCTCCGCCACCCGTCCCTAAAATCGCCGCACCAATCGACAACGCCTCTAGTTCCTGCTCAGTGACTCGCATGGGCACCAACCTTCTGCTCTTGGCTGTAAGACGCGAGCGTCCCAGCGACGGTGACTTTGATTCGTACCGCGTTTCCTGGTAGATAGGCGATAGGGACTTCCTCAATTTCCACGACTTCGATCGTCGACGCTTCGGCGCCTGCTCGAATGGCCTCCGCGGTGGCGATGGACTTCGCCTCTGCAAGAACCTCTTCACGCGACTTCTGATCCATCGCAAAAATCCTGTCCACGCGCCCACTCACCTGGGCGATGGCCGCACCGATGGCGTTGGCGACATCGAAATTCTCCGGTCGATACACCTCGGAGACGCCTTCGAACTCGCTTGGCAGCAACACACTGCCCCCGCCTACCAGAATCAGCGGCGTGGCCTCAGCGCTCGTCTTCATGCGGTCAATGGCCTCTGCAGTCTTGTCGATGGCGACCTCATAGGCCGAATGGGCGAGCTCTTCCGGAAGCTCAACCGGATGCGTGCCAACCTTGGCCTTGCCTAGTGAGACGACCACATCCGTGAACGTCGTCGTGTCGCCGCCAAATGCACGGCCCTCTTGAACAATCCGATACCCCACACTTTTTGGGCCGACTTGAACTTTGCCATCCACTTCTGCAACTCGACTTCCTCCGCCAAGCCCAATCGAGTACAAGTCAGGCATGCGAAAGTTGGTCCGAACGCCGCCGACGTCAACCGCGACGAACGATTCTCTCGGAAACCCATTGACGAGCACGCCGACATCTGTCGAGGTCCCCCCGACATCGACGACGATGGCATTTTTCAACCCTGTCAAATAGGCTGCGCCGCGCATGCTGTTGGTCGGGCCACAGGCGATCGTCAGAATGGGATACAAGAGTGCATATTCCACCGACATCAATGTGCCATCGTTTTGCGCCAGGTACAGAGCGGCGTGCACGTCGAGATCGGCAAGCGCCTGTTGGAATGACAAGGTCGCGCGCTTGGCGACGTTGGACACTGCCGCGTTCAACACGGTGGCGTTCTCGCGCTCGAGAAGCCCAACGCTGCCTAACTGATAGGAGAGCGAAATCGGGATGTCCTCGCCGAGAATGTCGCGAAAGATCCGCGCTGCACGCTCCTCGTGATCCGTATTGACGGGGGAGAATACCCCTGTGATGGCGACGGCTTGCACCTTTCCCTTGACGGACTCCGCGATGGCCGTAAGTTCAGCCTCGTCTAACGGCGCGATTTCGCGACCGTCAAATTCGTGCCCGCCACCGACGATCCATGAGTACTGCGTATACCGCTCGCGCAGGTCTTCTGGCCATCCAGCAAGTGGTTTGACGGCACGAGTGGCCGGTGCGCCCAATCGGACAATCGCGACGTCGTTCAACTCGCGTCGCTCGATGATGGCGTTGGTCACTTGCGTCGTCCCGAGCATGGCGTGCGTGATGTCTCCACCGTCGACGCCGCTCTGCTGTAGGACCGTCCCCACTCCGGCTCGAATACCACTGACAATATCCGCGGTCACCGCAGTTTTGGTCTTGGCCACGACCGCATTCTCCCGGTCCAATAAAACGACGTCCGTGTTGGTTCCGCCGACGTCAATTCCCAAACGATAAGACATACATGTTCCTCCTCGGTCATACCCTGGTGTCTGTTTCATCCACCTGCGTCGCAACTTGTCGCAGCGGCTTAAAGTCAAAGTCGTACCCAAAGTACCTGGGTCCAACTAACTCCAGACACTCCGGTCGGTGCCACACAGGCGCGCACGGCATGGCGATGACGATCACCCTCTGCCCGTACCGCAACTCTTCGGTCGTGATCGGATGGACCGTCTCTTGATCAAGTACGGTGATGAGATCTGGTACGGTCGCCAGCGGTTCGCCATCTCGCATAGCAATGAGATTCTCATTTTGGAACTCGAGCCGACAGATGGAACCAGCATCCCCCGCCGTTCCTTCTAGCGTGACGGTTCCACGCGCGAATCCTCCGACAGTCCTGCGCATGACGTCAATCAACTTGCCGCGGAACAGCTCCACTCCGTCTGTAAACTTGAGCAGTTTGTCCAGTCGAACTGCGGCGTCCTCTTTGGCCGCCAACAGTTCGCCGATTTTCATCGCGATGGAGAGCGTTCCATGGATGAGATTCGGCCGCATGTCGCGCGCGTTTGCACCATACAGTGCCAGCATGGAAGAGCCACCCATGACAATCGTGGCATTGCGCGAGAGGGCCTCTGTCCATGCGCCGTCCACCGTCGACAGCAACACGGAGTTCCCTTTCTCGTCCGCGACCATCATCGGCGTCGCAGAGATGCCGCCAAAGTGCAACGCGGTCATGGGTATTTCCGGGAATGCCCGGCCCATGCCGTCAGCGTCGACAAGGGGGATCCCCAACTCCGCCGCGACCACGAAGGGAATGGTAGAGTTGAGGCCCCCCGCTTCAATGGACACGGTCGCCGCCGCTTTGCGACCCAGAAACTTCTCTAACTGCGTGAACGCCTTCACGGGCTCATCGCCACTGGGCATCTTTTCGACCATGACGGTCGGCGCGCCCATCATAGCCGACGGAATGACGAGGTCATCGTCAGCCAGTTCGTCGATGGAAATCAATTCAACCGGGCCGTGTTGTTCAATCGCCTGCTTGGCCATGAGTGCACCAATATATGGGTCACCTCCGCCACCCGTCCCCAGTACGGTAGCGCCAAGCGCGAGATAGTCGATATCACATGCATGAATCAGTCTTCTCATTCCGTCACCACCTAGCTGTCAAATCAACGATCTTTGGGGGACACGGCCATTCTGCACGTGTCTCCCCCGTGTTTAGTTCGCGAGTTCCTTCGTTTCCACTCGGCCATAGGTAACCGATTGGTTGCGGTTGACGATTTTGCTTAGCACGAAATAGGCCAAGGCCGCTACCACCAGTGAGTTGATGGAGGGGATTCCCCACTTCACGAATTCGCCGACGAGAAACGCGCCAATCCAGGACACGAGCGTGATCGGATTCCAGGATTCATACGCGCTAGGCAGCACGCCTCGCTCCCGCGACGATTGCAGTTCGTCTTTGTACCGCCTGATGAGAAAGTATTCAACCACCATGATGCCGCCGACGGGAGGCACGGCTACGCCCAGCAGCGTTAGGAATCCTTCGAACTGGTTCAGGATTCCGAGCACCGACAGCAGCGTTCCGACAGCCCCGAACACGATGGTTACGCCGACCCGGCTGATTCGCTTACGAAAGACGACGTCAAACAGGTTGACGATGCCAAGTGACGACGAATAGAGGTTCCAGTCGTTGATTTTGAGTGTTGCCGTGACCAGGACGACCGTCCCGATGACGCCGCTTGTCGACATCACGATGGTGATGACGTTTGCGGATTTCATTGCGTGGGCCAGTAAGACGCCAATCAACCCGATGACGTACTCGCCCAGTGTGATACCTAAGACGGTCTGTTTAATTACGTCAGCGACGGAGCGGTTATAGCGCGTCATATCCGGGGAGATGATCGCTCCAGTGATGAACCCTCCGGCAACCATGCTTGCGGCTGCTCCAAGCGTAAGAACAGGGCCCGGCGACCCCATCGAGACGAGATGACCAAAAGAGTAATGCGTGAGCTCGCGCCCAATCGAGAAGAAGGCGATCACCATGAAGAGCGGTACCGTGATGTAAGCCGTAAAGCCCATGGACAAAAATCCGTAAATGACGACGACCGTAACAAGCGCACCGGTGACAATCGACCACAGCCAAATCGGACCACCAAGCAACTGGTTCAACCCGTCTGCAAACACTTGATTTTGCACACCAAACCAGCCGACGAGGGAAATGGCGATGACAATACTGACGACGACTGACCCGAGTCGGCCAAACCCAGTCCAGCGAACGAGCATCGTCGTGCTGAGCCCCTCTTTCATGCCTGCGATGCCGACAAAGATAGAGATGATTTCCAGGATGACCGCACCGAGGGTGAGTGCCCAAAACGCCTGCCAAAAGCTCATGCCAAAACCGAGCGTCGCGCCCAATAGAAACTGCGAAAGGGCCGACATCTGACCAAAGCGCATGGTCGCAATCCCAAACCAATGACGCCGTTCACTCTCTGGAACTCTCGACAGGGAGTAATCATCCAGCCTTTGACTAGCCGGATCCGCCTGATTCATGCCTCATTCCTCCTCTATTTACTTTTTGTCCTGCCGTTTGATTTATCTTAATTTACATTCAATTCTGCATATAGGTACGGCACGAACAAAAAAGAGGGCGTGATTGTGCACGTCGCACAAAACGCCTCGTACATTTGGAGGTATTTTCATAGACATCCTCAGGCTAGGGGACTTGGGTTTCGCAGGCGCCATGTGCGAATAGCCAGTTGGTACACGAACCGCATCTGATCGTCATCAAGGCTGACGTTCAAGAGCTTTTCTGCGCGCTTCAGGCGATATCGCAACGTGTTGCGATGCAAGTATAGCTTCTCGGCGGCGGCCTGCATCTTGGCTCCACATTCCAGGTACGCCTCCAGCGCTTCAAGCAAAGGGAGATTCCCCTCGTCCCGAACGAGTGGCTGAAGTACATGTAGGGCGTGTTCATAGGATGAACCCTGACTTGGGGCAGGAAGGATGCGGTTGACGACATCCACACTTTGGTCTGCAAATTGAACCGACTTCGACTGCGATAAAACACTCAAAAAATCGGCGTACGATCGCTCCGTCATGGCGACCGCCACCTCTAAGAGGTCGGCTGCGTGCGACATCTCCACCACGTTTCTTCGAACAAAGTACGACCGCAAAGAAGTCTGCAGCCTGATTTCTAACTGATGGATGAACTCACGAACGATCCGCTCTACGAGATTCACGCCATCGCGTGGAAGCCCGAAGCAGAATAAGACGATCCCTTCGTTGTCCCGCCAATCTTTCCACGGCACACAAGACGTCAATGCGGACTGCGTCCCAATCGCATAGCGTGCGTCTGCACAAAGTCTCAGCACCTGCTCTCGCAGATGTAACGTAGCTTGTGAAAATGAGCGATACGCATAAGGCCTGTCCGCGATACGGTGAAACCGTTGGCGGTCGACGCCGTCCCCTAAACAGCTCACCCAAAGCAGTCCGACTGAATGAACCTGTTTTGCAGTAATCAGTCCCAGACGGCGATGAGCCGACACTGACTCGTGCGACTCGGGCACCTGAGCGGTGGATCGGATGAGACTCCCTGCGTCGTTCGCACGAATGACAGGCAAGCGCGATACCGAGTAATACAGTGCACTCTCAAAGGAACAAGCCCATTCGCTTTGCGATGCGACCCCCGGAAGCTCAACGAGGAGAAAGAAACCCGTCTGCGCGGAAAGCACCCCCGTAAATTCTTCTAACCACAAAAGGTCTTCATCTGCGTGCAGTAACGGACATGGCTCGCGCGGGACCAATTCCAGGAAAATCGCTTGCTGTAACACTTGAATCGGAATCTGAAGGGTCTTCTGTCCATCGCGGAGTTGCCACTTTGCTTCCATTGGACCGAGCTGTTCTCTCTCCGTTAGACGCAGTGTCGCCGTGACGAAGAGTTCGCGCTCGATGATGTCCATCCATGCTGCCAACGTAAAGGATTCGTGAAACGCCTTCTCCAATCGCCCGCGAACCTGCCGAATCCGTTGCCGAGCCTGTTGGGTCCTCTGAACAAAAACCGTATAGAATTGCTTGGCGAAGACGGAGTAATTAATGGGTGCGTCAATCCACACGAGCGGTAAGCCTAAATGGTCTGCGAGCATGAGCGTCGCCTTGGAAAAATCGGATCGCTTGCCACCCTGAAAGACGATGCCAACCACGCCGGCTTGTTGGAAGAAGCGAAGAAGCAAGTCGAAGGTCGAAGAATATGCAGGGAATGCGTGTGCCTTGACGAACACCAAAGTGTCCTTAAATTCGCTGTTTTCTGTGTTTTGCAACCACACTTTCTCGTCACTCAACAAAATGATGTCGCGGCATAACTTGTCCCAACCAGCGCCCCCAGCTAACCACTCCGTTGGATAGACAAGAGAAGCTACAAATTCTCGCACAGGAATCACGTGAACGCCTCCCCCTCAACAGGTCTCACTCTTTCCGTCACCATATCGTTCGCGACCAGAGTCTCACTCCGTAAGTTGATCTATTGTACTACGGACGTGTACACCTGTGGAGGGCAGCGCTTACTTGTAGCTAGCACAGGGGTTACCGGGCAGCAATCGCACGGTCAAGGGTCATCCCCCGACCGTGCGACGACGATATATATATATTTACACTTACCTGTACTGAGGCAACCACTTGCCGTGGGCGTCGATCAACTCGTCACAGAGAGCTACGATATCGTCCAGGGACAGCTCCGCTGAAGTATGCGGATCGAGCATCGCGGCGTGATAGATATGCTCCCGTTTCCCCGTGATCGCGGCTTCGATGGTCAGCAACTGCGTGTTGATGTTCGTTCTATTCAAGGCCGCGCACTGCGGCGGGAGATTCCCTACGTATGTCGGCGTCACACCACTGGCGTCCACGAGACAAGGGACTTCCACGCAGGCTTCCCTCGGTAGATTCGGGATCAGACCTGTGTTCATGACGTTTGCGCCGATTTTGAACGGGACGTTCGTCTCCACTGCCTCCATGATATAGGAGGCGTACTCATGCGTGCGCTGGTGCGATAATTGCCGGTTTTGAACCAATTCGTCACGCATCGTCTTCCAGCGGCTGATTTGCGCCACACACCGCCTTGGGTACTCATCGAGCGGGATGTTGAACCGCTCGATGAGCTCTGGATACGTTTGTTTAATAAAGTAAGGGTGGTACTCCGCATTGTGCTCGGAGGATTCCGTGATGTAATAGCCGAAGCGCAGCATCATTTCAAATCGAACCATATCGTCGTGCTTCTCCAGTTGCTTTTCGCGAGCGCGACGCTTGATCTCCGGATATAGATCCTCGCCGTCCCTAGTGACCTCCAACAGCCAAGCCATGTGATTGATCCCAGCGATCTTCGATTGGACACCCGTCGAGTCCATCCCCAGGCTCGAAAACAGGTGCGGCACACAAACCTGGACGCTGTGGCAGAGGCCGACCGTGCGAATACCGCCGTACGTATTCATCACGTTGGTCAATACAGCCATCGGATTGGTATAGTTCAAAAATAGCGCGTCAGGGCACACTTCTTGCATGTCTTGTGCGATGTCGAGCATGACCGGAATCGTGCGCAGGTTGCGGAAGATGCCGCCGATGCCGACCGTGTCGGCAATCGTTTGCCGCAATCCGTACTTCTTGGGAATTTCAAAGTCAGTAATGGTACAGGGGTCATAGCCGCCTACCTGAATCGCGTTGACGACGTACTTGGCGCCACGAAGTGCGTCCTTCCGGTTTTCGTACGCCTGAATCTGCACGCGACTGCGCGTCGTCTCGCGCAAGTTATTCAACATGTTTGCCGAGTCGTGCAGCCGTTCCAGGTCGATGTCGTACAAGGCAAACTCGAAATCCTGTAGCGCGGCGGTCAGCATGCAATCCCCTAAGACGTTCTTGGCGAAGACGGTGCTCCCGGCACCGATAAACGCGATCTTGTTCAACACAATCCTCTCCCATCAGTCAAATATTAAGAGATATCAGAGTTTTTGATCAATGCCTGTTTAACGCCGGGCGCTCCTGTGCCTTATCGGACTCCGCTGCATTCCGATTGGCCGCCATGCGGTCTTCTTGCATCTCTTCCACAGTCTTCACTTTCAGCCTAGCGGCGCCTTCATACCGACGGGTCGGAATCAGATCGCCGGAACTCAACCGCGCTTTCGCCTGGGAAATCGCCTCGCTGTACTGAGGCAGCCATCGCTCCTCGGCCACCAACATCTCGTCGACCATCTGCCAAATTTCAGGCGGATTGCAGACGGCTCCTACGAGGGGATCCATCATCATCGCTTGCCGAAGCAGTGTATCATCCCCGCGCACCGCGGCCTCGACCGCGAGTCGCTGCACAGAGATGCTGGCGTTGCATACCGCAGCGCACCCTAAAGGCAGTTCGCCGACCCGTGGGATATTGATGCCATTGCGATCGACATAGCCAGGGGCCTCGATGACGGCGTCATCGGGCAAGTTGGCAATGACGGCGTTGTTGACGACGTTAAAGTGGCCTCGATAGACCCGGCCCGTCTCCAGCCCTTCGATAATGTACGAACCATGTTCGCGGCCGCGCGTGGCTTGTGAATAGACCAGCGCCGGATCGTTCATCCAATTCGGGAAGTCCGTCTCAAACCAGTTTCGCCCTTCCGTGCAGACGCGCAGGTAACCGCCTGTCTCGCCGTTGATCCAAGTGCCTAGATCGATCCACTCGCGAATTTCCTCCGGCCGCTTGCGGTACCAAGGTACGTACTCGCTCAAATGGCCATTGGACTCCGTGCTGTAGTACCCAAACCTCCTCAACATATCGATGCGGACTTTCTCCGTTTTGCTGAATTCCGGATGGTTCTCAAAAGCTTCGAGCAGTTTCCCGGTCAGGTCCTCCCCCTTGTGCCTGATTTGGATGTACCAGGTTTGGTGATTGATGCCCGCACAGATGATGTCCACTTCGTCCTGCGGCAAACCAAATGCCTTTGCGATTTGTGCATGGCCGCCTTGCACCCCATGACAGAGGCCAATCGTCTTCACCCCGCCGTATTGATTGCAAGCCCAAGTCAGCATAGCCATTGGATTCGCGTAGTTGAGCAACAAGCAGCCGGGTTCGGCAACCTCGCGGATGTCTTTGCAGATCGCCAGCATCTCGGGGATGCCCCGTTGCCCATACATGATGCCGCCCGCGCAAAGCGTATCGCCAACACACTGATCGACCCCGTATTTCAAGGGGATGTCGACATCCAGTTGGAACGCTTCGAGTCCTCCAATGCGGACCACGACGAACACGTACCTGGCGCCTTTCAGCGCTTCTCGCCTGTCCGTCGTGGAAGAGATCTCTATCGCTAAGCCGTTTTCGCGGATATCCCGTTGGCACAGCTGCGTCACCATGTCGAGATTGTGCGGGTTGATATCCGTGAACGCGACTTCAATCTGCTGAAACTCTGGAACCGACAGGAGGTCCCTCAACAACCCTCTCGTAAACCCAATACTGCCAGCGCCAATAAACGCAACCTTAAACGACATCGAAAACCATCCTTTCTAAGCTAAGAGACGCGAGTGCATGTACCTGTAGTCGCGGTGAAATCCATACGCAGTGAAACGCGCTATCACATCCCTTCCGTGGGGCGCTGCTTGTCGATTTAGCCCTTGAGACCTGTGACGGAGATGCCTTCGATAAATGTCCGTTGCGTGAGGAAGTACAAAATGATTAACGGTAGCGTCGCAACCGTAGAGGCCGCCATCAACAAGCCCCACTGCGTGCCATAGGAGCTGACATACTGTTGCAGTCCCAGTGAAATGGTATAAAGCGAAGAGTTGTTTAAGTAGATGATAGGCCCTAAGAAGTCGTTCCAGCAGTACATGAACTGGAATAGCGCCACGGTTGCCAGCGCGGGCTTCGCCAATGGGAGAATGATTCTGTAAAAGATTTTAAACTCACTGGCCCCATCCATGTAGGCGGCCTCAGAAAGCGATCTCGGAATCGTCATAAAGAACTGCCTCAGCAGAAAGATCTGAAACGCGTTTCCAAAAAAGCACGGGATAATCAGCGGCTTGAACGATCCGACCCAGCCAATGTTCTTAAAGAGGACGAACAGCGGGATCATCGTCACCTGAAAAGGAAGCATCATCGTAGCTAGCATGAGAAAGAACAGAAAACCTCGTTCTGGAAACTCGATGCGCGCAAAACCATACGCTACGAGACTACACGACAAAACCGTTCCAATCACCGCAGCTATGCAATAGTAAAGTGTATTAAAGATATAGTGCAAAAAGGGCTCAAACTTCATCGCGCTTGGGTAGTTGGACCACTGAAACGGGTGCGGTATCCAGACAGGTGGCCAGACCATCTGCTCAAAACTCGGCTTGACCGAAGTAGAGATCATCCAGAACAGCGGAAAGACAAACGAAATCCCTAATAGGATGAGCACCGCATGTTTGACGAAGCTCGACGCGTATCGTTTTCCTCTCGGCTTGCGAGTCGCACGTTGCCTACTGAGTGGTACGGTGCCGGGTTGTGTACTCATTGAGCTATCCTCCTCACGTTAGGTTGAAAGTGCGGCCGCCCCGGCGAAGAGGCAGCCGCCCAACTCACTACTTGGCGTCGTTTTGCAGCTCCTGATTCGCCTGGTTCTGCAAGTCGGACAGAGCCTGTTGTACACTCTTCTTCCCCTGCAAGACGTAATCCTCAGCGTTCACCAGCTGGGTTTGATACAACATCGCTGCAGGTGTCACGGGATCTGTGGTGTCTTTCGGATTGTCGAGGACATCTACAAACTGTTTCCGTGTTGGGTCCTGGGAAAGCCACTTCTGGTAGGCGGGCTGCTTGGTGATCTCGGGGGAATTCGGAACCCATCCACCCGTCGGATACGCTTCTGCGGCCCACGCGGCATTTTCGTAGCCTGCCAACCACGAAATGAATTCAAACGCCTGTTGCGGATGCTTCGATCCGGTCGGAATCATATTGTAGTTTCCGTTGATCCACGTGGCGTTGGCATTTCCTCCTGGCGCGGCTGGGATAGGCACCACCCCGTAATCTAGGCTTGGGTCGTCCTGTTGAATTTGCCCCATCTCCCACATGCCCGAGATGGTGAAGCCCGCCTTGCCGATGTCGAAGGCGTCTGTCGAACCACCTGCAGCAGAATTGAGCCCACTTGTGAACGCGCTCACTTGCGAGTAAGGGTACTTCTTGTACTGTGCGATCCACGACATGTCATTTTCGGCCTTCGCATTGAGCAAGTCGTACTTGCCGTCATGATACAGATCTGTGTCGCTGAGACCGAACACCGGCATCAATTGTTCGAAATTCTGGCTCGGGTAGAAACCCATCTGTGTCACGACACCACCATTGCCAAACTTCCATTCCTTGTCCTGGTCGGACCAAAGTTGTGCGAGGGTGGTTGGCGGATCATTCGGATTGAGTCCAGCCTCTTTCAACATCGTCTTGTTGTAATACAGGTCGAACGTGTTTTCAGTCCAAGGCATCGCATAGAGATTGCCGTCGTAAGTTCCGAACTTGGTCACCGCAGGATAAAACCAATTTTTTAGCCCTGCGTATTTCCCGGTCATAAACTTGTCGAGATTCATCACCGCGCCTTTTGCAGCAAATTGGCCAATGGAGGCGTTCCACTCGGTGAAGACGTCTGGAGGGTTCCCGGCCGCAATGGCCGTCAGTAGTTTCTGGTCGCCACTCGCGGACGGGACGGCAAGCATATTCACGTGAATATTTGGGTGCGTGGCATTGAATTGGTCGACCATCTTTTGTACGACTTGCTCCCATTGTCCTGACCACATATTCCAATAGGTGAGTTGGACAACTCCACCGGAGCTGGAGCTGTCTTTCGACCCGGAGCTTGAGGTTGCAGTCGTTCCACAGCCTTGCACGGCCGTGCTGACACCGACAACAGCGACGGACAACAGACCCGTGCTCAACTTCCATCTGTTCATAGCCATACTTTCGTGACCCCCCGAGGATTCGTATGTGCTTCAACTGTGCAGAGCACAGTGGTCGCCAAACTCGTATCCAATCCCGCTTTCACACGATTACTGTTCTGAGCCGTAATAGACCCATCTGGAGGAACCTCTGTAGACCAGCACAGTCACGACGAGAATCAGGACGAACAGCAGCCAAGCCATCGCCGAAGCATAGCCGAGGTGCAAGAACTGGAACGCCTGTTGATACAAGTAGAGTGCGAAGAACATCGAAGCGTTGTCGGGCCCGCCTTGTGTCATGACATACGCTTGCGTAAAGAATTGAAACGATCCGATCAGCCCCATAATGACGTTGAACAAGATGACCGGGCTAATCATCGGGATGGTAATTTTGATCGATCGCTGCCAAGCGTTCGCGCCCTCAATGATGGCCGCTTCATACAGTTCCTTGGATACGCCTTGCAACCCGGCCAGATAGATGACGACGGTTTGACCGACACCCCAGAGACTCATCAAAATAAACGACGGTTTGACCCAATGTACTGAATAGAGCCACCCTGGTGCCGGGAGTCCTACCGCCCGTAGCAGCGCATCAATAAATCCAAACGAGGGATTGAACAGCCAGAGCCAAAGCACCGATGAAGCGACGAAAGGGACGATGGCCGGCAGGTAAAACACCGTGCGGTAGATGGTCAATCCGCGGATGTTCATGTTGAGCAAGAGTGCGATACAGAGCGCTACGATGGTGGAGAGGGGTACCGAGAAGACAGTGTAGTACAGCGTGTTGTAGAGCGAGTGCCAAAACAGCGGATCGTGCATCAGCTTGGAATAATTCTGTAGACCGATCCACTGTGGTGAGGAGATGATGTCGTAATTCGTAAAACTGTAATACAGCGACGCTAGAAACGGAAACAGCGCGAAGGCCAAGAAGCCAATAAACCACGGGGAGATGAATAACCAGCCTGTGATTCGATTGCGCCGCAACCTCGCCCGATTTACGTGAATGCGCTTTCTCTTACCTCGCAAAGACACCGCTTCGTTTGAGAAACTCACCTGATCACCTACTCTTCATCAGTTTGTGGGTAACTCTTTCTGGCGCGATCGGAGACACCTCAAGGTCACGTAGCAGTTGAACCATGCAGCAGCAGGTACGAGCCCAATGACTAAGGCGAGCTTCGAGGTCACGATAGCCGCGATGACAACTGCCCAGGCTGGGAAAACGGTTACAATTGATACGAAAAAGCTTTTGACGCCTGTCAGGAAAGCCAACCGCACCAGATCCCAAGACGAGCGGTGCACAGAGACTAAAAGCGGACCCAAGTGCATGACGGCAGACACAAAGACGAAGGTGAATCCAATGCAGACACTCAACATCATCAGTGCCATACCGCTGTGGTTGTTTGCGTAATACGTCAGCTCCCAGAATAACAGGAGAGCGATACACAATGTGGGTACGCCAACGATGTAACTGCTCTTGACATACCGTTTCCAACTGGAGAAATAAGGCCCGATGACGCCTTCCTCACCGTCCAGCCAACGGCGTGCTGTCGAAAACAGCGCCGCCGTGCTAGGCGGGATCGTAACAATCGGCAAGCAGCAAACTAACCACAAAATATTCAGTAAAAATACGTTGGCCAAGACCGTTCCAGCCCTACTCCACGCGCCTACCATTCGGCCCTTCCACACTCCCTATCCCCCCTTTCATAGATTTGCGTCACCTCTCAGTGTAGATGCCCCATCAGCTGCTTCGCGGCGCAGAACAAGTGCCCCGGATGACTAGCTGAGTGGAAACGGTCAAAGTGACTGCGACGTCTCTGCCGTTGAATCGATCGCGCAAAAGCTTTGCCGCTAACCTCCCCATGGTCTCTGTGTCAACTTTGATAGTCGTCAGTGGCGGGCTGATAAATTGCGCCATCTCTATATCGTTAAATCCAACAATGGATACGTCTTCGGGAACCGAGATGCCCGCCTCGCTCAATGCTCGCATCGCGCCGATAGCCAACAGGTCACTAGCAATAAAGAATGCAGTCGGCATCGCCTCGGATTGAATCACCTGTTTCATCGCTTCGTAGCCATCATTCACCATCCACGAATCGGAGACACGGACGTTCGCCGGGCGTAAGAGCTCACGCTCCTGCATGAAGTGCTCAAATGCATTGAGCCGTTCGTTCGATCTCGCAACAAGTTGTTTGCCACCGATGAATCCGATGTCCCGGTGCCCTAGAGCAAACAGGTATGTCAACGCCTCGCGCGTGGCCCTCGTATAGTCGATGACGACCGAGTCGTACTGATCGATAGCCGACTCGCAGTCGATAAACACCACATTGTCTGTTCCAGCGTAAATATCGGGGCCGAATCCCGTATCTTCACCGATGACGATGACGCCATCTAGTTGATGAATGTCCATCAGGGAATCGTTGCGATAGTACATCCGAATACCTTGGGCACCCAATCCCAGATTCGTCAGTTCCCGTTCCACTCCGGAGCGGATAGATAAGAAAAACTGATCCCAGTGGTCACAGACCTGTTTATCCCAGAACTGAACAACCCCGATGCTTTTTGCCAGGTTCGATTGACTGCCCTCACGCCTTCTATTCACGCGGTAATTCAGTCGATCAGCGATTTTTAAAATCCGCGATCTCGTCTCATTTGCCACCGAAAAGGTGTGATCGCCGCTTAGAACCCGCGAGACCGTAGATTCGGAGGTATTTGCTTCACGTGCAATGTCCTTTAGAGTGGCCAATTGCTAACCTCCCATCGTTCCTTACTCAAATCTATTCCGATGTTGCGTAAATATTGCGTCAACATTCTAAATTTTTTTGGGTCTAGAGAGTTCCAATCAGCCAAATTCGCATAGTTTAAATCAACATAGTGTGCATTCGATCGCCAAATCATGGCATCACCTCTCGACTGCCGATCAAAGGAACGCAAAACATTTAGTAAAAGTCCATGCCTTGCCAAACAACGGCGTCCTGAGCGATTTGAGTAAATGATCGAACGGTTTCTCTAAATACAGTGATTTCGGATGGCGATACACTGATGTCATTCAAGCACTGAAGGAGGACTCTAATGATGAAAGTTCGTATCGGTCAACGGGAACTGGAAATGGGAGGACGCTATCTCACGGAGTTGCGCGACGCAAATGATATACTGGACGATGTCGGCGCGTTGAGAAAACGATTACAAGAGGATGGGTACCTGCTCATTCGCGGCTTCCACGACCGAGAGGCGGTCCTGCGCGCCCGTCTCGAAGTACTGGAACGGCTACACGAGCAGGGAAAATTGAGCGCTGGACATCCGCTCGAAGACGGCGTCATTGGGCCCGCAAACAAAGGCTTTATGAGCCAGGGCCTCAACCTGGATATGCCACGTTTGCTGGAGGTAGTCAATTCGCCCCGCGTCATGACGTTCTTTGACCAGTTCCTAGATGGGCCTGCGCTCACCTACGACGTCAAATGGCTCCGAGCCGTTCCGCAAAACGAATTCTCCGGTGCGCACTACGACATCGTGTACATGGGTCGTGGTACCAAGAACGTCTATACGACATGGACGCCCATCGGCGACGTTTCCTATGACATGGGAGGGCTTGCACTCTGCTTAGGCTCGCAGCACTTTGCCAAGATCAGAAACACATACGGGCAAATGGACGTCGATCGCGACAACGTCGTGGGTTGGTTCTCTAACGATCCAATCGAGATTGTCGATAAGTTTGGCGGCCAGTGGGCCACGGCGGAGTTTCGTGCCGGTGACGCTATCATTTTCGGAATGTATATCATGCACGGCTCAGCGACAAACACGACTTCGCGCTATCGCATCAGTGTGGATACCAGATATCAGTTGGCAAGTGAACCTGTCGATGAACGGTGGTACGGAGAGAAGCCAAAAATGCACTATGCCTGGAACAAGGGGAAAACCGTCAGCATGGAGGATGCTCGTGAAAGGTGGGGCGTCTGATGACGACCCTCAACTCTTCTTTGGTGAGTGTGGCCATTCGCGACTAGTTCACGCAGTTATTTGTCTTAATAGGCAGGAGGTAGTCCACTTGAACGTGCGCGTTCGGACTGGATTGGCATCAGAATCAGGGGACTGGGACATGGGCTTCCACGATCATGACGACTACGAATTGTCAGCAGTCTTTCATGGAACGGGGATGTTCCAATGCCAGGGGAGTACCACCTCGTTATCCCCAGGCAGCCTGGTTCTCATCCCTCCGAACGTGCCACATCGCTACTGGGCCACCACCCCGATCCGCTTTGGCATTATCCAAGCGGGCCCTTTATCACAGCGATTAGTTGACGAGTTCTATCGCCTGACACAGTGTCGTGAGCCGAATGTGTTAAGGCTGTCGCGACATGATATCGAGCTATACGAGTCAATGTTCCACAATTGGCTAAATGTCGCCTCACGAGTAGATGGGGACAATAGCACGATGCTTGAGGCGTGGCTTCAGCTGTTCTTTGTCTTCCTCGCCGAGCAATCGAAATCGCGGGACGTGCCCATTACGATCGAAGACGCTGCAGAATACATTCGCTCGCACTTGTCCGGGGAACTTCGCATGGCCGATCTCGCTACGAGGTTGGGCATGGCCGAGTCCACATTCCGGAGATTATTCAAGACCTACTATCAGATGTCTCCCAAGCAATATCAGCAAAAATGTCGCTTGGAGGAGGCAAAGTGGTTGTTGAGATCAACGAAGGCGTCTATGTTACAAATTGCCGAGACAATCGGATTTGCGTCCCTTCACACATTTAGCGCCTGGTTTCAAAGTGTGGAGGGCACTGCGCCGACCGTTTGGCGAAAATTGCAACAATCCGGCGCCGTGTCGCCATCCGCATAACAGGAGGCACTTGCAGGACGCCCCTGTCGCCAAACGATAAGGACGTGCTCGTTGCGTCATTTGACCGGTTGGTACTACTGCACACGGAATTCAGCTGTTGTATAGAAATAAACCTACAATCGGTCTGTATCGTTTCACAGTACGACAGATCACAATGTCGGGCTAAGTATCTCACGCTCGTCGCAGAGCCGTTTAGATGTGTTGATAGATAACCTGTCTCAATGGATTGTAAGTAGGCCAAAGTGGGCGAACCCGACGTTTGTTCTTCGCCATTTCAGCTCGATATTCGTCGAAACGTTTCGCTTGAATTTCCGCGATTAACACGTCCAACCGCTGGCTCATCTTCACAACATCTGGGTGTGTCAGACTCCCTTTTTCCTCGGCTAGGCGAATCATGCTCTCACGCAACTCATCCACTGTGTCTACACCTAGTACCACGACGATAGGCGCCCCTTACCCATAGTTTTGTGTCGACGGTCGACACCAAGAAAAGATACCACATGAATCATGTCGAAGACTGTCACATGGCGGAGAATCGAAATTGTTCACATTGTATGCGCTTTCTATCCCTGCGATCTGTACATTTGATTTAAAAACTTGCATCCTAAATATTACTATATCCATCCATGTAACACATGGCATTGTCATTCCGATTCTGGAGTGGATTGTTCGTGCTCATCGCAAATTCCCATCGGAAAGTCTACGCCATCCACCCGTACAAATCCCGTCCTGAATATTTGTACCATATGCTCTCTATCTTTAAAACAAGAACATTTAATACAATACGCCACTTCCAGTTTGTCCAAGCTTGTACGCCTCCTGAACAGAAACACAAAAAACCAAATAAACACCGCTAGGGCGGTATTCATTTGGTTGCATGTCTAGCTCACCATGATGATGTCTAACTCATTTCAACCTATTTACTTACTTAGCGATCTTACTTAGCGATGTCGATTTTACCACACAAAAACCCTATTTGCATCCATATCCCTCGTCGTTGTACACGGTGAACGTGGCGAAAGGCGCTATAGGTCGATAGTACCTTTCACATACCCCTCGGCTTTGCGGGCCGCGATACCAAAAGCCGAATTGATCTCATCCAACGGGAATCGGTGGGTAATCAGGCTAGCCAAATCCACCTTCCCGCTCGAAACGAGATCCAAACCTATCTTCATCCCCTCGACATAGACGGAAACATCCCGCTCGTGCGCGTTTACGATATCGAGTCCTTTCCAGTTCCAGAGTTGCATGTTGACTTGCCTAGTCCCGCCTTGATGATAGCCATAGACGGCCAGCAAGCCCCTGATCCTGACCAAGTCAGTACAGAGATCGAGCCCGCTCTGCGTTCCAGTAGCCTCCACCACGACGTCGGCTCCCTGTCCGAGTGTCATCTGCTGAACGACTTCAGCCACGTTGTCTAAGGTGGCGTTCAGCGCGACGTCCGCTCCAAGCTCTTTCGCTCGTTGTACGGATTCGGCACGCACATCGACCGCAATGATATTCGCCACTCCTTGCGCCTTTAAACACTGAATCAGCAACAGCCCCATAAACCCACATCCAATGAGAACGACCGTCGACTCATCCGTTGCTCCGATGCGACGGGTTGCATTGACGGCGCACGCAAGTGGTTCACCAAGGGCCGTTTTCGGTGACAGATTCGCCGGTAGAAGTGCGACTGATTCCACGGGGGTCGTGCAAAACTCGGCAAACCCGGAATGCTGATTGATAGCAGCGACCATATCTCCGACCTTGACACCAGTCACTGCCGGCCCGATCTCGACAATTTCGCCGACCACCTCGTGACCAAGTCGTATCGGGTAGTTTCCGCCAGATGAATCTGCCCACACGTGCAACTCCCCGGTACACATCCCGCACGTCAGAACCCGAATGAGGACATCTCTCTCGCCGACTGGTGGTACGTCAGTCTCAAAAATCTCGAATTGCTTCGACTTCGTCAAAACAGCTTGTCGCACGAAGGCCCCTCCAACTATTCTTCTCCATCCGTGATCGCAGCCATGGTTGTTCAATGACTCCAATCGGAATCAAAGACCGGGCGAGGTACTGAGGATGCCCCCGCCCTAGTTCCACCGAGTTGTCTTACTGATTTTTGATTTTTTCCATGATTTTTGCAAAGAGTTGCAGGTCTTCAACTGCATCTTCCAATGTGGTCTGATGCGTCTTACCCGTTTGAATGACTTCATACAACTCTTCCAATTCACACGTGTATGGGTCCTTAAAGGTCGGTCGAACAACTCGTTGACGGTACTCGTCCCCTACCGTCTCGCTGATTTGAAGCGTCGTCGGCAAGTGTCGAATATATGGCGTGTCGTATTGTACTTTCACCGACGAATGGTTCGAGTACACTTCAATGTGCGCGTCAAATCGCCTTTGTGCGTCCACCCCCGTCTCAAATACCGCGTGGAATCCGTCGTATTCGAAGATGGCGGCGATATTAGACCCCCAGGCTCGCGCGTCCGCAACCTGTCGCGGAGAGCCAATCAGGTCCCGCATCGCAGAAAGGTCGTGACTACTCAGACCACATAACAATCTGTATACCTGATAGACGCGTGGGTCGTACCCCTCACCCACAGCGTCATAGCCCATTCTAAGCGCTCTACTTTGTCGATCCCGCATCGCCTCATCAGGGATATCCGATGGCCGAAGAACATCGCACGCCTGCTCGATGATCAACCGATTTTGGCCAATGATGTCGCGCACTCGCACATAGTTGATGCTGGGCATTTCCGCCACCATGCGCTTCGCCATTTGAAATGCCGGGGCATATCGGCGCATATATCCCACCATCACCTGCCGATGAGCGTCGTCTCGAGCCCTGATCAACCGCTCAGCGTCGGCCAGTGTCAAACAGACCGGTTTTTCGATTAAGACGTGCTTCCCGTGTTGCAGCGCCGCAACGGCTGTGTCGGCGTGATATTCGTCACTGTTGAGTACAAATACGAGATCTACGTTGTCTGACGATACGAGTTCCGAATAATCCGTGTATTGACCCGGTACGTTGTAGCGTTTTCCCAATTCGACTACGAGCGTTTTGGAAATGTCACACAGCGCGGTTACCTCGAATTTATCGCTTAACGCACGCAAGATCGGTAGATGTGTAATTTGGGCAACCTCGCCGAGCCCGACAATCCCTACTCTGATTTTACTTGTCATCGTATGCTCCTCCTCGCTAGACGCACATGTCATTCTGTCGCGAAAACCATTAGCCTTTTACTGCACCAGCCACCGTGCTTTTGACGATATAACGCTGAATAAAGAGAAACAGAATCACGACCGGAAGCGATGCCAAGGTGGAGGCTGCCATTAAGCTGCCCCACTGTGCGGAGTACTGCTGGATGAACATCTGAATTCCTAGCGGGATGGTCATCAGCCTCGTATCGTGTAGAAAAATGGTCGCGATAAAGAAGTCGTTCCAAGCCAACAGGAAGGCGAAGATGGCGACTGCTATCAATCCAGGAACGGCCAAGCGAATGACAACCCGAAATATCCCCCCTGCCCTGCTGCAGCCATCGATCCATGCGGCTTCCTCCAAATCCATTGGGATCGAGTCGAAGAAGCCACTGCTCATCCACGTTGCAAATGCCAGCTGTAGGGAGACGTATACGGCGATGACAGGCCACTCAGTCCCGATGATTCCCATCGCTTTAAAGATCATAAACAGCGGGATGAGCATCAACGTGACGGGAAACATCTGCACTAGCAGCAAGAACATCGAATACCGTTTGATCCATTTAAACTTGAACCGTGACAGTGCATATCCCCCAGTCGACCCAACCAGGATGGCGAGCAGCGTAGACACGACGGACACGTAGCCACTGTTCCGTAAAAACGTGAAAAACGGGACCTGCTGATTCAACGACAGGTAATTGCTCAACGTCACGTGGTGTGGCAACAACGAACTGCTCGTCATGAACTCTGTGTTGGACTTCAGAGAGTTGACAACAATCATGATAATCGGCGTGATCAGGATAAACGTGACCACGACGAGTACGACGAACTTGATCCACTGAATCTGTAAGTCACGGCGTCTTGTCATACTCAACCTGATCCCCCCTTGCCATATGGCCCTGTCAATCGTCATTCACTCGATTCATCAAGCGCAATAAGAGAGCGGCCAGTGCCATTAAGAGGATCAGTGAGATCACGGCGATCGCGGCGCCTTGCCCGACATTCTGATTGACGAAGGCATCCTTATACGCGAGAACTGGAAGTATCTCGGTGGCATTGACGGGGCCCCCCTGCGTCAACAACCAGGGTGTTCCAAAGTCGTTGACAGACCAGATGGCCATGAGAATCCAGGCGATAATGCTGATTCCTTTGATTTGCGGTATCGTGATATAGCGAAACTGCTGAAATTTAGATGCACCATCAATGCTCGCCGCTTCGTAAAGCGTGCTATCGATCCCCTCGAGAGCTGCTAGACAGGTCATAAACATGAACGGGTAACTGGTCCACACTTTCACGACACAGACCAATACTCGAGCCGATCCCGCATAACTAAGCGGGTACATCGGGTGTAACCCCATCCACATGAGGATTTTACTGAGCAGTCCGCTCGGGTCTCCGACGATCCAATCCCAACTGACAATCGATACGACAAGCGGGACAATCCACGGCAGGAGCAATAAAATCCGAAAGACGCCCCGGCCAAACACCTTTCCCCGCAAGAGTAGAGCGAGCGGCAGCCCAAGCAGATAACTTCCAAAAACAGATGCAACGGCGAAGATCATCGTGAACTCTAGCGACTGCCAAAACTCAGTCGTGGTAAAGAGCGTTTCATAGTTCTTGAGCCCTACCAAGTTGCCTGGCTGGAGGAGATTTCCCCCGCGGAGACTGAGAAGGATGCCACTGATCATCGGCCAGATATCCACGACGGCCAAAATGATCAGTGACGGTAGAATCATAATCACAGCAGTTGCGATCAGCCCCCATCGCAACCGCGTCGATTTCGACTTGGCGATGGGACCGCCTCTGCTGATGTCCGTCACCATCCATGATCACCTCCAGCTTGATACGTCGGCTTGCCAGTGATCGCTAGATCCAGCAAGTTATGACTGCGCTTTCATGTGCAGCGACCAAGGGTTAGTTTCCATTCATAATGCCCTCCAAAGCGCTGTTCGCCTGCTGCTCTGCAGGGCCCACCGGCGCGTTTTGAGTGATTTTCGTGACGAGATCCGACAGTGCGTTGTTTCCCTCAATGGCATTCAGTTGGGGGAAGAGGCTGGTATCATAAGCACCTGTCGTTTTCGCGAATGGAATATAATCTTGCAAAGCCTCTTTGTAGATATCGTTGGATTGGTAGAAACTACTGGCCTGCATTTGTTTGTTCGCTGGCAACAGGTTGCCGGTCTGCAGCAATTTCCCCATATTGGCGGACCACCACTCCAAGAATTTATAGTCCGCTTGTGGATATTTCGACTGCTTGTAGGCCATCAGTCCGTTGATCCAGTAAATCGTTCCCTTACTGCCATTCGGGCTCGTCAATAGGGGAACGACGCCCACGTTCTTCTGCTCACTCGGCGGCATGCCAGAAAGGCTGCTTGGTCCACCGACCATCATCGCGATTTCGCCCTTTTCAAATGCTGAAGGCTGTTGTGACGTGTTGGTCCAGCCTGGACCAGCTGGGTCAATAGCCTTTGCGGCAGATAACTTTGCTAGGAAGTCAAGTGCCTGCGTGTTCTTGGGATTTCCCACAAAATTCAACTTCCCATCCTTGGTAAACAACCCGCCGCCGTTGTCCAGGATAAAATACATCAGGGTTTGCAATGCATTGTTCCCCGTCGCAATACCTAGGCCATACGTTCCGTTGCCAGTGAGCGCGACTGCATCCTTGTAAAGATCGTCCCACGTCTTCGGGGGTTGTAAGTTGTGCTTCGCAAACAGTGATTTATTGTAAAAGAGCATTCTGACATCGAGATTCCACGGAATCGCCACCTGCATGCCCTTATATTGTTCGGCCTTAATGGCATCGCTCGAGTACTGGTCGATCACGCCAGACTTCTTCCAATCCGAGATGATCGGTGATAAATCGAGAATGTTGCCGCTATCGGCGAACTGAAATGGTTGATATCCCGCACCACTGCTGACGTCCGGCCCGGTCCCAGAAGCAAGTGCCGTGGCAAAGGTCTGATACCAATTGTTCCACGGAATCGATTGATACGTGACATGGATGCTCGGGTTCTCGCTGTTAAATTGATTGACCAGCGTTTGCGCCTCTTTAATGTAGGCTGGTCCACCCCACTCCATATCCCAAAATGTGATATTTTCGACCCCGGAGGAAGATTTGCCTGAAGATCCGCCCGAGGAATTCGCGTTCCCCCCACTCCCCTGGCCTGATGTTCCGCACCCTGCGACCAACGTGCTGATCGAAAGCCCCAAAACTGCAAGTTTTATCATCGCTTTTTGATGGATCATGTCCACGCCCCCTATGGATGTTTGTGCCAGCTATCATGTTGCCCCCGTCGAAGGTGCTCACTAGAATCGACTTTGCAGTCACATCACCCCCTACCCATGTCGTGTCCCGTGAAGTGCCGCGTCGAGCGAGGCATTTGACAACGATTTCAAAAGCAGCAAAAAGCATTAAATGTCTCTCACCGAAGCGCGATCGACGAAGGAAGTGTTGATCGTCACCGTTTTCGATGCAGCGTGCGATTGTTCGCCTCTCTGCAAGACAAGGCGGACGGCCGACCTGCCTAAATCGATCATGGGTGAAGCCACAGCGGACAACGGTGGGCTTAACAAGCCGCCGTAGCTATTGTCATAACTGACCACAGAAATATCGTCGGGAATTCTCACCCTGGCTTCATAGAGGGCTTGTAACACCCCCATCGCGAGCCAATCGCTGGTCACGAGAAGCGCAGTAGGCAAACAGCCACTCGCCAACAGCTCTTTCATTGCCTGATAGCCGAACGTGTGTGGGTAATCCTCTACATATTTAATAAATCTAGATTGAACATTCAGATTATGATCCAAGAGAGCTTTCTCGAACCCGTGGTAACGCTGGAATTCGACAGAGTCGAACGACGGATGCGGACCGATGAACCCAATATCCCGATGGTTGTGCATCACCATGTGTTGAACGGCTGAATACGCTCCCTGGACATCGTCGACCACAACCTTGTCGACGCCCTGGACGTTTTTCGCCCGTTCCACCATCACCACTGGAATCCCGAGCTCGATGGCACGTTCCACGTTTTTCGCCGAAACGACCCCTGTGAAGACGATTCCGTCAACCATGCGGCTACCCAAATCCATCACGTGCTGCGCCTCGCGCTTCGCATCGGAGTCGGAGAACAACGTCAAAACACGGTAGTCGTTTCCATACGCCTCCTGATCGACGCCGAGCGATACGCTCGCAAAAAATGGTTGTGGGAAAGTACGTGGAAGAATGTGTCCAATCACGCCTGTCTTTTTGCTCTTGAGTCCCTGTGCAACCTTGTTGGGCACATAGTTCAATTCCTTTAGAACCTGTAGCACTCGGTTGCGCTTGTCGTTCGATACATGCGGATACCCCCTCAACACGCGGGATACTGTGGCAGGCGATACGTTTGCAGAACGCGCTATATCGATAATTTTTGGCGTCATAGGATCTCCTAGCAAAATCTTGACATCGTTTTCAAAGACAATGTATTCATACAGTCGATCTTGCGAATCTAGAACCGGTCGTGATGAAATATTTTTCCCTGAGGCCTTGATGTGGAGGGCCCATGTCACACACACGCCATTCCGCAACGACTTCGCAACAAAGACAGGACCCAATGTGTGTAGGGATCCTGTCGCGAAGTCTATGAACTGTGATCGTAAGGGATGTACATAAGAGGAAATCAGACCCGAGAGGAGGTTAGTTGTCCTTTCAGCGCGTAAAATGCCGCTATCGCCAAGTGGTAGATTTGCTTTAACGGAACGTCATGCTGTTCGGCAAGCACCCGACAGTCCTCATATTCCGGGGCGATGTTACGCAATTCACCCGCCTGATAGGCTACTTTTACACGAACGGCGCCATACGTCGTTTGTACTTCCTCTAATTCCCGCTCCAGCACCGATCTGACCATCTCATGGACGCGGACGCCGATCGTCGTCGTCTCCGATTGAATCAGTTGAAGGAAGCGGTCCCTGTCAGCGAGGTGACACAAGAGGCTGAACTGCAAAGCTGGTCTGCCTTTCTTCATGACAATTGGCGTCCACCAGGCGTCGAGAGCCCCGTGTTGCAGTAGCTTGTTCGCTGCATAAGCCGCCCACTCCGGCGTCATATCGTCGACATTGGCTTCAAGCACACAAATGCGCTCGAGCCCTGTCGCCTGAGCGCCAGACTCGTCCCCCAGATGACTGATATCTTTCGTCCCCAGTTGAATTCTTAATACGTTCGCTATCTGAAGGTCCTTGGTGCCTGCCCCGTATCCAATCTTCTCGGTCACCATGTCCCGAATTGTCCCCGGCCTGCAGAGGGCGCGGATGATAGCGGCGCCGGTAGGCGTTACGGTTTCGCCCCAATTCCCCGAGGAGTGCGTGGTAAATCCCATTAAGAGCTCTGCTGTCGCGGGCGCAGGTACGGGCATCAAGCCGTGTTCGCAGCGCACCATTCCACCACCGATTTCGATACTGGAGACGTAGCATTCAGGCATGCCTGCCAAGTACCACCCGAGCATAGAACCGACGATGTCGACGATGGCGTCGACAGCGCCAACCTCGTGAAAGTGCACCTGGTCGAATGGTAAGCCGTGAATCTTGCCTTCCGCCTGCGCAAGCAATCGAAATGCCTCTTTGCTCTTGTGCAAGACGGGCTCCGGCAGTTGGCTTTGATCTAATAAATTGTATATATCCGGTAAATGCCGATGATGGTGCTCATGATGGTGCTCATGATGGTGCTCGTCCGCTTCGAGAATGACGTCGACCTTGTTGGAGCGAATTCCGTTCTTGTACACCGTCCGCTGCGA
The DNA here is from genome assembly GCA_029166985.1 of Alicyclobacillus fastidiosus. Classification (GTDB taxonomy): domain Bacteria; phylum Bacillota; class Bacilli; order Alicyclobacillales; family Alicyclobacillaceae; genus Alicyclobacillus; species Alicyclobacillus fastidiosus_A. Next base: position 84,059 of record CP119138.1, on the reverse strand, counting down.
TAGACGGTATTCGGTGACGTTCAATTTTCGCAGGAGATTCATCCACGCTCTCTCATCGATGCCTAAGTCCAGCCAAGCTCCAAGAAACATGTCCCCACTCGCACCAGATGAGCACTCAATATATGCCACACGCTTCATGCCGATATCCCCATTCGATTGATCATGCCGGCCAAATAACCAGCTCCGAATCCATTGTCGATATTCACGACGCCAACCCCGGACGAGCAGGTATTTAACATCGATAACAAGGGCGTCACTCCAGCAAAGTTCGTCCCGTACCCGACGCTGGTCGGAACCGCGATCACTGGCTGATGGACCAATCCCGCCACAACGCTCACGAGTGCGCCTTCCATGCCAGCAACAACGACCAGAACGCGGGCCTTATACAAGGTGTCCAGATGTGCGAAGAGCCGATGGATCCCGGCGACCCCGACGTCAGTAACCCGTGTGACGGCGGCCCCCATGAGCTCGGCCGTGATGGCGGCCTCCTCAGCCACAGGTAGGTCAGAGGTCCCAGCGCAAACAATCGCTACGTCGCCAATCGGGGACGGGATGCCTCGCTTTAGGAACACCGTTCTCGACAACGGATCATATTGCATATCGGGTACACTCTGTTTAACCAACTCGAACACCTGGTCGTTTGCGCGCGTCCCCAGGACCGGACCTTGCCCGGCGGCACCCAGCCGGCTGAGGATCGCAGCCGACTGCTCAGGTGTCTTCCCTTCGCAATACACGACTTCGGGAAAGCCCTGCCGGACACTGCGGTGGTGATCGAGCTGTGCAAACCCCAGGTCCTCCACATCCAAGTGGCGCAGGGACTCCACACCCTCGTCAACCGTCATGCGGTGATGCTGGACGGCCTCCAGTATCTCTCGGTAATCTTTCATGTGCATCAGCAGCTCCTTTCTCACTCGATCCCGCTAGCTCGATTGCGCCGACGGATGGGCGGCCAACGCTTCATTCAAGCTGCCAGTTCGATAACCCACGAGGTCGAGCGTCACATACCGGTATCCGATTTGAACCAGTTTCGTCGCGATTAAATCTGCAACACCGGCGACATCCACAATGTCTTGTCGGGGCACCTCGATGCGCGCGGTGTCGTTGTGATGCCGCACGCGCACTTGGCGAAACCCGAGTTGCGACAAGAAGAATTCCGCTTGATCGACCATCGACAGCTTGGACTGAGTAATCAATTCACCATAGGGAATGCGTGAGGACAAACATGCCAAAGACGGTTTATCCCACGTCGCTAGGCCCAGTTCCTTCGATAAATACCGTATTTCACGCTTATAAAGCATCACATCCTGCAGGGGGGCGAGGACCCCTCTCTCCTTGGCAGCTTGTAAACCAGGCCGATAATCGCCAAGATCGTCTGCGATCGCGCCGAACACAACACAGTTCAATCCCCTTTGGTGTGCGATAGGGATCAGGTGTGAGAACAGCTCATTCTTGCAAAAGTAGCAACGATTGACTGGATTCTCTGCGTAACCTGGTATATTCAGTTCACTAGTCTGTAACACGACATGCTTGGCGCCTAGTTCTCTCGCCAGCTCGATAGCGGCTTCGCGCTCGCGTTCCGGGTACGTCTCGGAGTCAGCAGTGACGGCGAGGACGTTTTCCCGCCCCAGCGCTGTCACTGCAGCTTGCAACAAGAACGTGCTGTCGACTCCCCCTGAGAAGGCTATCACCACAGACTGGAGCTCCCGCAGTCCCGCAATGAGCTGATCGTACTTATCCCACGCCTCTTGCAAGTAGGACTCCTCCTTTGCCTCGATTGCACAATGAACTACAGCATTCACGCCCGCGTGCGAACTAGAGTCACGCCGTGCCCCTAGCGAAAGGTCGTGAATGAATGTTCACCCTTGTCCTTAAGGTATTACGCGATACCGCAAATTATCTTAGCGATCTCGACAATCGACCAATCGCCCATCCACCCCTCGGCCTGGTGAAGGCCGTTACCACCTCAAGCTGGGTCTACATTGGATCCCCATCCAAATTCCCACCATTTCTTCTAGGCCCCTGGATGAATTGTTAAATACGTCATGTTCGGATCATTTCCGCAATATAACTTTTAGCAACACACGGGGTGTGTAAGTTACGAAAGTGCTTTGTGGATATGGGGAGGTGTGATATGAGCTGGTCAATGCCAGACCCGATGCGAGTGCCGTAGGCCGTTCCTGAAAGCGTATACAGCGAGAGGATGGTGAGGTATGGGAACATCACCTGTGGCAAATGCCAAAGTGAGCGAGGCTATCGAGTATCTAGTAGGAAAATACAGTCCAAATGGGAACAAAGTGGGCTGGCTGATGATCGCCTCCATCTTTATCGAGGCGTGGGATCTCTACTCAATTTCGTTCGTCCTCATTTTTTTAAAGAGCATCTATCACCCATCCGCCCTCGTGCTCGGGCTAGCAGCGGGTGCGACGCAAGGCGGAGCTTTGATCGGGGCTTTAGCTGGCGGCTGGCTGACGGACAAGATTGGACGACGTGCCGTCTTCTTAGGCACGATGGTGATGTTTTTCATTTTTGGGGTGGCACAGGCGTTTGCACCCAACATGGCCGTACTCGTCATCATTCGGTTCATCGTCGGCATACCACTGGGTACCGATATCGCCAACGGCTATACCTACATCATGGAGTTTATGCAACGCGGCAAGCGCGAGGTGATGGGCAACCGTTGGCAATTCATGTTCGCTGTAGGCGAAGTCGTGTCGATCGCGATCGTCTTGCTCTTTTTGCTGCTCGGAATGTCGCACAGCACACTCTGGCGGCTCATTTTAGGGTTGTCGGGCGTACCGGCCATCGTCCTATTCTTCCTCCGATACAATTTGCCAGAAACTGCGATCTGGTTGATTCAGCGCGGTAAATTTCACCAAGCAAAAGAGATATCGCAACAAATGTACGGCGATGCTCTCGAGATGCTGCCTGACGTGGACTATGATATCCCCAGTCCAAAACTGCGGGAATTTCTGAAGGATATCCACCGGGATAAGGTCCGTTGGCGAGCTACGCTCTTTGGGTGGATCGCGGGATTTATGCAAAACGGGGAGTTTGCGACGTTTGCCTTCTATCTGCCGATATTGTTTGTGTTGGTGCACGTCTCCGGGCTCATCCAGACCGACTTGCTTACGTTAGCCGTGTATATCGTCGCGCTCATCTCCGGATGGGTAGGGCCTATCATCACACCGAAAATCGGTCAGCGCAGACTCAGTATCATCGGCTTTTCGATCGTCCTCGGCTCGCTGATCTTGGCCGCTGTGGCCATCTATACTGGGGCTGTCGTCCTGCTGCCGTTTGCTGCCGGTGCGATGCTGTGGGGCCACTACTGGGACGCGGAGAATACCATGACCATTCCGTCCATGGTCGCACCCGCAAGGTACCGGGGTACGGCCAGTGGATTTGCCTATATGTTCGTGAAGTTGTCTGGATTCCTGAGCATTTTCTTCTTCCCTTCCTTCTTCAGTGCCATCGGGACGGGAAATGCCACGCTCTTTACGGCTATATTCCCGCTTCTCGGCCTGTTAAGCGCCATCTTCATCCTCCCGGAAGTCTACGGATACGTAGGCAAGGAGGACTAAAAGACAGCCACGTCTTCAAGGGGCTGTCACAAAAAGGTCGTACCAAATCAACCAGTTCCAAAATCATAGCGCGAAATGATGTGCAAAAAGCCTCCAAATCCACAGTGGCAGTGGAGATGGAGGCTTTTTGGATACTCCGTTAGGGGTCTGACCCTCGTGCAGGACAAGTTCAAAGCGCCTCTTCAGCGCCAACTCAATGCGGTGTTTAAGGCGCCTACAGCGTCAAAGTGCCACTCCATCGGGTCGGACATGATCTCCACGTCATCCCGATTTCTGAGAACCGGGAGCAGTGACTCTGAGACGCGAATCACATCCAAGTGCAGCGTCGTGCGGATATGAACCAGTCTGACGTCCGCTTCGCGAAGGACGTTGGATGTTTTAATCGCGGTTTGGATAGCAAGCTTGTCGTTCTCAAGCACCATCGGAAGTTTCACCGGATCGATGACCGTGGAGGTCAACGCGTTTGGATACGTCTTCTCAAAATCGATGGCGTCAAACACCTGCTTCGTCGTCGTATCTGCCACGCCAATTCCGTTTGCGTTGCCATGTGTGCGCTCCGTGAGCCGGCGGACACAGATCCGCGTAACCTTTGGCCCCCCGGTTGCAAACGGAGTGGCATAGCGACCTGTGATGTTCGGATCCATGCCGTCTCCGCTGATGTCCTTGCCAATTTCATCGATGACCAGCACGTCGAACTCATCCACCAGGATCCGTGGCATAAAGCTCTTCGCTCGCATCAACAGAGCAGGTTCTCGGGCGAGGATACCGTTCGCAGGCAGCACCTGAATGTCCGCGATCCGGTCATACGCATTCTCGATAATCGCCACACCCGCCAAAATCTTCCCCGTCTGAAGCGACGCCTCAGCCACTTGGACAATGTGCTCGGCCATGTGCCCGAACCCCAACTTATGACAGGATTCGGCGCCTTTCTGTTTGCCAAGTCCAATCGCGATCATCTTCACGATACCGCTCTCATATGGACCGCGGAAGGCTGTATGCGGCTTGATCCGGTTGATCACGACAATGCCGTCCGCCTCGTGCGCGAGTTTATCCATGTAAATCGGCAAGCCGTTCGGCAGTTGTCCAAGTTGAACGACTTCCATCGAGGATCGAATCGGGGCGCCGACAAAGTCCTCAGTGACACCCAAACTCGCCAAGACGTCCTTCTGTCCTTGTGCCGTCGCCCCGCCGTGGCTGCCCATCCCCGGAATCACAAACGGCTGGTAGCCCCTGCTCTTGAGCTGGTTGACGACCGCCCTCGTGACCTGATCGATCTCTGATATCCCTCGGCTGCCCACAACTACAGCAATCTCCCCAGATGACGGCCAGGCGATGCTCGACGACTCGGCAGCAAAGGCGCGGTTGACCGTGTCGTCGACGTCCTCGACAGTCGGGTTAGGAAACCGCTGACGGATTTCTACCATGTTCGGAAGGGGAACTGACTCCACCAGTTGACGAATGACGCTCATCCTCTGCCACTCCTCTCGTGAACCGATACCGCGTCACTGCTTCGCGACACAGTATGTCTCCTCACACTAATATTCAGGCAGAAACAGAATTAGAGCGGATGATTGCACGGGGAATGATCGACGCGGCCGCGCTGGATGGGGGCAGAGACAGACGCTGCGCCAATCGCTCAGGACTAGCAAGAACGGGATGGTTCGTCCATCCCGTTCAGCGTCAACTCATATGTAAGACTTGTGTAAAGTAGTCCTCTCCGCCAAACTGGCCGCCTTTCAGCGCTAACTCGAGGCCGTCGACGCAGCCGTCGTCCGAATAGCAGCGACACAGTGGAGCACCGGGCGAGATCGACGTGATCATCTCCATCGCGTAAATGCCTAACTGCCTGGTCGCATAACTGGACGTGTCGCCGCCAGAGATCACCAGCCGCTCAATGCCGGTCTCCTGAATGACCAATCTCGATACCTCGCCTAAATACGAACCGAGGATCTTACTAGAGTCCGAGATCTGGAGGCCGCGCTCGGAGATCTGACGTTGATTCTCCTTGATACTGGGGTCGTCAGGGCCGAGTGCCGTGTAAATGATCAGGCTTTTGCCGTTGCGAATCATCTCGCTGGCCCGCCCCACGATGTGCTGGAGCGCGGCGTCGCTGTCGTCGGCGTTCATCACCTCTTGCAGGGAGAGGTGAATCCCCTCGAAGCCATGGGTCATCGCCCACTGCAGCTGTTGCTGTGTCACAGGGGAACAGCTGCCCGACACGACGAGCAGTTGATTGACCCGTTTCGGCCCTGGGCGCTCTTGGCCGATCACTGGACTGGTAGTGGGAGAGCGCTGAATCGAGGAAATGGCGTGCCCCACCCCGGATGACCCGATGAGGAACAGCGGCTCCTCTGCTTGGCGCGATGCAGCGAGCACCGCCCCTACTTGTTCCACGTGCTCCCGCGTCAGAGCGTCGAAGACGACGGCCGCAGGGGCATTCGCAGTTTTGCGTTCTGCGGCGGCCATCAACTCAGTGCGAGGCTGCGCCAAGTCGAGCACGTCGATAAGCCCGACGTCACCTGCACCCTGCTCCTGTAGGACGGCGCGCAAATCCGCTTCGTGCATCGGCGTGATCGGGTGCCGAGACATCGTCGGATGCCTGTCGAGGCGGTACACCTCCCCACGCATCGCCGCGTAGTGGTTTCCAAATACCGTATACCGGCCGAGTTCCGGCGAGGCGACGAACACAGGCACCCACGGCTGCCCTGCAAACGTATCGCGCGAGATGCGCAGCACCGTTGCGATATTGCCAATCTCCTTCGATGAGTCGAACGTAGAGCAGACTTTGTAGTGCACGTACTCGCTGCCCAAATCTCGCAATTGTTGAAAGATAGCGGGTAGCTCCTGCTCCATTTGCGCCGGGTTCATCACGCGGCTATTGCCAGCAACACCAACACATCGGATGTGTGGAAACCGATCCAGCACCTCTTTGCTTGGGACATCCAGAAATAACACGGTCGGCAAGCCGTTGATGGTCAGGGACTCCATGGCATCTGTAGATCCCGTAAAGTCGTCGCCGTAAAACGAAAGAACGATTCTTCCACGCTCTAGCGAAGCATCCTGCTGCATTCGATATCTATCCTCCAAACCTAGGTCAATCTTATGAAGTCAGCTTGCGCGAATAATTGATGGCGACCGATGAGACAGCCATCAAGAGGCCAGCGACCGCGAACATCACGAATACGCCGACAAAGCTGCCACTCTGTTGGACGATCCACCCGACGAGAATCGGCACGATGATGCCAGCGACGTTTCCGGAGAAGTTCATGGCACCAGTCAATTGGCCGACGTGTTGGGTCGCTGCGAGGCGCGCCGGTACGCTCCAGTACAATCCGCCCCAACGCAGGAAGAAGTTTGCGAGACTGATCAGTAGAATGGCGGCCGTTGGCGTCGATACGTGGTTCACCAAAATGATGGCCACCGCCACACCAATCCCCGCGAAACCAAGCAAGGTTCTCATGACGAGGTTGACCGACGCGCCCGAGCGGATCCACCTGTCGGCCAACTGCCCAGCCGTCAGCTCACCCACGAAACCTGCGCCAAAGATCACAAACGTCCAAATTCCTGTCATGCCAAAGGACACGTGCTGCACCTTGCTCACATAGGACGGTGCCCAAGTCAAGAGCCCATAAAGGACGGCGTCGTAGCCAAAGAACGCGAGGAGCAACAGCCACGGGCTCCAGTGCTTAAAGTACTGCACCGCGTTTCCGTATGCGGTTTCATCGTGACTATCTCCCGTTTCGATGTGATCGAGATACGCGACTTCCTCTTCTGTGATCAAAGGGTGATCCGCCGGATTGTCGCGCATCAGCACCCATGCGAAGATACCAATCAGAACGGTTAAAAGGCCAACTGCACCAAATGCCAGCCGCCAGGTACCCAGCCACACGATGAGACCTGTCACCAAGAGTCCACCGAATGCGGTACCTAACGGCCCGCCGCCATCGACGAGCGTGCTTCCTCTCGCCCGTTCGTGTTTGCGCAACCAGCGCGTCAGTGACGAGTTGGCGCCATTTTGAACTGGCCCCTCAAAGACGCCGAGAAACATCCGCATGCCAACCAGTGCGCCAATGCCACTAGCCAATCCCGTCAGACCTTCGACAATGCCCCAACCGATGAGGCTCGCCGATACGACTCGCCGCGGCTTCAACTTATCCACGAGCCAGCCGCCAGGCAATTGCATCAGGGCGTACGTCCAGCCAAACGAACTGAGAATGATGCCGGTTGTCACCGAATTGATGTGCAGGTCCTTGCCGATCAGCGGCATCGCGATCGATAGAGAAGAACGATCAATGTAGTTGATAATCATGACCAAGATAAAAAATCCGAACATCCACCAACGCAACCCAGGCACGCGAAGGCCTGCGCGCCTCTGTACCTCTTTTTGTGTAGTCACCTGCATGTTGACACCGCCTATTTGATCATTCTTAAACCGCTTACACGTATATCGGGAATCGAGTGCCTTTGGTCAAGGCCGTGCAAACTTCTCCATCGCTTGCCTGAGCTCGACGTGGGTACTCGCGTATTCCCCCAAGGAGTGCCCAGCAAGCGCCGCCTCCCACCCTTGTTTCATACTTTCGACGCCTGCTGCCACGCCGCCAGGGTGCGCCATGATCCCGCCGCCAGCCAAGTGGAGGACGTCGACGGTCTGCATCGCACGGTAGGAGTCGATGGCTGTCCCTGCCCATTGGCCCGAGGAGAGTACAGGCATCACCGTGTCGTCACCAAACATCGGCGTCAGACAATCCCGCACGGAGCGGACGACGGATTCATTGGACTCGTAAAACTTGTTGTCGAGTCCGTTCGTGTGCAGGTGATCGACACCTGCCAAACGGGCGAGCTTTTGATAGACGCGAAACTCCATTCCCAAGGCTTTGCTGCGCGTCATCGCGCCCCATTGATTGCGATGGCCGTGAATCGGCACCTGCGAAAACGTCCGCAAATGCGAGACGCCAGCGAAGCCGACGCTATTGATGCCAACCATCACGCAGTTGCCACCAGCTTCGACGACCACGTCGTGGTTTTCCCGCAGCTCGTCGATATCGCCCGTGATGTTGAACGCGTACATGACTTTCTTCCCCGTCTTGTCAGCCGCCCGCTCGATCTCCTCCATCACAGCCCTCACTCGATCCTTCAGTGGCGCGTACGGAGGATTACCATTCAGTTCGTCGTCCTTGATGAAGTCGATCCCAGCAAGCGCAAGCTCGCGCACCAACGCCTGCAGCTCAGCGAGCGACAGACCGATACTCGGTTTCACAATCGTGCCAATCAGCGGCCGCCCGGTGACGCCTGCGAGCTCCCGGGTCCCCGCGATGCCGAACTGTGGCCCTCGGTACTTCTCCATGAACTGGACCGGGACGTCGAGATCGACGAGGCGCAAGCCGGAGAACTCTCGCAGTTCATACAAATTTCCGGCAACGGTCGCCAATAGGTTCGGAATCGACGGTCCGAAGTTGTGGTACGGAAACGAGAGCACAACCTCGCCGCGCCGGTACACCGGATTCGCGTCGCCACGCGGCGGTTTACATCCCGGCAGCGATGGGGCCGCTGCCGGTTCCAATTCGGTGATCCGCACGATGTTGGCACCATACGTCTCTTTGATGAAGGCCGTCTCCCCGGGTACAGAGACAAATGTACCCGTGGATTGCTCTCCAGCCATGACCACTGCGGCGTGCTCTAACTGATAGGGGGTCTCAATGACATAGGTCGCTAAAACGCGTTCTTCACTCAATCTAGTCCCTCCATCCAAGACGTTCATCCAGCACAGGTCGCTCGTCAAAAGGTAACTAGAATTTTGAGGGAGTTATCCTCTTTCTTGTCTACCATTCTAAAGCCATTCGCTGCCTGGTCGTATGGCAATACATGTGTGACGATCGCGTCGCTTTGAATTCTCCCAGAGGCCAATAGCGCAACTGCGGCGATGGTGTCCTGGCGCGTGTAGCAGAAACAGCCCACCAATTCCTTCTCCTGGCCCTGCAACTGCATGATGTCGAGCGATTGTTCACCGTGAAACATCGCGATGGTGACAATTCGGCCGCCCTTTTTGACAAGCGAGATCGCCTGATTCACGATACCGGGAACCCCGACTGCAATCAGCACCTTGTCGAATTGGCCACCAATGAACGCTTGTGCTTCCTCGACCCAATCGTCTTTGCCAGCGATGTTGATGGTATGCGTTGCCCCGAGTGATTTCGCGCTGTCGAGACAGTAGTCGAACACGTCCGTGGCCAGAATGGTCGTGGCACCCGCTTCTTTGGCCACCGCGAGGGCCAATAGTCCAATCGGACCCGCGCCAAGCACTGCCACTTTGTCGCCGACTTGAATGTTCGCGCGGCGCACCGCGTGGACGCCGACCGCAAGCGGCTCTGCCAAGGCGCCTAGCTTGTGATCCATGTCTTTCGGCAAAACAAACACCACGTGTTCTGGCGCCACGAAATTTTCCGCCATTGTGCCATACCATTTCCCAATGCCGGGCGCCTGGCGGTTGTCGCAGTAATTCACGCGCCCCTGCAGACAATGCTCACACTTCCCGCAACCAGCCTGTGGTTCAACCGTCACCTTGTCGCCTACTTTGACGCGGGTGACACAGCGGCCTACCTCAACCACTTCACCGGAGATCTCGTGCCCAATGATCACGGGCGGCTTGCGAAACGGATGAAGTCCCTTGTAGGCGTGAATGTCTGACCCACATATCCCAGCCGCCTTCACCTGAATGCGGACCTCGTCATCGCCAAGTGGTGCACTTTCCACGTCCTTCACCACAACGGTGTACGGACTCTCGATCATAACCGCTTTCATCGTGACACTCCCTTTAGATGTCTGTAAGATTCAGTCGCTGCGCCCGATTCAGAACAAAGCGCAAGGGCGAGGGCCCGTCACGTCCGCTTTACGTTCTTGCGCGGCTTATACCTGGCGCTTTCCAAGAAGTCTCTGACCACGGTATCCGGAATTTTCGTGAGTGCAATGCCTGCCGACTTGGCCGTCACAATCATCCGGCATGCCATCTCGAGGGTCTCCAGGCGCATCGTGGCATCTGCAAACGAATCGTCAAATAGGATGACGCCGTGATTTTTCAAAATGATCACGTGTGCGTTTTCAGCCTGCTCCCGGACAGCATCGCCAAGCTTTGCTGTGCCAGGGTGGTAGTAATCGACGTACGCGACGTCCTCGAGGAAGTACATCGTCTCAATAAACAGTTCAGAGATGATGGACTCTTCACTGGATGCGATCAAGGTCGTGTAAAACGGCGACGAATGGAGCACCACATTGGCGTCGTCGCGCGTCTGATAAATGCCCGTGTGCATCGGCACTTCCTTGGACGGTTTGCGGGCGCCTTCCCACGTGCCCTCGGTAAAATCGCACAAGGCAAAGTCGCTCGGTCCCAAGTTCCCCATCTCTGTGCCAGATGCCGTGATGATCATGTGCCGTTCATCGATGCGCGCGCTCAAATTCCCTGACGTTCCCCACGCCAGTTGATTGGCGAGCATGTATGTCCCGGTATCGATCAACTGCTTCGCAATATCTGTCTGGTCAAATTTCACGGTCTTCACCTCCTGTGCTGTACACCGATTAATAAGCAAGAACCGTGCCAATGAAATCGAATGCGCAATGATTTTTTGTATTTGTTCGTTTCAACGACAAAAAAGACCACCTGCAGGCCAATGAACATCACTCTGCCCCCCTATATTTCCAAAGGAACTCAACCGCTTTCATCCGTGCGAAGGAAGCAGCGTGTTCGACCGACGCACAGCGTGATACAATCGTCTTATTTTTAAACGATCCGTATCATTTTTAAACATTGCGCTATGAATGTCTGACTGTCGGAGGGATCCACTTTGAGCAAGATCGTCATTATCGCACCCTCAAAAGAGTTTGCCGACACCATTCGATCCGTCGTCGACGAACGCAGGTTCAAGATTTACGCCCCTGAGGGCGATCGCGATTTTTCCTTCGAGGAGACCATCCCCATCGCCAAGCACGAAGAGCGATTGGGTGCACAGGTCATCGTCACGCGCGGTGGTCAGGCGACCCTGTTGAAACAGATCGTCAGCATTCCCGTCGTCGAGGTGAAGATGACGATTCTGGACATCCTGCGCACCGTTCATACCCTGAAAACCAGATATCGACGCATCGGTCTCATCGGTGTAGAGAACATCATTTGCGATTATCGAGAACTGGGCAGTTACATCGATATCCAAATATACCCTGTCTTCTCGTATGAACAGGATTTAGACGCACGGGTGCAGCAGGCCCTTGCGGATCAAGTGGAATTCGTCGTCGGAGATGGCATGTCCATCGACTACGCCAAGCGATTTGGCCTCTTTGGCATCAAACTAATGCCTTCCAGCGCCAGCGTGCAGGAAGCCATCGAGCTCGCGGAAAACCTCGTCCGAGCCCGTTTTTTGGAAGGTACAAAAAATGAACAGTTTCGCATGGTGCTCGAAACAGCCCAAGACGCCATTCTGATCATCTCCGAGGACGCGCACGTTCTACTTGCGAATCAGCGCGCAATCCACCTGTTGCAACAGGATCGCGCCGACATCATCCACCGCCCAATTGACGATGTTCTCAAGCGCGAACCGAGTTTGTTGCAATTGGTCGACCAATCACAAGAGTTCCGCGAGGAAATTGTCCACGTCCGCAACTTCGTGCTATCCGTGTCGAAGCGCAGGATTATGGTTGCCGAAAATCCCATCGGATGGGTTTTGACGCTCCAGGACGTCACCCAAATTCAAAAGCTGGAGCAGAGCATTCGGCGCAAGCTGAATCACACCGGATTTGTCGCCAGGCGCAGACTGGACGACTTGACTGCCGTGTCGCCGACCATGCAAAACGTGATCGAAAAAATTAAGCATTTTAGCCAAACGGACTCCACTGCGTTGCTGTTGGGGGAAACCGGGACGGGGAAGGAATTGATCGCGCAGAGCATCCACAACCACAGCGCTCGCAAGAATCGGCCGTTTGTGCCGATCAACTGCGGCGCCCTGCCGGGCAACTTGCTCGAGAGCGAACTGTTCGGGTACGAGCCGGGTGCCTTTACAGGTGCGAACCGCAACGGCAAGGCGGGTCTCTTCGAACTCGCGCATACGGGCACGATCTTCCTGGATGAGATCGGCGAGATCCCACTGGAACTGCAATCCCGACTCCTGCGCGTCATTCAGGAACGGGAAGTGATGCGCGTGGGTGGAAGCTCCATCATTCCGATCGACGTGCGGATTATCGCGGCGACGCACAGGAATTTGCAGGCAGATGTCCGTTGCGGAAGATTTCGCGCAGACCTGTTCTATCGCCTGCACATCCTCCCCATTCCAATTCCCCCGCTGCGGGCGCGCAGAGAGGATATACCATCGCTCGTCGACGCGCTATTGGCGAAGACCTGTGAACGGTATCGATGTGTGACACCGCGCTTGCCGACGCGATTCATCGAGCAACTGACGAATTACGACTGGCCAGGGAACATCAGAGAACTGGAGAACGTCCTGGAGCGCATTGTCGTCCTCCTCACCGCTGGAATGCCGGAGACGGACGTATTGGGAGAAATCGCAGCTGAGTTGACAGCAGAGCAGGACACGGCGGCACTGACGCCTGAGCCTCCGCACACAGAGGACAGCCGTTGTGCGCTCGACGGGACGCTCGAGGATATCGAGCGGCGGGTCATCCTGCAGCAATTGGCCCGCTTTGGCGGCAACAAGGAGCTGACCGCTAAGCGTCTGGGAATCAGTCGGGCCACGCTGTGGAGGAAGCTGAAGGAGAACGAATGACTGCTAGCCCCTGCATGAACTTCAACAGGGGCTGCTTGTTTCCTAACGGGGCTTTAAACCATCCCCAATTTCACATCGTCTAAAATGACGCCATCCACCTGATGCATCATCGACCACTCGAGCATCTCCAAGCTTCTGACGGTCCATGTCAGAACGTGGTATCCCCTTGCCTGGGCTTCGGCGATAAACAAGGGTTCGAGGGACGCGACGTCCGGATGAAAACTCGTCAATTGCAAGTCCTCAGCCAAAGCGAACGGGGACCACAGCCGTCCGCAGTACAGCGCGCCAAGCAAGACGTCCGGACTCAACGCGCGGGCCGTCTGGAGCGCGGCGTGATCGAAGGAGGAAATGAGGACGCGGGCCCATGCGCCTGCTTCCGCGATGGCTTTGAGTACGCCTTCCACAAGCTCGGTGCAGCGATGAAGCGGGAACGTCTTCAGTTCGACGTTGAAGCAGGTGTCTGGGAACTGACTGAGTACCTCTTCCAAGGTCGGGACGCGGGCCCCCGCGAACTGCGGCTGGAACCACGATCCGGCATCGAGTCGGCGGATCTCGTCCACGTGTGTCTCACAGACCAGCCCGCATCCGCTTGTGGTGCGGTTCAGGTACTCATCGTGGAGGATAACGAGACTCCCGTCTTTGGATAGCCGGACGTCCAATTCAATCATGTCGGCTCCATCGGCAATCGCCTGTCGGAATGCGTGCATCGTGTTTTCAGGTGCCGTCGCGCTCGCGCCGCGGTGGGCAATGCGCAACAGCCCATGCTGCGCGAGCACCTTCTGTACGGCCGCCTCGTGTCCTGACAATGTGATTCCTCTATTCATCTCCATCATCCATTCAACTCACTATTCGTTGGCCCGCAACCGCGCTGCGTCCCACCGACAACTCAAATACATTCTGCTTCTACGTTTTGTGCCATAGTGTTCATGTGATCTCTCACGTGTTCGATGGTTGATTCGGTACTAGGTTACCGTCTGAATGTAAATTGTGAATCAAGTGTCAATTGTAATTTCGTAAAGTTTTGTATTGATTTGTCTGGGAGATCTCCTGAAATCCGTACGTAGTACTGGGTGAAAGCGGCATTGTGCGCAGTTGGGGGTGTGAGGGTGAACGATGAAGATGAGCAGTTGGTGACCCGTATGATCCGGCGGGAGACCGACGCACTTGCCGCCGTCATCGACAAGTACGGGCCTGCTGTGACGACGTTGACCCGACGCATTCTACAAGCCGGGTACAGCGAGGGAGACATCGAGGAGTGCGTCAGTGACGCGTTTGTGCGCGCTTGGCAGACGGCCGCTGATTACCGTCCGGACAAGAGCAGCGTTCGAACGTGGCTTTTGATGACCGCCAAGTATACAGCGCTCGACTTTCGCCGCAAACATCGCAGCCAGGGCATACAGGTGGCCATCCCCCCCGATGACATCAGCCAGACAGGTGGCGACAACCCGGTCGAACAGGCTGTCCTGTCGCGTGAGGAATGGGCGGAATTTTGTGCGGCAGTGTCTGAGTTGAACGAAATCGATAAGCGCATTTTCTACCAGCGCTACGTTCTGTACGAATCGATTGAACAAATTGCAAACGGGCTTTCGACAACGCGCCAGGCGATAGACAACCGCCTGTGGCGGATTCGCCGGGCATTGAAGCAACGATTGCACCATCTCGACTGTGGAGGGGGAATCTAGGTGGACGATTTCGAGAAAGAGTTGTTCGAACTGGCAGACGCCTTCGGTTCAGACCCTCTCACCGAGGCCATCGAGCAGACGCCCTTCATCGAAGATCCCGTGAGTCCCAGCTTTTTACGATCCGTTCAGGCGCGGGCTTTGGCTAAGCTGGACGCGGCCCAGGAACAGCCAGGTTCAATTCACTCGGTGAAAGGTTCATCCAGTTGGCGCCGTGTACGCCGGCTGAAATGGGGTGCAGCAGCCGTCTTGCTCCTCCTCGCGGTTGGAGCGGTTGGAGCCGTTGCACGCTCCCCAGTTTTGGCGCAGGTGCACAAAATGCTCGAGTTCCTGCCGGGATTCGGCACGGTTGTCCAAACCCCTGATGCGACGACAACCTCCTATGTCCTGAAGGTGCCCGTGGCCGTGAAGACGAGTGGAGGCACGATTGATATTACAGGCGCGGTGTGGAATCCGGGTGAATCGACGTTGCAGGTCAGCGGACCTACGGGCACATGGGCGCCAAGGCGGATCACCATCATTGGCCCTGACGGCAAGTCGTACGTGTTTCACTACGAAAACATCGCTAGTGCGGGTAAGTGGTTCGGAGAGTACGAGTACAAAGGGGCCATCGCCGTTTCGAGTCAGACAACGAACAAAGGCGGATCAGCAGTCGCGAAGTCGATGGGGTGGGGTATTTTATATCCCGGAGAAACATCCGCAAAGGGTCATTTGACCTTGGTCAAGGCGCAGTCCGCTGCCGACTATCGCGCGCTGGGACCGACCGTGACGAAGCGCGGAGTAGCCATCACGGCGATGGCTGCGAAATTCGATGATACGGTGCAGGTGACGTTCGTCTCGCCGCCGTCTAGCCTGTTTCAAATCACAGATTACGATCTCGTCGGTCAAACGAATAAAGACCCAGCCGTGAAGGTGACGGACTCCAGGGCGCACGTCCTGCCAACGAACCCCATTGAAGTATTTGGAACGCCAAACGAATTTCAGTTTCAGCCAAAGCGCGCGACGGACAATCGATTTATCGTCACCGTTCCACATATCACGGAACAGTTTGCAGACACGATCGACGTAGACGTCCCGATTCCCGCCCCCAATCAGACGATCACCTGGAACCACACCGTTTCCTGGTCTGGATTCACGCTCAAGCTGACGGACGTGTCCCGAACTGAGACGAATATTCACGTGGGCGTACAGGTCGTCAGGGCGCCATTCGCGTACGAGCGACTCACTGGATTTGGGCGTGTCAGCGAAGTGCACCAACCAGATGCCCCGATGTCCTATACGATAGCCACCAACCAGCAGACGATGAATTTGAAGTGGTTCGCATTGGACGTAGACGCACACGTCGGCCGCTCCGTCGACATTCAATTAGGCGAACCACAGGTAGTTGTGGAGGGCCCGTGGACGTTTTCGTTACACGTGGGTTAGCGCAACAAAACAGGGAGCACCAGGCTCACGGGTGTTCCCTCTGGATATGCCCCACTGAATGGAGTCCTACCAATCATTGTCATATGTATTCGTTAACGAGAGCTGAGATTCAGTCCGATGACGCCGAGCACGATCAGCGCGAGCGATGCGACTTTCAGCACACTGAACGGCTCTTTGAAATAGAGGATGCCGATGGTGGCCATGATCGCAGTTCCGACTGCGGACCAGACGGCGTAGGCCACACTCACCTCGAGGCGCTTGAGCGCAAGGTTGACGAGAACCAGACTCAATCCATAGAACACGAACAGGGCGATGGAGGGCGTTAGTTTGCTAAACCCCCGCGACAGCTTCATCGACGTCGTCCCACAGACCTCGGCCACAATCCCAAAGAACAAGTAAATCCACGCCATGTTTGCACCTCTCAAAGTCTATCAGTTGAGGTTAAGGCTCCAGGGCAATCATTGCCACAGGCCCACTTTACCATAAACATACGGCGGCGAAGTTGGACGCGCGTTCGCGAGGGAGTCACTGGATCAAGGCACTTTGTGCACCCAGTCTGCTCCATTCACCCGTGCATGACCTAGCACTTGCACACGAAAATCAATTTTAATTCAAAAATTGAACGTTACCCTGTTATCAATTGCTAATCGATGAGAGAGGGGTAACTGGGTGGCCAAACGGCATCTCTACGAGATTGATTTCATGCGCGCGCTGATCATGTTCGCAGTCGTCTGTGTACACGTGACCACCGTGTACTTTACGATGGCTGCCTACAACACCCCGTTGTTTTTTGCGTTCGGGGCCGCCATCACCTCGCTGCACTTCACGCGCGAATCGTTCATGCTGATCACAGGCATCGTTCTATTCGTGACCTATTATGACAGGCCTTTTCGGTTGGTGGATTTCTGGAAGAAGAGGTTTCTTCTCATCGGGATTCCCTATCTCGTATGGACAGTGGCCTACATCGTCTTTAAGGGGCTCTACTACCCTTTAGAACATTATTGGGATCCGGCCGACATGTCCAAAAACTTCATCCGCTCCATGCTGACCGGGAACCAGTACTATCTCTATTTCCTATTCGTGACCATCCAATTGTATATTCTGTTTCCCCTCATCTTGGTGGGTCTTCGCAAGTTCAAGCGGTACCACCTGCACATTTTCATCGGCAGCTTCGTCCTGCAGCTTTTGCTCATGGCCCTGTGCAAATTTGTGATCCCAGGGATCCCGGCGAATGGGCTGCCGCCTGTGGTAGAGAAAATCGTCGAGTATCGGGAGCAGTTCATTCTTACATACCAGTTCTGGTATGTGGGCGGCGGCATCATCGCGTGTCACTACGACCAAATCAAGCAGTACATTGAACGTCATGCTGCATCCGTCGTGTTGGCGTTGTTGGCCAGCGTCGGCATCCTGTGGATCCACTTCTTCGCGGATATCTTCGTCCTCGGCGAGTCGGAGCCGACCGCCCAAATGGTCGTGCAACCGATCATGATCCCGTACAGCCTCGTCATCTCCATAGCCCTGCTCTGCGTAGGCGTCGCATGGGCCCGCCGCAGGTCGAAACCAGCGTGGCAGCCTCTGACCCGATTCATCAAGACGGCGTCCAACGCGTCGTTCGGCATCCTGCTCATCCAGCCTATTCTCATTGTCTACGTCGAGCGGGTACTCCAAATCGTGACGACCTCCGGCGCCTCGAAGTGGTTGCACTACGGGCTGTGGCCAGTGTCCATCCTATTTGTCTACCTGGCGGCGATGGTACTGTCGCACGGGTTGAGTCGGATCCCTTTTGTGTCGTACGTGGTCGGCCGCAAATCCCAACTGGTCAAGCCGGTCAGACAGCCCACCGCCTCCATGTAGGCCCGGGCTGTCTCCACTCACCAGTAGAGGGCGCCCTCGAATCGCGCCGTCTTTCGGTAATGCCCCACTGGCACTTCGATAAGGCAGGTCTTTCCCTGCGCCTCAAAGTTGTAGATATCGTCACACGCGCCCTCGTCGTAGCCGAGCAACGGGTGTCCGCCGAGACCACGTGCTGACGCGGACAAGAGCAAACGCTGCAAACACATCCCGACCTCCATCTGTTGCATGCGATACCCGCGATAGCCAAACACTTGATACCTGTCGCGCGAGCCGACCAAGTGGAAGCACAACGGCACTTGAAAGAAATTGACGGTTGGCATCGACAGGCCTTCTTGAAGTCGCAGCCGATGATCTCCGCTCTGGAGAAGCTGCAGCCCATGGCGTTTGAAGTCGTAGAGATAGGCACCGTCATTTAGGCCCTCGACGCCGTGCACACAGCTCGCTAGCGACACCCTCGGATCAAACTCCTGTCCATTTGGATCAATGTCGTTGTCATAGGCAAACGACAGCATCGTTTCCGACATAATCGCGGAGAGTTCCCTTACGTCGATATGCCCTTGCACAAAGTCGAGCGCAGGTGAAAATCGCCGCCGACACGCCGTGGCAAAATCGCCCTGCGAGCGCTGTGCCGCAGGCAGGTCGATCGCGCCTTCACCCGCAGGATTGGACTCGGTCCCAGACGTCGGCATCTGCGTGAAACGCTCCGTCGTGTGGAGCATCGCTGCCTCATTCATTTGGAGGAGTAGCGGATACTTACCTTTTCTGACGGATTTGCTGTAATGCCGGTGCTCGAGTCCGACCAGCTCTTGGCAAAGCTCCTGGGCCGATTCAACGGTATCCACCGCGTTCGTATTGCCGTCGCAACGAGCGATGGAGCCCTCCGCACAAGCCAGGGGGATCACCGCGTATACGGATTCTTCCTCGTCACGAAGTCCCAACAAGTGCTGGATGGCTCTGTCGAGAAACTGAAAGTAGACGGCGGAAGCGTAGCCAAACCGTTTCGCCACTTCGAGCAGCTGTCCAATCAATGCACCGGCGTCGAGCGCCTGCAACCGATACGAAAAGTTGTGATATTTGTAGAAGTTCTTCCAAAACATCGTCGAGACAAACAGCGCGCCGAAACAGGATTCCAGCTGACACCGATGACCCAATGCCCGTTCCAAGTACAGGTCAAAGTTCCCTTCGCGCAGCAGCACGAAGCGGTGGTGCGCTACGTCGTAATGGTAGATGCCGGGACTCACATCGTCCACTTTCAGATAGGCGTACAATTCGCTCGGATAGAGCGCACCGCCAGATGGCACGTACCGCCGCAACATCTGCATGACGTTCGATCGCGCTTCCCCGTCATCAGCCGGTAACATGACGTGGCACAGTTGCGTCAGGCCATAGCTGTACCAGAAAAAATTCCCGATTTCCTGAAGGCGAACAGCCCGCCTGGCCGTCCTTCGACTCGCACTCAACTCGGTACATGCGTCGAACGACAGCGGTGTGGCAGGCAGATTCTGATAAAGTTTGAAAGGAAGCGGCGCATCCTCCCAATCGACATCTACATCCACGGGCCGCACGTTGTCGATGTCAAAATGAAGGTTGTGCAGGAATTCATCGAGTTGCATCTCGCTCACTCCAAAACATCAGGTTTACGGGAATGGGTGCGGATGGGAATTCAGTTGGTCCCGCGTCAGTGGTTTGTCGGTGTAACCGAGTGTCATCGGCACCGTCAAAACCCTATCCAAATGCTCTAAACGCGTCAGGTGGTAGCCAAAAGTCATTGGTAACATGCCGGGGATGATCACTTTTACACAGTACAGGCCATTTCGCTCCAGTTCGGGGGATGTCTGATTGACGACGATGACGTCGAGCTGTAAGCGTTCAAACGCGTCCAGTAGATCCTGTAGGTCATCCCTCAGATCGCTGTGTACGGCACCCCAGTGAAAGGCCTCCTCGATGGTCTGCACCGACCGCTCGCCCTCCAGCAAAAAACCGAGCCTCTGCTCAGCTTCTGGCAATCCATAGAGCATCGAGTGGTCCCCCATCTGTTGAACCAATGCCGGCTCGTGCAACATGCGCAAGTAGGTGTCTCGCTCTGCCTCCAGCTTTTCGTCAAATCGGAGCAGCATACCGGCCGTCTCCTGAATGGCGCCTTTGATGGCTCGCATCGGATCGAGATGCGCACCTGCCGAGCACAGCAGGTGCAAACCGCTTGCCCGTCTATTCTTGGCAATCACGAAGACCGTCGGGATGCCGTTTTCCATCGTCGCGTTGAAGCAATGGAGATCGTATCCTGCAGTGGATCGAATGCGCTCGATCATCCACTGCAACTCGATGTCGGGGCTACCCGCCAGGTCGATGGCCGGTAGCGGTAACTTGGCGTACCACGTCATGAGGAACGCGTCGCGCTCGACGATTTCGAGGATTCCGTGAAAGATGGCCTCGACCAGCGTGCCGCCAAGCGCACACCCGTTGGACGTCTCGTAGACAACCCCGTCACCACCGCCGAGACTGTAATAGGCAAACCGCTGCGGGACGAGAATGGGCCGATGGCTCGTCAGGGAGTACCCCCACACCCAATCCATCGCCAGATCGTCGTCAAACGCTTGAAACGGGAAGTCGGGGCGCAGGTAGTGTCGGGGGTCGTGCAAGCCGACCGTCCTCGGGTCGAGCGCGCAGTCTTTCAGATTGGCGTATGTGTCGCAGACCACCGTCTGTTTTCCGCGAGGCTCCAATCCACAGTAGCGTTCGAGCCCCTCCAGGATGGCCGTCACTTCGCATTCCTCATATGAGTGAGCCCGGCCAGAGGTGCCCTCATCGCCAAGCAGGAGCGGAAGATTGACACTCACTGCCGCAAATGGCGTGATGAGGTCCTGGACCTTTCCGTTGAGCAACCCCGCCCCGTAGTCCAGGTAGTCATGCGCGAGCTTACTCGCCAAGGCCTGGATGGAGCGGCTGCGAAAGCTGTTTTTGTTCACCTTCGGGCTGGCGTCCAATGGAATGACGGCAGCTTCTGGGGAATCGTCAGGCAATGTCCCACAGACCGGGCAGGCTGCGTTCGGCAAAATGAAGTGACGCTCGGTGTCGAAAGTGCTTAAGTTTGTACAAATGACGTGATCGACCACGCGGCACGCGTCGATGTCGCAGAGTATCCGCTCGACTTCCGCCACCAATGCATTCGCCATGTGCAACAGCCCAGTCCGCGTCGCCCACACGTCTCGATCAAGGCCCCCACCCGTCGCAAGCTGCATGCGAAACTGCCACATCTCACGCCTGTCGACGTCTGCCATCAGCGTGCGCATATCCGCACAGAAGGAGCAGCCAGCCTCCGTCGGCCGAACCAGTGGACCGATAAATCCATGCCCAAACGCCACAAATCCACGGAGCCAAGGCAGCCCTTTCGCGCGAAACACATTCTCTGCCAGCGCATGCACAGACGGACGCCAGGCATCGTCAAGCACAAGCGCCAACTCTACGCCCACAGGAGCTTGCGACGGCACCTGCGACTCGTGGATCACCTCACACGCCTTGCTGAAATCGAGTAATTTGAGCACAGCAGCAACGAGCACCCCATCTCCGACGACTAAGACGCGTGACGTCATCGCGATCCCCCCTGTTGGATGAAGACGCCTATCACGCCCGCTAAGACATCGGTCAGGAACGGCTCCAGTGCCAAATCCAGTACCTGGACATCCTTGCCGCTGTGCGCCAGCGCGTCCAGCGCCGCAGTCACCTCTTCACCGTAAAAACCCGGCCACGCCTCAACGTCCGTAGGGGCAACCGCTTCCTCGCGCTCCAACTGCGCCACGGCCGTAGAGACACATCGGGTATCCTCTGCCAAGTCATCCTCTTCCTCCGCACTTTCGCACCGCAGGGCGTACGCTAATGTGCGCTGCAGCGCCATACTCAAGCAAAACCCAACGCTTCCCACAAAGCGTCCATTCGTCCCAACCCAGGCAACAGGAAAGCCAAAGGCGTCGTGACTGATGCCGACGACCGGATCGATCCCCATCGCACGCAATGCCTGAAGATAAAACCGACACTTCTCGTCGGCGATCTCGCCAAGTTCAATCAAGCGAATGGTAGCTGGGCTTTCGTCCAGTGCGCGACGCAGTTCCATCGTCAAGCGCGCCTGCAAACCGCGTCCGACGGCTTCCGCCACCGTTCCACCAGCTCCAATGCCCAGAAGATGCCCGTCGTCCGTCATTCCGCCCATCCGCCGCCGCACGTACTCCTCGAGCCCCGTCAGTCCCGCCTCACAACGGGCCTCTTCGTGTGTAAATCCCGTACACACCATTTGTGCAAGTAATTCCGCCGGGCCACTGGGCACTGGAACCACCGGTTGTATCAGACATTGCGCAAGCGGAAGTTGTGACAACCCGCCCTCATCCCAAACGTGGAAAATGCCCGTCGCTGTGTCTGTCATTCGGCCAAAGTAGGCCAGGACCTCGTTCATGCTGGGCCCCACGTCAGCTGCCAGCCGCTCGTCAAGATTGGCAATCCTCCGCTCCGCACCGATCCGCCCCACAACGCTCACCGGGATCACCTCGTGCCACTTCCCCTCGAGCGTCTCCACGTCCAACATGTAAAGGCGATATCCAGTCGCACGATCCACCTCAGTGATCGTCTTAAACAGTTCAAAAACCAGCACATTGGCGAGTACTGCCCCACTCGTGCCGGTCAAACCACTCACATGTAGGTCCCGCTCGAAGGCGGTCCGCTGGATTCGCCGCCAGACAGCATCGAAGCCGGAGTCGACACCCAAGGTGCTGTCCGGCCAGACAGTCGGAATCACAAGCCCTAGGCCATCCACAACAGTCGCGGCGATGAACAACTTCCGTTCACGGCGACAGACAGCTTCCACGCGCCGCAATTCGTCGAGGTCGCCGGTTTGTGATATATAGAGCATCGCATCCATGGTTTGGACCACCTTCTCTAAGGATGCGAGGTCATTGACCTGCTCCGTCAGATCGTGGACGGCCACGCCATCGTCCAAGTCCCGATAGGACGACACGACCTCCTCAAGCCGGGATAGGTGCTCACCACCCTGATCGTCGATGACCAGATTGATCGCCGCCAGTCCCGATTCCAACAGTGCGGCAACAAGCGAAACCAAGAGTGCTCCAGTGCCGATCGCTAAAACGTTCGAATTTCGGTATGTCTGGAACCGATAGGCGCCTGAGCCGATCGCGTTGTCAATAAACTCGATCTGCGGCGCATAGTGCTGCACAACTTCCTCTGACAACTGATGTTGTACGTCTACACTGACATCTCGTACAAAGCCGTTGTCATACAGGATCCCTGCGACCTCGAAAATCCTGTCTCGATACGGCGTCGGCAGTCCGTCCGTCAAGCTCGCCAACGTATGCTGTCCATCGAATACGGGCAGTAGTTTTTCGATCCAGGCCTGAACCGACGCCCCATCTAGTCGGAATGAACCAACATTATTTCGGAAATACACCTTCCCGTCGGCGTCGGGAAGGAAAAACGTATCTCCTTTCACTTTTAAGCGCATCCACGGTTGAATACTCCCCATGCTGATTCCCCTTCAGCGAAATGGAATTCGGCCACACGTGTACGAGCATCGTCCTGCAACACAATACATCGCTGTCATCATATCGCCGATAGGTCTATTCGGTTCCATAGAGAAATCCCCGTCCGAATCGCATAGCATCGGACGGGGATTGATGAATGGTTCAACGTGTTCAATTCGAGTGCAAGGTCACCTGATTACCAAAAGAAGCAGCCGAAACAGCCGCCGCAGCGGAAACAACCACCACAGCCGCCACAACGGAAACAACCACCGCAGCCGCCGCAACCGCCACAGCGGAAGCAACCGCCACACCGTACCAGGACCGCATCATAATCACCGCGCTTGTCGGTCGGCTTCACCTTCTCGGCGTGCAAACTGCCCAAATCGAGCTTTTGAATATCCTTTTTGAAGTCATCCACTCGTTCCACCCCCCCAAAGAACAGGCATCGAAAGTGCGCAAAAAGTTCCGTCATCCAAACACTAAATCTCAAGCTGGCGATAGCGCCCAAAAGGGCATTTCTCACCTTCTCGACGGGTTTATACACCCTTATGAAATTTCCGTGGAGGACGTAAAGGCCTATACCAGGTGTCGAAAGGCCTATTTCTGCGTTTGCGGGAAGTGCCTGGGTGATGGGGACTTGCGGATTTGGGGATTTCCACGTTGAGGATTTTCAAGAGGCTTACCCTGCTCTTTAAGGAAAACAAACCACCCTGAGAGCAGGGTAATGGGTCGTTCTGGAGTCTGCCCCTTTACTTCCCAAAACGGACGGTCAAACCGTAGGTAGGTGTCACGGCACGATGAGCGGCCACTTCCGATGAAATCTCCCCAAGTTTCGTCAATGCATCTACCCTCTCCCTGTCGACAACTTCAACCAGGCACTTTTCCACCAGCTCAGGGCTCAGCAGCTTTGACAACTCATGGACATCGTAAGTCGTGTATCTCGAGGTCATCTTCGCGCGATTCTGGACCGTCATCTGCACTTTGCCGAGACGATTCCGGTCGGAGATGGACTCAATCCCACTGTCTTTCATAAACGGCTCAATTTCCTTCCGAAGCGCCTGCACTCTCTCCTCCAACTGCTTGAATACCTGATACAACTCCACATATTGATCGACCGCATCTTGTACGACATCCGGAATGGTCTCTGCCAAGTCAAGTTCCCCCCGAACTTTGTTTGGTAATGTCTATGACTTCATGCGGGCGTAGATTCGGGAGGCCCGCAAAACTCGCTAAATCAACGAAACAACAAGACATGCACTGGCTTTCTTGTGGGGAAGATCAGAAGACGAGTTTCACCAGACTAAGGAGTTGCGCTGACTGCCGTAAAAGGAAGGGTAGGATTTGGCATCGATGCGGTTGGAAAGGGTCCAACGGCCACGCCCATCCGCAAAAAAGCGACAGTACCGACCGAGGTAGATTAACGTCGGTATCTGTCGCTAGGTTGATGGCTTGCAGGTGGTTACTAGATTCTAATGACGATCCCGATGTGTAGACGCTGCCTATCCTTCGAACGCGTCACACCATGATTTTGCAAATGTCATTGGTGAAGTCCACCGGATCGTCAACAGGCAATCCCTCGATCAGCAGCGCCTGATTATACAGCAGGTGCGTGTAGAGCCGCAGTTTCTCCTTGTCGCCTTCAAAGGCCGATCGCAATGAGTGGAATACATCGTGATGGATGTTGATCTCCAACACCTTGTCTGCCTTGATGTGTTCGTTGTTCGGCATGACCCGAAGCACCTTTTCCATCTCGATGGTGATTTCACCATCCGCCGTCAAGCATACAGGGTGGTTCTTAAGCCGTTTCGAAACTCGGACAGCCTTGACCTTGTCCCCTAAGATTTCTTTCATCTCGTCAAACAGAGCCCGGTTCTCACTCGCCTCTGCTTCCGTCTGCTCAGAGTTGTCTTCAGTTTCAATCCCCAGATCACCGCTGGACACAGACCTGAATTCCTTCTCCTTATAGCTCATCATCACCTTGATGGCGAACTCATCCACGTCTTCGGTGAAATAGAGAATCTCGTATCCCTTATCAGCCACCAGTTCCGTCTGCGGCAATTTGTCGATCCGCTCGTACGTCTGGCCAGTAGCATAGTAAATGTACTTCTGATCCTCAGGCATTCTCGACACGTATTCATCCAGCGTGACCAGTTTCTTTTCCTTGGACGAGTAGAACATCAACAGGTCCTGCAGCACGTCCTTGTTCGCGCCAAAGTCACTATAGACCCCGTACTTCAATTGGGTGCCAAAGGCTTTATAAAACACTTCATACTTCTCGCGATCGTCTTTCAACAGGCGCTGCAACTGACTCGTGATCTTGCTCTTGATGTTCTTCGCGATCAGCTTCACTTGCTTATCCTGCTGCAGAATCTCGCGCGAGATGTTGAGCGACAAGTCCTCTGAATCGACGATGCCCTTCACAAAGCTGTAGTAGTCCGGAAGCAGGTCCGGGCATTTGCTCATGATGAGGACGCCGTTCGAATACAGTTCCAGCCCCTTCTCGTATTCCTTGCTGTAATAGTTGAACGGTGTCTTTTCAGGGATGTACAAAATCGCGTTGTACCTCACCGCACCATCTACACTGATGTGCACATGCTGCAACGGCTTATCAAAGCCATAATGCTTCTCCATGTAGAAATTCTCGTAGTCTTCGTCGGTGAGTTCGTTCTTATTCCGTCTCCAAATCGGAACCATGCTGTTGATGGTTTCCTCTTCCCGATACTCCTCAAATTCCCCTTCGTTGCCTTCTTTCGGCTTTCGCAGCGTCACGTCCATCTTGATCGGATAGCGAATAAAGTCCGAGTACTTCTTGATGATCGATCTCAACCGGTACTCATCCAGGTATTCATCGTAATGCTCATCCTCGGTACTCTCTTTCAGCTTTAACATGATCTCCGTACCGACTGTATCCTTCTGCGTAGGCTCAATGCTGTATCCGTCCACCCCAGACGACTGCCACTTAAACGCAGTCTCGCTTCCAAACGCCTTGGTGATGACCGTGACCTCGTCCGCCACCATAAACGCTGAGTAAAACCCAACGCCGAACTGACCGATAATACTATGTCCATCTTCCAGCTCGTTCTCGCGCTTGAAGGCCAAAGATCCACTTTGAGCGATCACACCCAAGTTGTTCTCGAGCTCATCCCGAGTCATGCCAATGCCCGTATCCGTAATCGTCAGCGTCCGGGTTGCCTTATCCGGAGCTACCTTGATGAAGTAATTGTCCTTGTCAAACGACAGGTTGTCGTCACCAAGTGCCTTGTAGTACAGCTTGTCAATGGCATCGCTGGCGTTCGAAATTAACTCCCTCAGGAAAATCTCACGATTGGAATAGATGGAATGGATCATCATCTCCAGCAGCCTCTTGGATTCCGCTTTAAATGGTGTTTTCTCCATCGAACTGTCTCCTTTCACGGTGGGGATAGTGGTGTATCCGTGTATATCGACCGCTTTTAGCACTCGAGTTTACTGAGTGCTAATGACACTGATTATTGTACATATTGATGAGTTCTCGTCAATTTGGGTGGATTGGGGCGGGCGCGTTTAACTGACATGTTGGCCACGCACTCCGCATCGAATATGATGTAGACTTTGGTGATAAATAGGTATCTCACGAGAAACATCCTGACGGAGGCATGTTGCTGGCTTGCGGCGATATTCTTAGCCATTCATGATGTGGTGTGGCCCTGTCAAAGGTAAAGGAAGAAGATATGAGAGGCGGCTGGAAATGGATACGAGTGAAATCACCTTCGCAAAACAGTACCTTTCCAACGTCCAACTAGATTTGTCCGTCGCCGCCTATACTAAGGTACCTACGACTTGGCACGACGACGATTACACCCCGGACTTTAATAAGCTCTATTTCATCATAGAGGGTGAAGGATATCTCAAAGTAGGGGATCGGCGATTTTCCCCGCTGCCCGGAGACCTAATCTTGCTTCCCTCGGGAAACATCCAATCGTATGGGACGATCAACGAAAACACATTCGGAAAATATTGGTGTCATTTTCGAGCGCAAATTGGTCAACTGGATCTGTTTCAAATTCTGAATACCTCATCATTGATTCACGTTACGCACCCAGAGTGGTTAAAACAAAAATTTGAAGACTTAATATACTGGCACCATCATGAGTCTCTAACCTCACTCATGCATGTCCATTCTATTCTTTTGGAGATTGTCGCGTTCTTTGTTGAACAATGTGAAACGGTGAACATCAATACGAAAACAATCAATTCACTTGCAAAAATAGATCACGTTTTACAGTATATTGAGGAGCATTTGTCCGACAAGCTGTCGATCAGTGAACTTGCGCAAGTTGCGCATTTTCATCCAAACTATCTGATCCGCGTCTTTAAAAAGGCAACAGGGATATCTCCCATCCATTACATCAACCGTATGCGGATTGAGAAGGCAAAACACATACTAAGATCAACCCACTTGAACATCCTGGAGATTTCAGATTCCCTCGGCATGGACATCGCTTATTTCTCACGGATGTTTAAGGAATACACTGGCTTTGCTCCGACCGACTATCGCCAGTTATTTGCAACCGATCACGAACCTCCTGTCTCGGCAAAATAGCATCCTGTCGTTCCTCCTCGTTAGGAACCGACAGGATGCTTGGAATCTCCTATTGATACCGTACCGTTACGGATAGAACGCGTTGGCAGGGGTTGTTGTCGAACACCAACGATCGTTCATCAATCTATGAATCAGCAGATCTTTCGCTTGGTCTGTACCGATATACCGCAGTGCCTCTAAAGCGTGTGCCCGGACATAGCGGTTATCGTCGTCCAAAACGTCCTCTAAATGTGGCACCGCAGGAGCCCCAGCACTCCCCAGTCGAGTGAATGCGAGCCCTGCCATGAAACGGACTTGGACGTCGTCATCCTGCAAGCCCCGAACTAATCCCGAAATCACCTCGTCCACGGGTGTCCCAATCATTCCGAGCGATTCGACAATCTCGCGGCGCACTCGTTCAGCCGGATGGTCCAATAGACTGACCAGTTTCGTAACAGCTTCACTCGCGAAGTAGCCCAATTCTCCTAGAGCGAAGGCGGCATGTGTCACAGTGTCAGGCCGATCACTATCCAACGAAGCAGTTAAGCCTTCAATCGCTCCCCTGCCGGAAACAGACAAACCATAGGCGGCGATACGTGACACCGTGACTTCTTCGTGGTGTAGGGCTTGCAACAATGCGTTGACGCCCTTTCCCCCCCTACACGCGAGCTCATAGGCTGCATTCAGGGCCAATGGCTCAGACTCACCCTGTAACTGAGTCACCAATGCAGAAATCGATTCCGAGTCATCCGATAATGTTCCAGAAAGACTTCCAATCTCACCAGACAACCAATTCCACATCTCTTTCCAGAGCATATCGTGTCTTGCAATCGGTGTATTCAAAGTCTCAGGGAGCACCCATTCGGCATCGTGATGATCCCAACTCGGTCGTGTCGGATACGTTGTCCGCATAAATTCGAACTTCAGCATATATCTAGGTTGACCCAATAGATTCGGCGTGGAACGGTGCCAGATGTCATAGTGAATCAGCGCAAACGTTCCAGCTTCTCCACTGGCCAGCACCTCATCCTCCACTTCGTCCTTCGTAAAGGTACGCGTTTCATAATTTTGCGTACCGGGAAAGACACCCGTGGGCCCCAACTCGATAGGGGTGTCTTGCGGGAAGTACATAATCATGGCCCACCATGGATGATGATTGCGCATTCTCTGATATCCCCAATAGCTGTCCTTATGCCAATCACCAGGAGTATTTACCGCATTATAATGACCATGTCGATGCGAGTGCATCATGTAATTCGGCCCCAGCACACTCGTCAATGCCCCATCGATCACGGGGTGATCAAATACTCGTTGTAACTCTCGGATTCTCGGTAGTAAATTATTGCCCGGATTGCCCTCGTTCCTGTATACCTCATTCAACTGCTCCGTCAAATGTTCATGAAACTCTTGAGAAAAGTCTGTCTTGAGGATCAAATACCCTTGTGTGATGAACTGTCGCATTTGTTCATCGGTCAACAACGTCGGCCCATTGACTGCCATCGCTCAGAACCTCCTCTACCAACTTTGCTTCATTATAAAAAGCAGAGGAAAAATCCACATAGACGATGTTAAGTCATCTTTGTAGAAAATTAACCCGAGTACAAGGGCCTCAATACAGCCCGCACAGGACTGCCATCAGCATCTGCCAAGGGGAGAGGCAATGCGGCTAGCTCGTAGTCCCCCGCGGGAACATCGTCCAACACGAGCCCCTCCAGAATGTGAATGTGATGTCGAGTGAGTGCGTGATGGGCTGGCAACTCCTTGCTGTCCAGCGGATCCACCGACGGGAGATCCAAACCCAGCAGCTGCACACCGCGACCTGCTAGATATTCCGCGAGTTCTGGGCGAATTTCAGGAATCTTTTCGGGGAAGACCCGCCGCTCCTCCCAAGCCCCCGTACGAATAAGAAGGCGCGTGACCCCCTGCAAATCTACCCGTTCAATGTCTTCCACTCCGATACTTCCAATGGCGCCTTGGTCCATTGCTGGAAGATGAATGACTCGGGCAGGGCCAACATACAGGTTCACATCCAGTTCCAGCACCTTTTTGCCGTTCTCATCAAAATGGAAAGGTGCATCAATATGCGTGCCTGTATGCGTGCTCATGGTGATCTGACCAACATTAACCGATCCGCTCATTTGCTTCGTCCAAGTCAAACGATACGAGAATGGGGTATCCCCGGGCCAGGTAGGGACGTTACTGTCCAATCGTTGTGAAATGTCGATCCACCTCGTCATGCCACCACACCCCGTTTCTTTTCGTAGCGTTCGTATTGTTTCTCCAGCATGATCGCCCTCAACCGCTGTACCATGTCCCAGACATCTTGGAATGAGGTATAAAGCGGAATCGGTGCAAGCCGAATGACATCAGGTGCACGAAAATCAGGAACGACTCCGTTGTCCTTCAGAGCTTTGCAAATTCGTACAGCTTCTTCATGGATCAAAGCGACGTGTCCGCCGCGACGATGGTCCTCGATTGGGTTTCCGATCACAAATCCCATACCCGACAGTTCGCTTTCCATCAGATCCATCATGTACTGCGTCATCCGGAGCGACTTCGCACGCAACTTGTCGATCCCGGCCTCCGCAAACATCAACAATGAGCCCATCAGTGGCGCAGCACTCAGAATATGAGGCGTTCCAATTTGATACGCACCCGCGTGTTCCGCCGGTGTCAGTTGGTGGTCCATATCAAACTGGACGTCCTTTCTCGAACTGAACCAGCCAGCGAGGGCCGGGAGCCGCCCAAAGTGTCTCCGATTGACGAATAGGCCCGCGACGCTGCCCGGGCCAGCATTTAAATACTTATAATTGCACCAAACCGCGAAATCGACATCCCACAGCGATAACTCGTGCTGAACTGCGCCGATCGAATGACACAAGTCAAATCCAATCGGAATGTTTCGTGCCCGTGCAGCTGCAGACAAACGCTGAATGTCCAACAATTGACCACTGCGGTACAAGACTGACGGGAGTAGCACCAAGGCAACCTCATCGCTCATCGCAGCGATGATATCGTCTTCGTTCACCATCCTGCCGTCCCGACTTTTCACCTGGATCAAGTGTTCCTGCGGATCTAGCCCATGAAGACGGATTTGGCTTTGCAAAACGTAGATGTCAGAGGGAAACGTCAACTCATCCGCCACAATCTTGGTCCGTGCTCCCTCGGGTCGATAGAACGTGGCCACAAGTTGGTGGAGGTTCGTCGTTGTCGATCCCGTTACAATCACTTCCTCAGCAGACGCACCGACAAGTGGTGCCAGCATCGCACCCAGTTTCTCGGAGTAATCAAACCAAGGGTGTTCCCCTTCCGTCCAACCGTCGATGCCCAATGTCCGCCAACTGTCTAAAACAGCCAAAAGCGACTGCTCCGAGCGCTTGGACAGCAGACCAAGCGAGTTTCCATCCATATAGATGGTACCTTCTTTAACGTAAAATTCTTGCTTAAAGGAAGAAAGCGCGTCTTCCTTGTCGAGCTGTTCTGCGTATGCCCGGGACGTATCTGACATTGCCATTCACATCGCCTCGTTTCTGATTTGTGTCGGAGACTCAAGCATTTTGACTGGACTTTCGCCGTCATGACGTGACGGAACATCCTAGAGTTGCGTTCGCAAGCTCCATAACTCAGGGAAAAAGCGGTGGTCTAACACTCGTTTCAAATACGTCACACCAGATGAGCCACCCGTGCCCTGCTTATGTCCGATGATCCGCTCGACTGTGAGCACGTGGTTATAACGCCACTGTTGCTGGCGCCCCTCAATATCGACCAGTTTCTCAGCGAGTTCGTAGAGATCCCAATATTGATTGACATCGCGGTAGACAGTCAGCCACGCTGCCTCAACACTCGCATTGGGCTGATAATCCTGTGACCAATCCCGATCAAGGCATACTTCATCGATCGATAATCCCCGAGCTGCCAAGGCCCGGATCGCCACATCATAAATACTCGGTTCATGGATTGCCCGTTGCAGTTGGTCATGCAGTTCAGGCTGGTGCTTGTAAACCGACAAAATATGAGGTGTTTTGAATCCGAGCGCAAATTCAATCAACCGGTTTTGGTAGGACTGAAAACCAGATGAATGCCCCAATTTATCCCGGAATTCCATATATTCAGCCGGAGTCAAGGTCGAGAGTACATCCCAAGACTGGATCAATTGTTGCTGAATCCGAGCGACACGGGACAACATCTTGAACGCCGGTTCTAAATCGTTATCCCGAATACAACCAATTGCAGCGTTTAGCTCATGTAATATTAACTTCATCCACAATTCACTCGATTGGTGAATAATGATAAATAACATCTCGTCGTGGTGATCGGACAATCTGCGTTGACTGTTCAAAATTTTATCTAGCTGAAGATAATCTCCGTAGGTCATATCTTTTTGAAAGTCAGTGTGGATGTGTTCTTCTAGCTTCGTTACTCCCTGTTGATTGCTCTGCGAATTTGACAATGACTTCCCTCTCCCATGTCAGCTAAACGATCAAACCTAGCTAACAACCATAGTGATGTTTTTTTGATCTAGTGCCTTTTCAATCGTGGACAGAGCCGGACATAGAAAGCGCATACACAGACTGTTCTACAACATCATTGTATCCCCATCGATTGGCAGACGTGTAGAATATATTTAACATACTTGAATATCGCGTGAACATACACAACAACCGACTATTCAACGAGCGCCCCTTGTCCTTCCCTTTGCGAGGATACAGCAGCTCCCAGCGTGATCGAAACGTCCCCGAAACTCTGAATTACCTTCAATCATGAATGAATACCCCCGAGAATACGCTGTTGTTAAACAGCGGTTGAAAGGGCTTTCAAATAGGCGCGGCGGAGGGATTTCGGATGAATGGGAAAGCCGGAAATGTTCGCTGGAGTATCGGAGGGCTTATTGGGCTCGGTGTGATTGTCAATTACTTTGACCGCGTGAACATCAGCGTCGCTACACACCCCATGATGAATCAATTTCACCTTTCGCTAGGCCAGGTCGGAATACTGCTGTCGGCGTTCTCATGGTCTTACACAGTCATGCAAATCCCGATTGGATCGATCCTCGATCGGATTGGGATCAAATGGCTGAATCGAGTAGGCATTATATTGTGGAGTCTGGCGACGATGCTCACCGCCATAGCAGGTGGCATGGGGATCGTCATTTTGTCGCGCGTGTTGCTGGGTATTGCCGAATGTCCGGCGTTCCCCGGCGCGTCCAAGGCAACGGGGTACTGGTTTCCGCTTCGTGAACGAGGTCTCGCGACATCCCTGTTCGATGGCGCCGCGAAAATTTCTAACGTACTGGGGATCCCGCTCGTAGCATGGACGATGACCATGTGGGGATGGCGCGGCGGATTTTGGTTTACAGCCATCTTAAGCCTAGCGTTCGCCGTCGTATGGTGGATTTGGTACCGAGACCCCGAAGAGCACAAGAAGATCACGAAGGAGGAACTTGACTATATCAAGGAAGGTGGCGCACAAGAAACAGGTGCTCCCGAAGGTGGCGTGCTTCGCAGCTTAGGATTTTTGCTCACACAACGTAAGGTATTGGCGCTGACCTTCGGTTTTGCCGCTTATGGGTACGCGTTTGGGCTGCTTTCCTCCTGGATCCCAGGCTACCTCGAAACGCAGATGCACATGTCGTTGCTGAAAACCGGCGCCTATTCGGTCGTTCCTTGGATCGTCGCATCCGCAGCCGACGTGTTGATTGGCGGTTGGCTCGTCGATAAGGTCATCCGCAGCGGTCGTGACGCCAGTAAGGTCCGCAAGACATTCATGGTCATCGGCATGATTCTAGGCCTAACGGTCGGACTCGCCGGGTTTACGAAGAACCCAGTCATCGCGATCATCTGGATCACCATCTCATTGGCTGGCCTCAGCATGTTTGCACCGATTGGATGGAGCTTACCCTCCATTGTCGCCCCGAAAGGAACAGTCGGGATCGTGGGCGGTATTATGAATTTCCTCAATGGACTCGTCGGCATCGTATCAACCATCTTAACAGGTTATGTAGCCCAGGCATCCCACTCGTTCGCAGGACCATTTATCCTTGCAGCTTGTGTACTTGTGGTCGGCATCTTTTTCTACACCGTGGTCATGGGGCGGATCGAACAAATTCAACGATAATCTATGGCGGCTATGGCGGCAGTCTCGATATCGATCAACGAACACAGATCACAGCGACCCCACACGCTGCAACCTGGACACTCGCCCGATCCGTGGACGGAACCGCGGTCCGACCGTAGGAGGGAAACTCATGAAAATCACGGATATCTCGATTCAACACATTCGACCTCGTTCAGCCATTCTTCGTATGCACACAGATGAAGGCATCACAGGCTACGGGGAGTGTGTGCTGGAAGGCCGCGGACGGACGGTCGAACAGGCAGTACACGAATTGACCGACTATCTGATCGGCAAGGACCCACGACAAATCGAACACCACTGGCAAGCCATCTATCGCGGCACCTTCTACCACGGCGGTCCCGTCTTATGCAGCGCGTTGAGCGGCGTCGAACAGGCGATGTGGGATATTCTTGGCAAATCCCTAGGCGTACCGGTCTACACGTTACTCGGTGGCGCCGTCCGATCCCGAATCCGTATCTACCGCCACGTCCACGGTGAAACGCTCGATGCATTGCGATCCCAATGCCGCGAAGCCGTCGCACAGGGATATACGATGGTCAAAACTGCGCTTCCGGAACCCGCGCGGATGATCGAAACGCCGGATTACATCCGACGCCAAGTGAGATTTATGGAGACCATTCGCGAAGAGATTGGGTGGGGCATCGATTTCGCGATCGATTTTCACGGACGCGTGTCACCCGCTTTAGCGATTCGTCTAGCCAAGGAATTCGAACCCCTCCAACCAGTGTTTATTGAGGAGCCCTGTCTTGCACAGAACATCGACGCGATGGCAACCATCGCTCGTTCAACCTCGATTCCTGTGGCGACTGGCGAGCGATTGTATACCAAATGGGGTTTTCGCGAGCTCCTCGAGAAGCAAGCCGCCGCCGTGATTCAGCCGGACGTTTGTCACTGCGGCGGTATTTCCGAAGCAAAGAAAATTGCTGCCATGGCTGAAAGCTATTTTGTCTCCTTCGCCCCGCACAACGCACTCAGTGGCATGAATCTAGCAGCCAGTTTGCAGGTGGTCGCTACGGTTCCCAACTTTTTAGCGCAAGAACAAGTCCATCTTGGTGATGGGCTGTTCAAGCAACCATTTCAGGTTCACGACGGTTATATCGAGTTACCGACAGCACCTGGTCTTGGCGTAGACGTTGATGAAGAGGCGATGAAAGAGATGATATACACCGGGGAGCATCAGAATCCAATGTGGGTTCATGAGGATGACGGATCGGTGGCGGATTGGTAGAAGCAGGACTGCCACGTGATGCTGCGTGGAGCGTATGAGACGGACATAAGCCACCTCTACGTGATGGAAGGTGGCTTATGTTTGTGCAGTTTGCAGTCGTTACGACAGAAGCGGGACGACGAAAGGGTACCCGTAACGTGGGAACGAGCAGTTTGGCGTCGAATAAGGGCGCACTACATAAGAGTTTTATGGCGCACCTGGAGGGACTCGAACCCCCGCGGGACGGTTAGGAAGCGTCCGCTCTATCCTTGTATTTGGAATTTCCCGAGACTTGGCCTCCCCATGCCGATGATACACTGCATTGGGTAGCATTTGTCATGCTTGACGAATGAGTTTCGTTACCCTACCATCAGAAATCCACTCCACGACATATACGTCTCCACGCGAATCCACACATACTCCGTGCGGAGAACTAAATTTATCTGGTCGATAATACGACTTCGCCAAATTTGGCCATCCATCTTGTTTGTACGCCTGTTGATCCTCGCCTATATGCGTGATCAAACGATTATCATTATCCAGAATTGTCACTCTACTGTTTAAATCGGGAATATATATTTCGTCTCCGTAAAAGTAAAAGCTGCAAGGTAAATCCAAATCGTGATCGACAAAGTATTTATGCTCCCCATCGAGCGTAAACGCTTGGATTCGGTGATTTCTCCTATCCGCCACATATACCTCTGGCTCTGCTCCACGTAAATTGATAGATATCCCATGCGGTTCGGTGACACGACCTGGGCCAGAACCCTTCCCACCAAACGTACGAATGTAGCTTCCCTCTGCGTCATACTGATGGACATGAGATTGCCCATAGCCATCCGCCACATATATATCGCCGTTGGGCGCAACGCAAACATCGGTCGGAATGTAGCACCGTTCAGCATCGTACAAATCTGGACGGTCTGGAGCGCCTACCTCAAGCAGCACTTCCCCGTCGAGTGTGGTTTTTACCATTAGACCACGTTCAACATCCGTCATGTAGAAAAATTCTTGACCGTCATCGTCACGATGTAAGTAAAAACCATGTGCCCCACCTTCAAATTGAGATCCCCACGATTTGAGGAAATGACCATCCCTATCAAAGACAATCACGGCATCTTTGCTTGTATTAAATACATATACGTTATCGTGCGCATCGACACATACGCCATGGGTATACCCATAGGAAATGTGATTCGGTAACTGCCCCCATCCTTGTGCAACTCCATAAAGATGTGTACGATTCCCGACCAACAACATTTCACTCATCATGAACATTCCCTTCATGGTATACCAGTGGATTCAGAGGACTTGCAACGATATCCCCTGGTTGACAGCCAGGTTGCGAGGTCCTTTGACTGCGGCTGAACAGCGAATCGTCGACAATCAGTACATCTGCTCTGTCATCTGAAGTGAACTGAGATATCCATTAGATGACGGCAGTACCCAGCAAAACAGAAAACGTCTTTTTCAAATGAGACATTATCCGGAACACTACCTGTCGGTGTGATGTTAGGAATTCGTTTCGAGCTCCATAATTGGGTTCCACATAGCGTCATTCAATGTCAGACGGTGTGGTCGGCTTATACTCCTTGAAAATAGGGTTCTGTCCACACACCATTAAGCCTTGCCCCCAGTTGACGTGCACATCTTTGGTCGGTGGATCAGCAGGATCACGATATTGGAACAACACGTTTCGCCGCACTCGATTGCTTCTATTGATGTCAGAACCATGGATGGTTAAATAGTTGAAGAAAAGTACATCTCCCGCCTTGGCCGGACACGGAGTCGCCTTAGACAATGGATACTTTTGGTGATCAAGATAGTAACTACCTACGTGTGGAATGGGACCCACTTTATGTGACCCAGGGATGACACAAAGACATCCATTTTCCATATCTGAATCGTCCAGATGAACGCTAGCTGCCAACATAGTGTGCTTCTCGTGTGGGAAATATGGGTGGTCCTGATGTAAAGGAAACGCCGCGCCTCTTTCAGGTGGTTTCACGAGCATTTTCGAGTGGTGCAGCTGAACATTGGGACCCACTATACTAGACAATACGTGTCGCATATTCGAATGACTCAGCGCCCTTAAAAATGCAGAATCATGGTAATGAACATCGTGAAATCCCTTTAGAACGAGTTTCTTGAGTTCTTCTTGGGGTAAATAATCACCTTGCCACGTCGCAGAACGGTCAAGCTTTGTACGCGATGCTCGATCTAAAATGCCGTCGATGGCGCTTCGCATTTCTTCTACCTCTGAAGGACTGAATACCCCCTGCACCAACAGATATCCATTCTCATTGTAAAATTTGACGTCTTGATTCGAAAACTCCATCACGAAAACCTCCCTCATCAAACGCGTATGAGCATGCTCTATGCTTACCATGATTGTGCTTGAGAGGATTTCGTGTGTCTTTGCAGAAAGATGATACATATTTGTAGAAATCGGACATTTGTCAGGATAAGGGGGGATAAAGAAATGCGAGACGTTGATACCCAGCGTGCCCGAAATGTATTGAATGCCGCACTTTCGAACATTCGCGTCGATGATATAACAATCCCGGTGCACTATTGGGGATTAGAGGAGGCCCACTTTAGTAACATATCTCACAAGCACTCATTCTTTGAGGTTTGTTATGTGATACACGGACGAGGCTTTTATATTGAAAAAGGATCTAAATTCCAATTAAACGATGGCTCTCTTTTTATATCCAGACCCAATATTATTCATCAGATTGTCAGCGAAAGCGGTTTAACACTGGCGTTTGTTGCTTTCGAAGTTCCTCCCCAAGAGAACTTAAACTCATGGGTAGCTCGGTGGCAAAACATGTTCGACATCGAAGATGTGGTCATACATGGAGACCGAAAGCCAGTATCAAACACTGTGTGGGATGCGCTCATTCGTACTGCGTCACTCCCTACATTTGAACAAGAGACGCTACATGCGCTGTCCACTACACTACTCATTTCGTTGGTCACAAGCTTTCGGCCGATGGAAACACCCACTCACGACCATTTCCCTTCACACAAAAACCCAGTTCTCGAGAGAGCACTCCATTTCATACGGGATAACTTGTCTAGCCCTCTTCTACTAAATGATGTCGCTGCGTACCTAAATGTATCTGGCCGACATCTTTCACGATTGTTTAGCGAGAACACGGGAATGAGTTATAAGGCATACCTACAGTTGGAGCGCATCATTTTGGCACGGCAATTGCTCATCGAATCCGAACATCCGATTAAAGAAATTGCTGAGTTATCCGGATTTTCTTCCATCCATTATTTCACACGGGTGTTCACCCAAATGTCGAACTTTACACCCGCAGCTTACCGTAAAATGTATCACTCGTAGTAACATTATTGGATCAAATTAGTAATGATCTGAACGATCTTGTGTGGACTTTCAGTTCATATCTACGCGGCCAAAAGGGGAACTTTTGGGGCAATGTGCCCCCAGGAGACGAATTTCCGATCACATCTGTAACGATCGCAAAAATGTAGATCTATCAGTAATTCACCAACGTGAGACCTTGCGTAAAATTAGGAATAAAATTAATGTTGGCAGCGATGTCACGATTGCACCAGCAAGAACTGCGGGTAAGTTGGTGCCAGCGTAAACACTTTGTAAGACCCAACTTCTCTAACGCAAAGGAGAACTCACGTACCTAGATTTTGTTTACGTAAGTTCTCTCTCCGTTGCATCACGCCATCGATTGATAAAATCACTGTTTTTACAGCCCGGCTACAATATGCCAAGGATATCGGAAACGCCATTCTATTGACATAGAAACCCCGCAGGGAGATGAGCGGGGTTGTATAGTTCATATGCCTTAGGAGCTAATCTCGTTTCAAGTCTCAACTGATATACTCAGTAGCGTAAGCAGCAACTTTGTCCAGCTTGCGGTCAGTGAATTCAATGACTGTACGTCCTACGTTCACAGAAGAGTGATCGTGGAAACCATCAAACGCTTGATTGATATCTTCCAATTGAATCCGCGATAGAACGAGCTCGTCAAGTTGGAACTTACCATCGAGGTACAGTTGTGCAATGAGCGGGAAGTCGCGGAACGGATGCACATCCCCGTAAAAACTCCCTTTTAGCACCTTACCTACCCGGTGAAATCCACCTGCCGGCAGGGATAATTCCCGCTGGGGATTGAATGCTCCGATAACGACCGTCGTTCCGCCTTTTCGCGTTCCTTGCCACGCGGTCGAGGCAGCTTGGGTGTTACCCGTGCAGTCGATAGCAAAATGAACGCCATATCCACCTGTCAGATCTTTGAGGGCATCCACAGTATTTCCTTCGCCTACGTTGACAGTATGAGTAGCGCCAAATGTTCTGGCGATTTCAAGGTTCTGGTCTTTCAAGTCACAAGCGATAATTTTGCTTGCACCTGCAACACGCGCACCCTGAATTGCATTCACACCCACACCTCCGATTCCGAAAATCGCCACAGTGGATCCGGGCGTGACTTGCGCCGCGCGTACTGCAGCGCCGAATCCTGTAGCGACTCCACAACCGATTAGGGATGCTTCTGCTGCAGGCATGTTCTGTGGAAGCTTCACGCAACTCATTTCTGGAACAACAGTGTACTCCGCAAAGGTAGACAAGAGAGAGTTGTGATATACGACTTGGCCACCCACGCTAAGACGGCTTGTGCCATCTAAGAGCGTACCCGCGAACATCGGACCAAAAGCGGATTCACACAAGTTGACTTGACCCGTTTGGCAGAATTCACACGTACCACAGAAGGGGACCCAACTCAATGCAACTTTGTCTCCCACCTGAACTGTCTTTACATTAGGGCCGACC
This sequence comes from Alicyclobacillus fastidiosus, assembly GCA_029166985.1. Lineage (GTDB taxonomy): Bacteria > Bacillota > Bacilli > Alicyclobacillales > Alicyclobacillaceae > Alicyclobacillus > Alicyclobacillus fastidiosus_A. The sequence goes on along the minus strand of CP119138.1, from coordinate 43,521 downwards.
TCAACAACGATGCCTGCACCTTCGTGACCGAGAATGGTTGGAATCGGGGTGTTTGCATCATGGACAGCATTCAAATCGCTGTGGCAAACACCCGTTGCTAAAATTTTAACCAAGACTTCATTCGCTTTGGGTTCGGCTAAATCGACTTCTTGGATGCTCAACCGTCCCCCAACCTCTGTCATTACGGCAGCCTTCATCTTCATAGGATTAAACCCCTTCACTCTCGGTCGGATGTTGTTATTTAAACGATCGGCTCTTTCGTCACGTTGTTTCCACATTACCTACCGTTTCCAGTACTTGTCTTGAACTTTACAAACGCGTTAACTCAAAATGCATCTATTAAGGCTTGCTTTACGGGTATCGCTTTGTATGCAGCATCTTGAATGACATTGGAAACTTTGCCGTATCCGTGCTGGTTTGCGAGACGAGTTACCATTGGAACCAGGCTATTCGCGTGGGAAGCGCAACGCTCCGTATCTACCGAAATCCCCACCAATGCATAACTCGTAAGTAGGTGAATGGCTTTTTGCAAACATTGGATTTGGTCCATTACCAAGATTCCAGCAAACTCCTCAAACACGTTTAAATCCGTATCACCGTGCATCTGAGACGATTCAACGCTTCGGGTAAGCCCCTGTACTAAAAATGCACATTGCATCATCATCTCTAGCAATACGGGATTCACTTTACCTGGAAAGAACGATGACCCAGACTGAGTCTTTGGCAGTTTCAATTCCCCGATGCCCGCTTCTGGACCAGATGAAAGAAAGCGCAGGTCCTGGCTGACCTTTACAAGCACTTGCGACAAATTAGAAAGTGACTGCGCCAAAGCAACAAGTTCGTCCATGTTCTGAGCGGTATCGTAAAAATTGACCGGATGCACAAGTTCTTCGCCGTACAGCTCCCGCAGCGTTTCAATGACGACTTCGCGGTAGCCTGGGACGGCTCCCTCTCCCGATCCGATGACAGTGCCCCCTAGATTGACTGTAAACATACGCTGTCGGTGAAGGAGAATGGCTTCCCGGCGTCGGAAAACGACATCGGCATAGCCAGAAAATCGGTGGCCTAGGTCTATCTCCATTGCGTCCATCATGCAAGTACGAGATATGGTAGCAATGCCAGTGAACTCGCGTTGCTTATCCCGGAATGCTTCACCACACACCGAAAGCACATCAAGCAAATCATCGAGCAGACTACCAAGGGTAAGTCGAATGGCTGTATGGCATACATCCGCCGTCGATTGAGATTTATTCACATGGACAATCGGATCAATCACCAGCCCACTCCTATCGGAAGCAAGCGCGCTGATGACTTCATTGATGTTCATGTTGATACCAATGCCACCGCCACCATGGCAGACATCAACCGGATACTGTTGTGCGTCGTACGTGTCAATCGCGTACTGGCACGAGTTCATGATGGCATCAGCGACTGCCTCCGGTAGTGCATTTACGAGAACGTTTGCCTTTGCCGCAGCCATCTTTACGAGCATCAGGTTCTTCACGTACTGCGGGTAGTCCCCCAGGACTTTGCTGGAAAACGACATGGTCTCGACGCACGTTTTCGTTTGATCTCCGTAAAGAGCCTTCACGTCATCACCTTCATTCACCAGGTAATCAAGCCGTCTGCCCCCTTTTTAGAGTGCAACCCAGATGGATTTGACCTTTGTATAGGATTCGAGCGAGTGAATCGCATACTCTTTTCCCCATCCACTCTGCTTAAATCCACCGAACGGAGCCGAAAAATCATAGCAGCCGTACTTATTGATGAAGACCATACCGGCTTCAAGTTGTGCCGCTACGCGATGAGCGCGACTAATGTCCTTCGTCCAAAGACCTGCAGCGAGTCCGTACGTTGTATCGTTTGCCATACGAATCACTTCGTCCTCATCTGAAAACGGAATAATCGGAAGAACGGGTCCAAAGATCTCGTCTTGTGCAATCCGCATCTTATTGTCGACATCGGCAAAAATCGTTGGACGGACAAAGTAACCATCAGCGTTCGATCCACTTGTGTCCCGACGCCCACCGGCAACCAAACGAGCCCCGTCCTCAATGCCATAACCGATATAGCGAAGGATTTTCTCCATGTGCAGCTTCGACGATTGTGCCCCTTGATTGGTGCTTGGGTCGAACGGATCCCCAAGAACGTAGGAATCAGCCATTTCTGCCAGACGCGATACGAACGTGTCATAGTGCTTCTTGTGAACAAACAAGCGACTCGGTGCAGAACACTTCTCGCCCTTATGCGTAAAGAGCCCATAAAACGACCTTTCAATAGCAAATTCAAGATCAGGAACGTCCTCAAACACAATGTTCGGGCTCTTGCCGCCAAGTTCCAGCGAAAGTGTCTTCAAGTTTGAATCAGCTGACCCGTGCAATAGCTTTTTTCCAACTGCCGTACTTCCGGTGAACGCAATTTTATCCACGTGCATGTGATTTGCAATTTCGGCCCCTACATCTCCGCCGCCAAGTACTAAGTTGATTACGCCGCGTGGCAACTCCACTTCTTCGTGTAGAATTTCCACCAGGCGAATTGCTGAAAGGGACGTTACTTCAGAAGGTTTCAAAACAACGGTGTTGCCCATGGCCAACGCCGGCGCAAGCTTCCAGGAAACCATCAAAATGGGATAGTTCCAAGGTACAATTTGTCCGCAAACACCAACAGGTTCACGGCTCGTATAGTTAATGAAATCTCCATCGACAGGAGAGGTTTCCCCGTAAAACTTGTCAGTCCAGCCTGCGTAATAGTCAAAGATGTCGGCGGTTTCGACGAGATCGTCATACCAAGACTCGCTGTATAGTTTTCCGTTATCGAGTGTCTCAAGCGTAGAAAGTTCCGCTTGATGACGACGAATTGCATCGGCAATTTGATGCAGAACCTTTGCGCGTTCTTTCTTGCTGGTCTTCTTCCAAGGGCCTTCATGGAAAGCCTTCGAAGCCGCTTCAACTGCCGCATCGACATCGGATTTGGTTGCTCTATAGAAGGAACCCAGAACCGTACCCGTTGCCGGATTTATGGTTTCAAGAGTACCTTCATCTTGACTCTTTCGAAATTCCCCATTGATGTACATATACTTTGGTGTTGAGAGCCACTGTGCAGCCCATTCTCTTTTTGCTGCTTCCATCCGTTAAAACCTCCTAGCTATTCACGAGAGTGTTCGTTCATATTATGAACAATAAGTTCATAATATGGATACAATAATTATCTATGAATCCTTCTTTTGGTACAACACATTTGTGTTTACACAGAGTACTTGTTTTAATGAGGACTCTACTCAAACAGACGTTTGAGTTCTCGAGTGGCCAACTTCCCGGGTTGGTTACTCATAGTAACCCACATCAGACTTACGCAGCAGTTGGTACTGTTGGTTGTCGTGACCGCACCAAACGATAGCGTTCGTATCCCTTGCGATACTTTGGATCCTCCGTACTGTCGCACGGTACCCCACGGTATCATAGACTGCCCCCGGAACCGCAACGCCGTCATACGTATCGGATGAATACACCGCGTCAGAGGCCAACAGAATTGAACCTGTTTCAGGAAGATTCACCTGCATTCCGAGCATCCCGTAGGAATGCCCACTACCAAAGTTCAATACACGAATGCCATCGAGGAGCGGCAACACCGGCTCGTCACGACGGACAAGCCTCCAATTTAAATGAGATTGTACCCAAGCGTCGATGTCAGCCCAGACGAACGATTCATCGTTCCGGCAAAGATAACTTTGGAGCGCAGCGTTTAATTCGTCTTCATGGACAATAATCGTGGCATTCTTAAAGAGTTCGAGGCAGCCGGCGTGATCACAGTGCAAATGTGAGGCAACTACATATCGAATATCACTTGGGCTGATATTCAACTGTTCGAGTCGGTTCGGCAAGTAACAGGCTTCTGTCGCGGCCCATGGGAACAATTTCTGCTGTGACATGGGCCAACGCCCATGTTCCCCCATCGAGTTTGGGTTACAAGAAGCATCAAACAATATCTTTCCATCCGGGTGGTCAACCAACACTGAATAAATTGGAATGTCGATAAACTCTGCCTTGACGTGTGGATTCTCCACGGTGGCCGGGTTATGCACGGAGACAAGCCAATTCTTGTCCATTCGCATAGCCCCGTGATCTAGCACGAATAGTCGTGGTTGTCGTTTCACATAAGCCACCATGAGAATCCTCCTCGTTTATACCGCGTTAGAATCGATACTTAAAGCCGAACTGGCAGCTGCTTTTCGACGCATCGGAATGTAATAAAAAATCATTGGGAGCGCGAGTGCAAACACCCATGCAATGTCATCACCGTTTAGGGCGCGCGCTACTGGGCCTTCGTACAGCGACGTGTTCATAAATGGAATCTGCAAAATAATCGTGATGATGTAAGCACTAATCGAAATCCAGTTAAAGCGACCGTACTTTCCATTTACATCAAACATGGCTTCTACATCGTAATCCCCGTGCCGAAGCAGATAAAAATCAATGAGATTAATTGCACTCCAAGGTAACAAGAAATATTGCAACAACAGCATAAAGTCGCTGTAAATCGTGGTAAACCCAGTCTGCCCGCTGATTGCCAAGTACGTGCCTACCACCGAAATCACAAATACAAGCCAAAAACGAGTCTTTCGTGACCCCGTAATTTTGGTAAACGCCTCAAGGGTCGTAATCGTGGACATGAACGCACCGTAAAGGTTTAACACTTGAATGGCAATAATGCCAAGCACGAGAACAATGTACATAACGGGTGCAAAATGTGGCCCTAAAATGTGTGCGACATACCCTGTGGAATCGTTACCGAATTTCGGGAACGCTGCAGCAAGTACCACTCCCATAATCATCATCCAAATACAGCTGATGACATTTCCCAGATAGCTGTACCAGAACGTTGCAGCAGAAGATGTATTCTTCGGCAAGTAACGGGAGTAGTCTGCCACGTATGGAGCATATGTCATTTGGTAAGTTGCCGCGATGCTGACCATCACCACAAATGGAGCCAAGTGGAAGTTTGAAAGCGCCCATTCTCCAACTGGTAGATGTAGGTGGAACAGCGCGACGGTGGCAATCAGAAAAACAACCAAAAAGACAATGGTAAGATAGCGTTCGACTAAGTGAATCAAATCATAACCGTAAACTGTGATGACAAGCGTTATGGCACCTAAGACAATCAACGCGGTCGTAACAGAAATCTGCGGAATCGCACTGTGGACTGCTTGAGCACCAAGCGATCCGCAGCTGAAAAACGCACCGAGATACATTCCAATAACGAGGATCAACGGAAGTACTGCACCAATGACACCAAACTGAGCTCGACTTTGTACCATCTGAGGAATGCCAAGCTTGGGTCCCTGCGCCGAATGGGAGGCCATAAAAATGCCGCCAATGGCATTACCAATCACTACAGCTATGAGGGACCAAACGACGTTCAGACCATAACCAATGGCCAATGCACCCGTAACAATGACGAGCATATCCATGTTCGCACTGAACCAAACGTTGAACAAATCCCTAGCTTTACCGTGACGTTCACTCTCCGGTACAAAACTTAAGCTATGCTGTTCGACTTGCATACCTAGCCTCCTTTGGTAAGCGATTTCATAAGAACTGTACAAAATCCTTCATTCCAAGCGTCTGTGCCTACGCCTACACTCCACGAAATCGCCCACTGAAATACATACAGATGACATGCGACTCGGAGTTTTGTGTTCACATTATGAACAATACGTTCACAATGTGATAAAATCAATATAATTGCGCTGTTTAAAATAGTCAATAGCGCTTACATTCAAATAGTTCGAGCAGATCGCCGAGTAGTATAATATGGTGTATCTACACAAAAGGACGATAAACGCTATGGATAAACGAATTGATTCCGATGAAAATCCATTAAAACTTAAGCAGGGTGAACCAACCGTTCAAGCTGTGGACAGAGCAATTGTGCTGTTGAAGCTAGTGTCCATGAGCGAGCATCCGATTCCCATCAACGACCTCGCCAAACAAGCTCATATCAATCGAACAACTGCGTGGCGGTTGCTTTCGACTCTTGAGCACCATGGCCTCGTGGAACGGGATGCCCTCACAAAGGGATATCGACTCGGATTGGCAGCTGGACAACTAACTTCCGTCACTTCTAGCAACGAGCTTTTGTCACTCCGTGCACGCCCAATGATGGAAAAGTTGGCCGAGACTACACAAGAAACAGTAATGTTGAGCGTACCGAAGAACTTTGGAGTCGTTGCCATCTCCCAGATTGACCCACCCCACAGCGTTCGGCTTATCGATTACGTGGACGTGGTTCTACCGCTACACTGTACATCGAACGGTAAGCTGTTGCTCGCCAACTTGCCTAAAGCGGAGGTTGAGCATTTCTTTGATAGACCACTGGAGAAACGGACAACCCGTACAATGACGGATCCGCTTGAACTTAAGAAACAACTCAACACCATACGAAAGAATGGATTCGCCCTATCCATTGGAGAATTAGATGAAAGTGAAAATGGGATTTCTGCTCCCATTTACGATGCGAACGGAGTCTTAATCGCATTTATAAGTGTTTCTGGGCCGGCATTTCGCTTTACTGAGGACCGCGCAATTCAGATAGCACAAAATGTGGTTAAGACTGCAGTAGAGATTTCTAACGCGTTGAAGCAGTAGCGACTAGGCTAGGTCTCGCGGACTCAAAATGGAATTACTTGTACCAATCCAACTGCATCAACTGCTTAGTCCATACACTTGTGCTGCAGTTGTGATCAAATTGTAATTGTCTTATCCGGCCACTTGAGAAGGGTGGCCTTTGACGTCGTTAGCGCATGGGTTTAATTTGAGATCCATGCTGTCTTACAGAAATTTGATAAGGTGTGCCCACTCAACCTTGGCTAATTATATTCGTGATTCTCGTGGAAACCCAAACATTCTTTTGACTGTCTGCTTCCACCACATCTTGATCATGGTTTCGGTAAAATACTTGCCTCAATGTTCGCTTACCGGTGACGAGTGTACAGCGCGAACCCCCTGTCACAGACGCGGTGGACAAGGGGTTCCTTTTGAATGATAAGGTGTAGTCTTCAGATCCTTTGGTATCTACAGTTTCTTGATGCGACCCTTGAAGCGTTCAATAAATCGTGCATTCGCTTCATCCCCGCCAGTTGCATTGCCGCTCATCCAGATGGGCGGAGTCACGCCCTCCTGCACAAGGAGCTGGATAGCCTCCACCACGACACAGTTAAGCAAATACGCATTCGCAAACGTCGACATGGCTCCCACGCGCTGATCCAGATGTTCGATCTCGACCACCGCGTCGCCGACGACAATCTTGCTGTCCAATACCAAGTCAACCACCTCAAACAAGTTTTTCCTGCTCGGATGGCGAGCTGGGTGGTCCTCCGGCGTACTAGACGCATGCTTCACCGACGTCACACCGATAGTCGTGACCCCCCGCCGTTTCGCCTCTAAAGCCGCGTCGATGGTGGCCGAATTGATGCCATATGCATTCACAATGATGAGTATATCGCCAGCCTGTAGATTGTAGTCGTCAATCACAATGGTGCCATAACCAGGTGTACGCTCAATGGCCATAGACCTCAGTGCTCCCCCGCTCAGCAGGGTTCCTTCATCTAGGATGGCACTAATGTGCATCAGCCCGCCGGCCCGGAAAAACAGTTCCTGTGACCCGAGATTCGAGTGACCGCCCGGACCATACACATATACAATCTTATCTTGTTTCACGTGATCGGCTATGAGGCGAGCCGCCTTCTCAATCGCTCCCGCTTCTTCCTGATGCAGTGTTTCTAAGTGACCGATGATTTTCTGAAGGTACTGCGTCATCACGGTCTCAGCCATGCAAATTCCCCCCGATCGATTGCGAATCCATCTCATACAGTACAAACCCTTGTTTCACCGTGCGGACAATTTGAATATCTTCATCACGCAGCTCAAAGACGACGATGTCTGCTGGTGCACCAGCCTCGAGTCCTTGCTTAGTGGGCAGATCGAGATAGGTTGCGGGTCGGACAGAGGCCATATCCCACGCTTCTCGCAAGCCGCACAGTTGCTTCTTCTGCAGATTCCAAACGCCCTGACGCTGAGTCTGGACTGATCCAGCCAACAAGAGCGGCTGGTCCTTGAGGTGCAACTTACCCTCCGGCGTCAGAACGACGTCTCCGCCAATGTGCGTCTTGTATTCTCCGGGCTCGAGCCCGCTAAGATCGACCATATCGCTAACCAGGATTGCTTTGTCCCGCTTCACGCGCATCATGACTTTTAATACCGAATCGGGCAAGTGAAACCCATCTCCAATAAGGCAGGACCAGAGATCATCTTCCGCGAGCTGATCCCAAATGTAATTTGGGTGCCGCGGCAAAACCGGGTGAGCGCCGTTTCCAAGATGCGTCGATGCGCTCGCACCCTTACGCACAGCTTCGGCAATCTGCTCGGTGCTCGCCGATGTGTGCCCGATGGCGACGCGCACGCCCACGCTTACGCAACGAGCAATGAACTCGGCGGCATTCGGCCACTCCGGCGAGATGGTCACCACACGGATGCGTCCGTCCGCCGCCTTCTGCCACCGTTCGAATAACGCCCAATCTGGGGCTTTCACATATGCGTGGTGGTGCGCACCACGCGGTCCATCCTGCGGTGATATGAATGGCCCTTCCAAGTGGATGCCTGGGATAGTCGGACCGAGAGCAGGGCACTTGCGTATGGACTCAGCTATGGCTCGAACCGCTGCTTCAATCTTCTCGTCACTATTCGTAATGACAGTCGGCAAATAAGCGGTAACCCCTTCTCGCCACAACATTTGCGTAATGTCCATCACATCAGTGGACGTTAATGGCGGTGAATTTAAATCAACTCCACGAAATCCATTCACCTGCAAGTCTACGAAACCGGGTGCTAGCCACGGCAGATGTGGACTGCCATCGATGTTGCGGATATCTCGGATCACGCCATCGAGGACCTCTACTTCTATCGGGCGCCCCGTCCGATAATCTAGGCCCTTTATGCTCTGAGTCTCAAAACTCTCCATCTGCAGTTACCCCATATGACTCGATGTCTAAGTACAAGGTGCAATCGCGGTGAGTCCGCAAGATAGACGCAGGGCAATCCGAGGAAATGGATTCCGTCAAGGTTCTCCGCACGGCTTCGCGCTTTGTTTGACCGGGTACAACACAAATTAAGTGACTAGCAGATAACAGGGTGGGCACAGTCAGTGTCAATGCCGTCGTGGGTACGGAAGCGAGGTCTGGGAAACACCCATCGTGCACCTGTTGCATTCGGCAAGCTTCGTCCAGCTGAACGGGTTTGATTACGGCCGGATCGTGAAAATCTGCAACACCTGGGTCATTGAACGCAATGTGCCCATTCTCGCCGATGCCAAGGCACACGATGTCAATCGGGGCTTCACACAACAAGCCTGCGTAACGTGCACATTCATGCGATGGATCGTTGTTCGACTGAAGCAGGTGCGTTTCAAATGGACGAACGTGCTCAAACAAATGTTCCTGAAGATACGCGGCAAATCGCTGTGGAGCTGCCTCGGGTAACCCGATATACTCATCCATGTGAAATGCCACAACGCGAGACCAGTCGACACCTTCTACACGGCAAAGATACTCGAGCAACTCATTTTGTGACGGCGCCGCCGCGAAGACCATGCGCACGTACTGTTTGCGAGACAACACTTCTTTGATTTTCTCCACAGTCGCTACACCAGCGGCCAGACCCATCGATGCCCTATTCTCAAACACACGCACCTGCAATGTGTCCACCGTTGTCTCCATCACCGCACTAAATCCCGAACCCATTACAGTCATCCTCTCTCAAATGCTTCGATAGCCTTCGTGATATCTATCTCAATCTGTTCGTCAAACGACGAAGGAAGGCCGAAGTAAGCACACGACTCCGACGCTTCATACCCACCCTCTACGATTTGTCGAGCCGTAGGCACATATCCAATCATCCCGTTGGTATATCCCAACGGCAGTACAGCGTTGTGAAATTCCTGCCTGATCTGCAGCCCGTACTCGACCACCATCTCTGCGTTCGCCGCCAAGAATGCCAGTCGGTCGGCCAGTCGAACCAGGGTGAACTGCAATTGGACAGTCGGTGCCAACCGCTCTGGATGCTGAATCAGCAGATTCGCCCACTCCGAGCAGACACCGGACTCGGTTGCAGCGTGGTTCAAGGTTTCTGCTTCCGGAATCTCGCGAACGCGCAGCGCGACCTTCTGGGTCTCCACCGTGAATGCACCCGTCTCCACTTGCGCGATTTCGCCCGAATCCAGGATGCGAATAACCTCAGCGGCCAACGATCCGCCAATTCGGCGCACATCCCCATCCGTGCCTCGAACAAAGGCGTCACCCTCGCGTAAAGCAGGACGTACATCGCCGCAAAAACCCTGTAGGTACGCGGCGATGACGCCGGAGCCAAGGTGAGTTTCCACCTGTTCCATGGCGACGCCAGGAAACTCCGATGAAATCCGATTTTCGTCGGTAGTCGTCGGATGGCAAGTTGCATGCACAAGTACACCCTTCGTTTGCCCCTTGGTCGTTCGGAAGTGGACGACCGTCACCGTTGGGTCATTCGGCCCGTCCGGATTCGGTGCCATTATGCATACCCCATCCTTGATCTTCCTGCGGTGGATGCCCTCATACCACGCCCCATTTCCCATCTCTACAGAAACGGGCTCCATGTTGGCCATCGCATTCGCAACCCCTTGCAGAACACGCGTCTCCATCCAGGACACGTAATTACCTGAAAACGTGCCGAGCGACGGCACAAACTGATCACTCACCTGGGGCCCCGAATGCGTGTGCGTCGCATGGAACAGCACATGCATCGGGGCGAGCCCCCACTGACGCTTGCATTCAGCTTGCAGTCTCTCAATCGAGGCCGGTCCCCACCAGATGAGGTCTGCAGAGATCAGCAAGACTGTCTGCTCTTCATGCGCAAATGCGAATATCTTTGCGTTCAACGGGTGAGCGACATTCGTAAACGTCCCGCTTCGGTGGGCGAAACCAGCTAGCGTGATCGGATACTCTGGAGTAATATCGACCTTCGCAATGCCAAGCCGCAATACCGTCATGAGGCCATCACCTGTACGTGCAGCAATTCGATGGTCAGCAGCACGTTGCGAATGATGTGATAAGGATCCTTCACGGGTAGAGCAACCAGTTTGTCGACGGGCTGCCCTTGTCTGTCCCGGATTTGAATCCACTCTCCAACCACTGTATCCGGATTAGGGAACGTCTGGAATACATAATCATGGGTCTGTTCATACAACTGTTTAAACGCGGCATCTTGCGTAAGATGATAGGACAAAAGCGTGGTATATAGCGCCTCGGAGTGCGGCCACCACAGCTTCGTATCCCAGGTGTCCAGAATCAGCTGTTCATACGCATCGCCGGTTTGCTGCCCCCGCGGTGGTCCGCCGTCCTGATCCACAAAGCGGAGCAAGCCACCGCACTTTGCGTCCCAGCCCATCTCAAACGCCCGCTTGACGGTGTTCGTCGCGCTAGGAATCCAGTCTGTACGATCCAACTGACCAGCTGCATGGAGTATGAACCACATGCATTCAATGGTGTGGCCCGGGTTCACGTGCCGAGTGAGCACGGTATCGGAAAATTGGTTTGCTGCAACAGGAATCATTTCCGCGATCGATCCATCGGGTTGCAGAAAGGTCCCCAGTATTTCCTCCGCAAAGCTGCGCGTCCAATCTGCGAACTCCGATGCTCGGTCATGGTGAAAGGCCTGCAATGCATCGGTGAGTTCCTGCGCAACATGCAGCAGAATCATGGGAATGGAATGGGCTCGCAACCCCTCCGGCACCGGGTAAGGTTCACTGCGGAGTCCCCCGAGGCGCACCCTGGTAAAAATGCGATCACAGAGAGAAAGTGCCCATTCCAAAACTTCTGCGTCTCCTGCTGCCTTGGCATATCCCGCAAACCCAAGGACCACAAAGCAGTCTACAAAAAAGCTGATGTCGTGTCCCTGGCCCGGAATCGCCTCTTTCAGATCCCCTTCCTCCATGAGCAGGTACGCACAGTTCCCGTTGTCGAGAATCGCCCTACGTTTCAAAAAGACCGCCGTCTTGCGCGCTTGCTCGAGATACGCACCAGCGTCGTCATCTAAGACACCACGTTGGCACATGTCTGCAATCTTCGACCACAACCATACAAATCGCCCTTGTGACCATACATACTTATCTCGACTCACCAAGGTCGTACCCATGTTGTTAAAGCACGTAAACACGCCGCCATAATTTCTGTCGACGGCACCCTGCCAGAACGGCAGCAGGACCTCATTCAAGTGCCGCTTGTAAAAGTGAAGCAGTTCCGCACTGGTTCTTTCCGGATGCATAGACATATTGACCAGTCCCTGTTCATGAAATCCACTACCCCAGAATACTGCTTATTGGCAAGCATTCTGGGGGCGTATCGTAACCTAGAATGAATCCTTACCGTGTCAACGAAGTGGACGAATCGTCTACTTGGACATCTCGACTGAGCGCATCCATCATTTGATCTACTTCCACACGTCGGTTCCGCGTAAACCAGCCAATTGCAATGTACAGAATCGCGGAAACTAACACCGGGTAGCCTTGTTGGGCAGCCGAGCTCACGGTGAACGCATACTTGTCGAGGGCAAACATTACGATACCCGCGATAAGGGATACAATAGCTGCAGCAGAGCCACTGTTTCGGAAAATCGGTAGTAAACCAAAGAGCATCGCAATGGAAATTGGACCCACCAAAGCACCGAACCAGGATACGAGGAGACCTAAGACGCCGCCGAATGAACTTTGTTCAACAGCGACAATCATGGTTAGTAAAACAAATACGAGCGTTGTCGTACGAGCCGCGATGAGTCCACCCTTGCTGCTAAGCGGTTTCCCTTTACCACGCAGGTTCGGGAGAATGTCGCGGGTGAAAACGGATGAAATGGCATTTGCATCAGACGTTGTCATAGCCATCGTATGGCTAAACATTCCAGCCAATACAAGCCCGATTAAACCAGGTGGCAAGAAGTGAGTTGCAAGTAATGCGTAGGACTGGTCTGGTTGCGTTAGATGCGGGAAGAAAATGGGCGCTGCCCACATTGGGAAGAACAGAATCAGTGGCCAGAACAGGTACAAGAAACCGGAGAGCAGTGCGGCTTTTTTCGCATCGGAGCCAGATGGTGCAGCAATGTACCGTTGTGCCAGGTTCCACGTGCCGCCGTTATAACTAAGGAAATCAATGAGTAAATATGCCAGTACGAACCATAACGTGTAAGGTCCGGCAAACAGGTGAGTGTGCCCGGCCGGTAACTTGCCCCACATATTCCCGATGGCTCCAATACCGCCAAGCTTTCCAAGCACGATGACAAACATCGCGATCCCGGCCACCAGTTGGATGATAAACTGAGCGAAATCCGTCAATGCATCAGCCCAAAGTCCACCAATGGTCGAATAAATCAGAGATACGCCACCAGAAATGAGGATCCCCAACGGAAGGGACAGCCCAGTAAAGACCTGCAGGATAATAGCAATGGCTGCCCACTTAGCACCCACATCAAAGATCTTCAACAACACCCCGCACCAAGCCATCAACTGTTGCGTCGGAACGTTATACCGGGTTGATAGATATTCCATCGGTGAGCCAATTTGATATCGTTCACGCAATCGCGCCCATCGAGGAGCAATCCAGAATGCCCCAACAAACACGGCGATGGCAACCGGAACTGCCCACCAGATATACAGCGTAAATCCGTACGTGTATGCGACGGCCGCATACGCCACAAACACAGCAGAACTGTAACCAGACATGTGATGGGAAACACCAGCGAGCCACCACGGCATTTTTCCGCCAGCGGTAAAATAGTCGTCCGCACTCCCTACCCTACGGTACGACCAAGCACCAATTCCAATCATCAGAAAAAAATACAGGATGAGAATCAACCAGTCAAAGCCTGACATCGAAAATTCGCCTCCCTCGTTTGCGAATTCTAAAACGACAAAATGATAGCGCTTTACTACAGGCCATAAAATGAGTGGACTTCTCCCTCAACTATCCCCCTCTCATTAGTCATAATATATGACTAATTGGATTGAATATATCATCGCGGTTCATTATTGTAAATAATTTTCTGAATATTAATTGTGAAAATCGACTCCCGTTTTAATAATTCGGGGTCTCGAACTGATGGATCATGGCCAGTGCCATGCCCCATGCCGAAGAGAGAGTTGTCCGAACGAAGATGATTTCCGTGTGTTGAAACGGGTAAGGAAGTGCGCCATCTCCCGCTGTCAACGTAGCAGCCTCTTTAAATGCTCGAATAGCGTTGTAGGGGCTGTCCACGACAACGTATTGTGGATTGAAGAGATTGATGATTGTTGCAATCGCTGTTCCCAGATCACGCCCGGCATTTTCCATCGTTTGTTCCTCAAGTCCAAGCGGGCCATTCTCAATTAGAGCCGACTCGAGAAGAATTGAAAACTGCTCATCTGAGACGCTGTTCAAACCCGTCTTGCCAAGTCGTTGCAAAATAGCTGAGGTACTCACGACGGATTCTAAACAGCCATGTCGTCCACACGTGCAGAGCGGGCCATCTGGACGAACGACAATGTGTCCAATTTCCCCTGCCGTACGACTGGCACCGTGAACAATGTCATTGCCTATGAGAAATGCACCACCCACACCCTCGTCAATCCGAATATAGAACGTACTCTCAGCATGCTCCGGGACAATGTTCAACGGAGACAACGCAGCTGCTTTGACGCGGTTCAAAACGTGCACCGGCACGGAAACACGTGGGCTTAAAAATTCAGTAACTGCAACATTCCTCCACCCCAAGTGAGAGGAGTAATGAACAACCCCATTCACTGGATCAACCAATCCTGGGACGGCAATGCCAATCCCAAGCAATCCTGGGTACTTGTCAATCAGTTCATTGCACAGTCCTGATAAGCGTGTCAGACACAACGCCTGATCCCGCGCGTTCATCGGCAATTGTCTAGACTCCAGCATTTCTCCGCAATAATCTGTGACAACAATCTCAAACCGTTCATCTCGAATCAGGATACCAGCAGATTGATGGGCGTCCGAAATCAACGACAACTGCATACGCGGTCGTCCGACACCAGATTGGTCCAAGCCCACTTCCCGCACCAATCCGTCCCGAATAAACCGATCGATCATCAAAGAAATGGTATTCTTACTGACATCCAGGACATCCGCGAGCTCTTGGCGCGAACTCGTCTTGTTTTGACGCAGAAACGAAAGAGTCCGCTTCTCGTTCATTTCGCGCAACAACCCAGGCCCCTTCGCCACAACCATTCCCCCTACATAACTCTGGGAATTATGATAGCACAGCAGCACAAATTTTTTAGATCACTGGATGAGCGGTAATTTGGGAGACAGTTATTTTAAACCCGACGCGGTTTCGATGTGGTGCAAACATCCCGTTTCATACGTCCAAAAACGTCGTGTAAAGTCAACCTACAAATCCATCATGTGCATGGAAAACGCGGACTTCCATGAACATGAGAGTCCGCGTCACATCAAGCTTTTTGGTGCACTGTGAGGGATTCGAACCCCCGCAAGACGCGGTCTAGGAATTCCAAAAATGCAGTTTCTCCGAGATGTGTTGATTAGCATTCAGATGAGCTAAGTCTTGCATTGCAAGGGTTTTTTAAGCTCTTGCTCACATGAACTGATGCCAGTTGTAGGGAGTTCGTGACCACGATGTGACCACAATACTGAAGTAGGTAGTTCGGGGTGTGAGGAGCGAAATACCTGCAAGCTCCCCACACCTCAATACTTTTCACTTAGCTACAATCTGTTAGTCCACAGTACTTCATGGATCTGGGCATATTAACTAATATCAATCAGCGTTTCTAGAATTTCCGGTAAGGTATCAAATCGTTCTGGTGTAGCGTTCCCGTTCCGATAGCGCATTAAGGTCCAACCATTTTTAGATATACGTTTAAAGTTGTCGTTAATGTGTCCCTGAGTGACTAGTGCAATTTTAAGTTACCGCCCCTGAACATTCATGAGCTTGGTTCGGATTTTCTCGTTAAGGATAAACGCTTCAGTTGGATCCAACGCCCAGATTGTATCCTTAACCCACCACAAAAAGTCTGGATAAAATGTGTATGAAGATCCACTCTTGAGTGGCAGCGGAATACCGTATCCGATTCTATCCCTGTTACGCACCCACACATATCCGTATTCGTCTAAAATACGGGCAAAGTCTAGTTCCGGTTCATTGAAGGACTTAGTATCATATCTTGGATGTGCGACATGCTTGAAGTCTTTGAAGACGTCTCCGGTAGGCTGATGGTTCTCAATTTCGTAATCAGGCTCGAAAGAGTGTCGGCCTAACTGGAACACGATTTTCATACTGCTCAACGACTTCGATCGCCAATTTCTTGTAATGTTCCAAGGCCTTGGAGTTATAGCACGCGCTCTTGTTTAGCTTGTTGTTATTGAACACGCCCGGATGAATACTATTTGCACATGTCCTAGATAGCATACGGATTTCGTCTTGCAAAAACGTACCCCACCGTACGCTCATGTCCTCTAGTAAGTCTCTTGACTGTTTTGTAACTTCTCCTGTGCGTACAGACACTACATTTACAAGCGCGCGCCCAGGAGACTTCCTGTCATCTTCACCGAAGTCATAAGTCTTTCGCTCAATTTGCTTTTCTAACCTTGTAGTGGAAGGTAATTCGAGTTGCAACTTCGGCACCTTTAATTGCCCTTTGAATTAAGGCTTAATAGCTATGGGTTTCGGAGCCTTGTGCTCATATTTCCAGTTAAACGGTTCCCAATCCTGATATTCTTCGTCTTCTTCGCCCTTATAGATACGAAGCTCAGTTTTGAGGTCGTCCGTAATCTTTTATAAAAGATCTGTAGGACAATGCACAAAAAAGAATGCTGTATTTAAGTCTTCATCCTGTAAATGCTTTGCACCCGGTTGTCGTAATGCACGCCCAATAACCTGCTGAATACGTACTGCAGACCCTGTCTTACCATCGAAATAACACAAGTACACGGATGGGTCATCCCACCCTTCTTGTAACTTCTTATTAAAAATAATGTGTGTGAACTCATCTGACAGTTGGTTCACTGAGTTTACTCTTATCGCATCTTTAGGTAAGTCCTTTGTGTTTGTACAAATGGCTATTTCCCTAGGAGAAACACCCAACTTAATCAGCGTTCTCCAAATATAAACAGGTCGCGATTCAGTGCCCTTAGAATTACTAGCTTCTACTACGTATATTGCCTTGGGTACTGTAGAGGACTGCTGTAAGACTAATTTCTTCTCTAGTTCTCCTCGGCGGGCAACTACATCGCCAATCATGTCTTCAGCGGAACTTTCGTAATCCGCAAGAGAAATTGTCGACTTCAGAAGTTCTGCCTCAACCACTTCCCTAGTACTAACAGGAACAATGCGCCTCCTCCGAGTCTCATCGGAAAGGGTCGTTAAATATTTATGAAGTTTGCCTTGAACTGGGCTAGCACTTGCTACAAAGAAACCCGATGGTTCTAGCTCATCCAGCAGTTCAACCTGATCAGACGTGGAGTTATGTGCTTCATCATATACCACCCATAACGGACGACTACGGTGGGTGCGTAACTGCTCCCAGCGGCTTACGTTTCCCCAGTCTTGGCTAACTCTATGGACATTGAGACGGTCATCTTTTTCTGTGGAATTCCAAGCAGCAACCGTTGAAACTAAAACAGTTATTCCTTGACTCCTGTCTAGAATATCCCTCCATTGTTCATAACTCGGTATTTCAGTAAACTTGATAACCTCGATTTGTGACGTCCCAAAAAGTTGATGGTATTTCCCACCAGATCTTAGGTTTGCCACTGTTTGGTCAACGACACTGCCAAACTTAGTAGTCCACAAGACAATACAGGGTCCAAGTTGGCCAATCAATTTAGCCATTATAGGGGTCTTCCTAGCGCCAGTCACTGCCTTTAATTGACCTACATAAGGCACATTACGTCCCTCAAGCCTGTCCGGTCCCGACTTAAAGTAGTCAATGGCACTTTCCAACAGACGATTTACGGCTTCTTGCTGGAAATCAAACAGTTTCACAACCGCCATTGACTATTCCTCTCAAACTAAGAGACGTTCGGAACAATTCACACATCTGCCTTGAGGAGAAGAAAACAGGCAAGCAGAAACGATTTGTCATCAACGCCGACTTACGGAAGCAGATTGACGAATACACGCAGGACATGAGTGATGATTCATACCTGTTCCCCTCACAAAAGACAGGCAAGCCAATAACAAGGGTGCAAGCGTACAGGGTGCTGAACAGTGCCGCTAAGCAGGTGGGACTAGACGAGATTGGTACGCACACAATGCGAAAAACGTTTGTGTACCACTTTTACCAAGCCACAAAGGATGTCGCGCTACTCCAGGAAATCTTTAATCACTCGGCCCCATCTGTGACATTCCGGTACATCGGAATAAACCAAGATGTGATGGACCGCGCTTTGAACGACTTTAGTTTGTAAGGAAACTGGGAGGGAAGACCATGAGAGGATCAGTTAAAAAAGACGGGCGCAGTTGGTACATCGTTTTTGACATGGGCACTGACCCAATCACAGGAAAACGCAGACAGAAGAAGAAGCGGGGATTTGGTACAAAAAAGGATGCTGAGTCTGCTCTCGCAAAGATGATGGCAGAGGCCGAGTCTGGAATGTATGCACATTCTGAGAAGACAACTGTGGATAAGTTCATAGCTCAATGGCTTGAAGACAAAAAGCCTTCAGTACGAAAGAGTACACATCGTTCCTACGAATGGTTGATGAGAAGACATGTTATTCCCTATATCGGCTCAGTACGGTTATCTAAACTAAGTCCAATGCACCTTCAGAGGCTGTATTCGACTTTGCAGACCAATGAGAAGCCAATCTCAAACCGCTCAATACTTCACGTTCACCTTGTCTTACAGGAGGCTTTAGATCGGGCTGTAAAGTGGGGAATGGTTCCGAGAAACGTGGCAAAAGCAGTTGATCCGCCGCGCCCACAGAAAGTTCATTTTCAAGTGTGGACACAGCAGGAAACATTACAGTTTATTGAGATAGCACGCGACGACAGATATTACATTGCATTCCTACTCGCCATTACTACAGGGATGAGGAAGGGTGAAATCCTAGGGCTTCGGTGGCAGGATATCGACTTACACCAGAACATTGTATCTGTACGCCAAACGTTATCTTATACGGGGAAAGGATCAGAGTTCCAACCTCCGAAAACGGATCATGCAAACGCGCCATTCCGCTTCCAGTTCAGGTAACTGAGGCACTGAAACACCACAAGAGGCAGCAGGCTCAGGAGAAGTTGTTAGTAGGTCAGGAGAATGAGGATTACGATCTGGTCGTTGCATCGCAATTTGGTAAGCCTGTTACAGCTAGAGCGTTGGACAAATCATGGTATAGCCTTAGGGAAAAGGCTGGGGTTCCTAAGATTCGCTTCCATGACCTAAGACACACCCATGCTTCCCTTATGTTACTGCAAGGCATACATCCCAAGATTGTAAGTGAACGACTCGGCCATGCGAATATAGGTATTACTCTGGATACGTACAGTCATGTAATGCCGGGAATGCAGGAGAAAGCCGCCGCACAGTTCGGTGACTATTTATTTCCTAACGAAGAGCAAAGAGCTAAATAACACGTTTTGCACCCAACAGGGCCACCACAATTACCGGCGGCCCGTTGGGTGTCGGGTATGTACCATGAACTGTAGCACTCTTCAAAATGAAATCGTCTGACAGTACTCGTACCCATTCTTTGCACTTAGTTTAGTGTCACGTTGTAATACCTCGATTACTTTAGTTTTGTTAGGAATAATCCCTTGTGAATATGACACGGCTAAGTCCACCATTATCACAAGTCCTTTTCCGCTCATGCCTTCCACCGTGTGCTTCAGTGTCCTCGTCCGCGCTTGATTGTGCAGAACACCCTTTGAGATCAGATTACCGATAATCTCTTCTTTGCTTCTAGGACAGTTAAAGTAGAAATTAATCGGAACATGCTTTTCTTTTGTTGCGGATTCAGTTTCGACCTTTCTGTTACGTCTAGTCAGTGCTGCGATAATGGCCTCAAGTGTTGCAAAATCTTCTTTCGGCAACCGACGAGTGTTAAGTATATTACTAGTAACTATCTTCTCAATAGATGAAGCCACATCAGTAAATCTCATTTTGTAAACCTTGGAATCAACACCGGAAATGCTATTAACATAATCAACCAGATTTTCGTATGCATGGTGCAGTATTTCGAAGTATCGTCTGGGCAAGCCATGCGCCGCATAAGCGGCTAACACAAAAGCCCTTTCTTCCTCAAAGATATCCAATACCCCAGTCGATAGTCGTGCATCGAAGGCCGTCATTTTCTGCGTAGTTAATTTGCGGAAAAATTCCTCGTAATTATCTAACTGAATATCAAGCTCCAAGTACTCAACCGAACAGTCATCACCTGGTTCAAAATCAAATTCCCCTCCAAGGGACTTAGACGGATAATTCGTTGCCTGCGGAGGATACACACCACCGATAAAATAAAGGTAATTACGACTATTATCAATTCGAGTTCCACCCCGTATAAACTTGAAAAACCTAAAAACTTCAGTCTGTGCATCATTGGGCAAGTCAGAGCATTCATCAATTAAGAGCACTGTATGCCGTAGCCCGAATATCTGGTTCATGTACTTGTAGAATTGGCTAAGAAATTGTGAGGCATTTAAGTGCGATAACTTTACGGTCAAGTACTCAACCGAAATCGAGTTTTCTGTATTGCCTTGAACCCCAACCGACACCCCCCCATGCCCGGCCGTCAAATTCAGTCCATCAGAGGATTTTGCTAGTTCGCTGATCTTAGTGGGGTTGTACAATATTTCCCTCTGCAGTTCCTCCGCATGCCTCTCAAGCTCGGTGATGAGTGTGTCAAAATCACTGTTCTCCATAAATCCAAACATCTTGGCAATACCAATGAATAGTTGTTTAACTCCCGCCTTCCGCGATTCCCAAATCCCCCTGTTGTTCTTTATATTCTCGATTGTCCTGAGAATTAGAGTGCTGTATAAATGCACTCTGAACAAATCCGCTTCCTTTGACACAAATTCCGAAACCTCTGCCATCGAGACGTATACTGGTAAAACCCTGAGTTCATCAAAGCGTTCAATAAATCTGGTGCTAATCATCTTAAGAATATGGGTCTTACCGGTCCCCCTAATGCCTTCCACCAACGTATTAATGCCCTGGGCACGCACGTATTTGTCTATTGAGAACCCCGGATCGATGTGTGTACTTGGATCAAAGTATGCTTGCGCGTCATGTTGGAAAAAAGACTCTTCAATATGTATAGCTGGCACTTTCATGCCTCCCAATGCAAAGTATGTACTGCACAGATTATACCATTCAGAAATCTGTTAGTACCTTTCATGGCCTCGCCAAAGTTAATACCTACCCTTTGGTCGCTCCTAACGGAAATGAGTTACGTGGATTGTGTGACCAATACGTGACCAATGAAAATAAAGTGCGAGTCTCTTGTTAGGAGAACCCGCACTACATAAGGATTTTGGCGCACCCGGAGGGATTCGAACCCCCGCAAGACGCGGTTTAGGAAACCACCGCTCTATCCTACTGAGCTACGGGTGCATGTTTTCAATGCCCTAATATTTTACCTCAATCCAGCCCAAATTTCAATCCACTTACGCAATCTGGAAACCGCACAAAGCTCCACTTGTTCCGAGCTCTACCGTCCTCGCCAACGCCCGATGCGGCCTCTCACCACGTCCATCGCACACCATGCCGCCTACCGCCGCTCCATCCCGCCAAACGGCAACTTCCCCTTCAGCATCCCCAGCTCGCAATCCGCCACGTCGATCACGACGCTGCCAGCGCGGCACGAGAAGTCCTGCACCTTCAGCCCAATCTTGAGTGGCTCGAGGATACTTGGCACGTGTAGCTTCAGGACCTGGCGCAGCACTTCGATGCCCTGTGGGGCGTCCTTGACGGCCTCTTGCAGGGATCGCTCGACAATCGAGGCTGGAATCGGCACCAGTTTGCGGGCGGAGATTTCCACGGCAATTTCGTCTCGCTCCTTGTAACAGTGCGGGCGCGCGATGAAGTCCACGTTCCACATGAGGAACTTAAGTTGGCCATAGATGCCGTCGTCGCGGATTTCGAGGATGCGGAGCTTTACCTCGGGGGCGAGTTCGTGGATCCATTGGTTGATATCGTCTGCGGATAGCTTGAGACTGACTTGCGAGATGCGCATAGGTACCTCCTGTGAAGGCCGGCGGCGGGCCCGCTGGCCTGCCACAGAGATGGGGTGGCCTGGCTCTGCTCGGCCACCCTGTTGGATACTGTGTTTGTGCTTTGCTGCTCAGGCGGCGATTCGGCGATTACGCTTTGACCGGTGCCGCCGCGGTGATGACTTCGATCCCGCCCATATATGGAACCAGGGCTTTTGGAATGCGGACGGATCCATCCGCCTGTTGGTTGTTCTCGAGGATGGCGGCGACGGTGCGGCCGACGGCCAATCCTGACCCATTGAGCGTATGCACGAACTCGGGCTTTGATGTGTCGTCCGGGCGGAAGCGCAGGTTCGCGCGGCGGGCCTGGAACTCCTCGAAGTTGGTGCAGGAGCTGATCTCGCGGTACGTGTTGGAGGCTGGGATCCAGACTTCCAGATCGTACTTTTTGGCGTCTTTAGAGCCGAGATCGCCTGTGCAGATTTCGATTTGGCGGTACGGCAAATCGAGTGCCTCAAGGATGTCTGCACAGTCCTTGGTGAGTTGTTCGAGCATGTCGTACGACTTGTCCGGGTGGCACAGGAGGACGAGCTCGACCTTTTGGAACTGGTGCAGACGGATGAGGCCGCGGGTGTCCTTGCCGGCGGATCCTGCTTCGGATCGGAAACAGGAGCTGTAGCCCGCGAACTTGGTCGGCAACTGCTCTGCGGCGAGGATCTCGTCGCGGTAGTAGTTCGTGAGTGGCACCTCGGCCGTCGGAATGAGGTAGTACGGCAGTCCTTCGAGCTTGAACATCTCGTCGCCGAACTTGGGCAGGTTGCCGGTGCCAATCAGGCTCTCCTCGTTCGCGATAAACGCTGGGAACATCTCCGTGTAGCCGTGTTTGTCCGCGTGAACGTCGAGCATGAATGCCGCGAGGGCTCGTTCGAGGCGCGCGCCGAGGCCTTTGTAGAGGACGAATCGCGATCCGGTGATCTTCACGGCACGCTCGGTGTCCAGGATACCGAGGCTTTCAGCGATCTCCCAGTGCGGCTTTGGCTCGAAGTCGAACTCCGGCAACTCGCCCCAGGTGCGGATGACTGGGTTGTCGTCTTCAGACTGGCCCTCTGGCACGGAGTCGTGTGGCACGTTCGGCAGGCTCAACAGGATGTCGCGGATGGTCTCGTCCTGTTGGCGAATGATGTCGTCGATCTCCTTGATGCGACTGCCGACCTCTTTCATCTGCGCGATGTCGTCCGTCGCGTCATCGCCGTTCTTCTTCTTGCGCGCGATGGCTTCTGACGTGGTGTTGCGGAGGTTCTTCAGGCGCTCTGTCTCCGTAAGGTTCGCGCGCCACGCTTCGTCGGCTGCGAGGAGTTGGTCGATAACGGCCGGATCGACCTTTTTGCGTCCCAGTTTCTGTTTGAACTCGTCCGGTCGTTGCCGGATGGCTCGAATATCTAGCATATGTACACCTCGCTCATTCGTTCGGATACTGCCTGTCCGCCCCACTTCACTTCATAAGTGGCGATGGATGGCGTGTAGGTTGTTCACAGCATAGCACATCGGCTTTGCCTCTATAACAACAAACCGCCCCTGCACAGGCGACTAGGCTCATGCGCAGACGCGCAGCCTGTCTCTGTGCAAAGGGCGGTGTGGTTACGATCGCGCTGCGAGACCCAAAAAGTACGCGTGCAGACGCAAGTCCCCCGTCAACTCAGGGTGGAATGACGTCGCAAGCAGATTGTCCTGACGCACGGCGACAATCCGGTCTTCGTAGGTCGCAAGCACTTCTACGTCGGCGCCGACTGATTGAATGTGCGGCGCGCGAATGAAGACAGCAGGATATGGATCCGCCCCGAGCACGGGCACGTCCAAATCCGCCTCAAAGCTATCCTTTTGGCGTCCAAAGGAATTTCGGTTGACCTCGACATTCATCAGGCCGAGGTGCGTGCTCTCTTCCCCGACAATGCGGTTCGCGAGCACGATCATCCCCGCACACGTGCCAAACACCGGACGGCCCTCGTGTGCGAGCTGCTTGATTGGATTTATCAAATCGTATTGGCGCATCAACTTGCCGATAGCGGTGCTCTCCCCACCTGGGATGACCACTGCTTCAGCACCGTCTAATTCGTTTGCGCGGCGGACCTCGACGGCGTCCGCGCCAAGCTCGCGAAGCACTCTGATGTGTTCGCGAAATGCACCCTGGACCGCGATTACGCCAACTTTCATCCGAACAGACCCCTTTTTCTATGCTCTAGATGCCGCTTGATTGCCCGCCCTTGGACACGCGGCCTGCGACGGCCGCTGTCTTGATGCGAGAACATCGTTTACCAGCCGCGCGAAGCCATTCTTTCTTCGGGGCGGAGGGTGTTGAGATCAATACCTGCCATCGCCGTGCCGAGATCCTTCGACAATTCGCCGAGCAATGCGTAATCCTGGTAGTGCGTGGTCGCCTGCACAATTGCGCGAGCGAATTTCTCTGGGTTCTCGGACTTGAAGATACCGGATCCGACGAAGACGCCGTCCGAACCGAGTTCCATCATCAAGGCTGCGTCGGCTGGTGTCGCCACGCCGCCGGCTGCGAAGTTCACGACTGGCAGTTTGCCGGTCTCGTGGATTTCGCGCAGGATGTGCAGCGGTGCGCCGAGGTTCTTGGCCTCTGCGTACAACTCGTCCTCCGACAGGCTTTGGATGTGGCGGATTTGCATCTGCATCATGCGTTGGTGCTTGACGGCTTCGATGATGTTGCCTGTGCCAGGTTCGCCCTTCGTGCGAATCATCGATGCGCCTTCGCCGATGCGGCGGAGCGCTTCACCGAGGTCTTTCGCGCCACACACGAACGGTACCGTAAACTTGGACTTGTCCACGTGGAACTTGTCGTCAGCCGGTGTCAGTACTTCGCTCTCGTCGATG
Organism: Alicyclobacillus fastidiosus; assembly: GCA_029166985.1. Taxonomy (GTDB): domain Bacteria; phylum Bacillota; class Bacilli; order Alicyclobacillales; family Alicyclobacillaceae; genus Alicyclobacillus; species Alicyclobacillus fastidiosus_A. The sequence continues at coordinate 18,382 of CP119138.1, read as the reverse complement.
TAGTCGACGCCCATCGCTTCGAGGATGCGCGCCTCGACGATGTGGCCAATGCGGCACTTTGCCATCACAGGGATGGAAACAGCCTGCATGACCTGCTCGATGATGGTCGGGTCAGCCATGCGTGCAACGCCGCCAGCTGCGCGAATATCCGATGGTACGCGTTCGAGCGCCATGACTGCAACGGCACCAGCGGCCTCCGCAATCTTCGCCTGCTCCGCGTTGATGACGTCCATGATGACGCCACCCTTTTGCATCTCTGCCATACCGCGCTTGACGAGATCAGTTCCTGTCTTTGCCATCCGGAATTCCTCCTATCGTCACGGGCACTTTTAGGCCCGGAAAACGTATTTCCACGCTAAATTGTATTATAGATTCCGACAGCTGTCACGATAAGTGATTGCCGACTCGCCTACCCATCAGTCGTGGAACGTGTGGGGCAGGTTCGGCGGTGCCTCAACATCGCGATCGAAAACAGGTTTCAAGCGCACGCCCTGATGACCGATCCGTTGGCCCGATAGGCAAACGGAACGTGGGCGTGCGCTCTTCGAGAAGTTCGCTTTAGATAGAGTAGTTGGGCGCTTCCTTCGTGATTTGGACGTCGTGCGGATGGCTCTCGCGCAAACCTGCCGCCGTAATCCGCACCAGTTGTCCTTCATCCTGCAGCTTTTGAATCGTCCCTGCACCAGCGTAGCCCATGCCGGAACGAAGTCCGCCTACCATCTGGTATAGAATCTCGCTGACCGGCCCGCGATATGCGACGCGGCCCTCGATGCCCTCTGGCACGAGCTTCTTTGCCTGCACCTCGCCGCGATCGCTGCCCTGGAAGTAACGGTCGCCACTGCCCGCCTTCATCGCGCCAATCGAGCCCATGCCGCGGTAGACTTTAAACTGACGACCTTGGTAGATCTCGATCTCGCCCGGGCTCTCACTCGTCCCCGCCAAGAGGCTTCCGATCATCACCGTGCTCGCACCGACCGCAATGGCCTTCACGATGTCGCCGGAGTACTTGATGCCGCCGTCCGCGATGATTGGGATTCCCGCCTTGCGCGCTGCGGTCGCACTGTTGTAAATGGCCGTCACCTGCGGTACGCCGACGCCTGCGACGACGCGTGTGGTACAGATGGATCCCGGTCCGATACCGACCTTCACCGCGTTGACACCCGCGTCGATGAGCGCCTGTGTGCCTTCGGCTGTCGCCACGTTGCCTGCGATGATCTGAAGGTCAGGATACTTCCTGCGCGCCTCGCGAATGCCTTTAAGGACCCCTTCCGAGTGACCGTGTGCCGTATCGATGACGAGTACGTCAATCTGCGAGGCGACGAGTGCTTCGACGCGATCGAAAAACTCACCCGACACCGTTACGGCGCCGCCGACGAGCAGGCGACCTTGGGCGTCCTTCGCCGAGTTCGGGAAGCGGCGCGCGTTCTCGATGTCCTTGATGGTGATAAGTCCGCGGAGATTGCCGTCGGAGTCCACGAGGGGGAGTTTCTCGATCTTGTTCTTCTGAAGGAGTTCCTTGGCTTCTTGCAGCGTCGTGCCGACCGGTGCGGTCACGAGTTTGCCCTGGGTCATGACTTCGCCGATTGGGCGGTCGTAGTCCCGTTCAAAGCGCAGGTCGCGGTTGGTGATGATGCCGACCAGGCGCTGTGTGCCCTTCTGAACGATCGGAACACCGGAAATGCGGTATTTCGACATCAGTTCCTCGGCATCGCGAATGGGGTGTTCAGGCGATAAAAAAATGGGATTCGTAATGACCCCACTCTCCGAACGCTTGACCCTATCCACTTCTTCCGCTTGCTGCTCGATGCTCATGTTTTTGTGAACGATGCCGATGCCGCCTTCGCGGGCCATAGCGATTGCCATCGTAGCGCTGGTAACCGTGTCCATCGCCGCACTGATCATCGGGATGTTAAGACGGATGTCAGTCGTCAACTGCGTGCTGACGTCTACGTCACGCGGCAATACTTCGGAATGTGCTGGCAACAGAAGTACATCGTCGAATGTGAGACCTTCCATTGCAAATTTGTTCTCCCAGGCGTTTGCCACTATATTCCCTCCTCTTATATTTGGAACAGGCCGTAATGGCGGGCTTTTTGCGCGTCATGCTCGTCCCAGCCGAAAATATTGAATGCAGTATAGCAACGCCCTATAGGGGTGTCAACGTGGCAGGTGGACGCCACCTGCACAGCTTTTAAACCGACACAGTTCCTTCATATACACAGAATGATTGGATATCTCCTGACGCATAAGCTTGTGTCGTACTGGTGGTTCGTTTGTGCTTCCGTTATTATGGGGACTTAAGGCGCCAATTATCGGCTACATCCACCTCATCATTCACAAGGCGCCATGATCACCCGTCGTCGCGTCGTATTGACTAGCGGAATCGGAGGTGAATGGTATGTACCGCGGATATCCACCGCAAGGGAACAACGGATTTGCCGTGGCCGGTTTCGTCGTCAGCGCGATCGCCTTCGTACTGAGTTGGATCCCGCTGCTCGGCATTCCCATCGGGCACTCGCTCGGCGTCATCGGGCTCATCCTATCCATCATAGGAATGGTGCAGGCATCGCGCCTCGGGAGCGGAGGGGGTATGGCGGTGTTCGGTCTCGTTTTGTCGATCATCACCATCGTGCTCAAGTCCATCCCCATCTTGAACCTGCTGTGATTCGAACCAATGGTCCATCCCGATTCCAGACGCGTACCACGTAGGCCGTCGCATATACACTTCTCCGTCACCTTGCATTGAGTGCATCAATGGCACTCAATCAGGAGGTGATCCAGGTGGTCGTGATCCTCGACGTAAAGGTGACGGGAAGTGCGGAGATTGTGGTTGCGGCGGGCAGCAGTAACGATCCCACCATCATCATCGCCGACTTCCTTGGCTGGACCGTGGCAGCCGCCCTCGAACGAATCCTGGCGAAAGGCTACCAACTTAGCTTCGTCACAGACAAGTACTTCGTCTGTACGAAGAACCCGACACGCAAACCTTGCAAGAAGCACCACTTGACGGTGATTCATCCCAAAGTCCGCCGCCCGCGTCGCCCTGCCCGCAGCACAAAAGCGTAACCCCCTACGAAATGGATGCCGGCGGCCGAGATCTGGTCTCTCCCCCTTGTTGGACATGGCAGTTGTATACCTCCCACCGCCATCCTCGGTCGAATCACAGACAAATTTCTGCGCTCAAGCCGTCGGCAAAGGTCTCCAAGAGCGGTATCTCCCCTGCAGGTTAATCGGTCATGCAAGCAGTGACCTGCACCCGATGGTCCATCGCGTGTTTGCGCGTGTACATAGAATCACATGGAGAAGAAAGATAGAATAAATCGAGGGAACACAAGTACGGCCTGGGAGGCAACTATGGAAGAACTCATCGACATTTACGACGAGGATTTACATCACATCGGAGTCGCCACCCGCGAAGAAGTCCACGCCAAAGGGTACTGGCACCAGACATTCCACTGTTGGGTCGTGTTGATTCAGGCAGGAATTCCTTATGTAGTCCTCCAAAAGAGGCATCCTACGAAGGATACAAATCCGAACAAGTTGGACGTTAGCTGCGCTGGTCACCTCTCTGCCGGAGAGCAGATTTCGGACGGCGTCCGCGAACTCCACGAGGAATTGGGCTTGATGGTTGCATTTGGGGCATTGCACCCCATCGACGTCGTCCACGTCGAAGCGCGATACAAGGACATCATCGACTTGGAAGCGTGTCATGTCTTCCTCCATGTCGCGCAGTGCGAACTCGCAGATCTTCGCCCACAGCTCGACGAGATCTTAGGCCTGTATCTAGCGCGCCTGACAGACATCATTGCCCTCTTCAGCGAACACGCCACGTCGATCGAACTGAGTGGCTATGACGTCACTCCGTCCGGCGACCGAGTTGACCACGTCTATCACGCTGCAAAGGGCGATTTCGTTCGTCACACAGTCGATTATTACGTGGACACCTTGAACGCCATCTCAAAATTGATCGCACAAACCAATTGACCGTCCTCGATCCGCCTATGCCGATCCCGCCCAACACAAAAAAGACCCTGAGGTCGGCATCTCTGCTTCCCTCAGGGTCTTTCTCTCGCGCCTGGCAACGACCTACTTTCCCAGGAGGTCTCCCTCCAAGTATCCTCGGCGCTGGAGGTCTTCACGTCCGTGTTCGGTATGGGTACGGGTGTTTCCCCTCCGCTATGGCCACCAGACTGCTTGGCGTTCAGGTATTCGTTCGCACGGCTTCGGCCTTTCGGCCTGCAGATGTGCTCTCTCACACCTTCACTCAAGCTTCCTCTTACGTTTGTCTGTATCCTCGCTCCTGAATCATGGAACAACCTCTTCTTAGCGGGTGAAGCCCTCGACCGATTCGTATCTGTCCGCTCCACGTATCACTACGCTTCCACGCCAGACCGATCTACCTTGTCTTCTTCAAGGGGTCTTACTTCCCTAACGGAATGGGATACGTTATCTTGAGGCAGGCTTCGCGCTTAGATGCTTTCAGCGCTTATCCTTTCCCGACTTGGCTACCCAGCTATGCTTCTGGCGAAACAACTGGTACACCAGCGGTCGGTTCATCCCGGTCCTCTCGTACTAAGGACGACCCCTCTCACGTATCCTGCGCCCGCGGCAGATAGGGACCGAACTGTCTCACGACGTTCTGAACCCAGCTCGCGTACCGCTTTAATGGGCGAACAGCCCAACCCTTGGGACCGACTTCAGCCCCAGGATGCGATGAGCCGACATCGAGGTGCCAAACCTCCCCGTCGATGTGAACTCTTGGGGGAGATCAGCCTGTTATCCCCGGGGTAGCTTTTATCCGTTGAGCGATGGCCCTTCCACTCGGTGCCACCGGGTCACTAAGCCCGACTTTCGTCCCTGCTCGACCTGTCCGTCTCGCAGTCAAGCTCCCTTGTGCCTTTACACGCTTCGCGCGATTTCCATCCGCGCTGAGGGAACCTTTGGGCGCCTCCGTTACTCTTTAGGAGGCGACCGCCCCAGTCAAACTGTCCACCTGACACTGTCCCATGACCAGTTTCATGGCCATTGGTTAGAACACAAGTACCTCAAGGGTGGTATCCCAACGCCGACTCCACTCAGGCTGGCGCCCAAGCTTCTCTGTCTCCCACCTATCCTGTACATGACGTACCCGTATCCCATATCAAGCTACAGTCAAGCTCCACGGGGTCTTTCCGTCTAACCGCGGGTAACCTGCATCTTCACAGGTATTACAATTTCACCGGGTCTCTCGTTGAGACAGCGCCCAAGTCGTTACGCCTTTCGTGCGGGTCAGAACTTACCTGACAAGGAATTTCGCTACCTTAGGACCGTTATAGTTACGGCCGCCGTTTACTGGGGCTTCAATTCAGAGCTTCGGGTTTTACCCCTAACCCCTCCTCTTAACCTTCCAGCACCGGGCAGGCGTCAGCCCCTATACTTCGCCTTTCGGCTTCGCAGAGACCTGTGTTTTTGCTAAACAGTCGCTTGGGCCTTTTCACTGCGGCTTCTCTCGAAGCGCCCCTTCTCCCGAAGTTACGGGGCCATTTTGCCGAGTTCCTTAACGAGAGTTCTCCCGCGCGCCTTCGTGTTCTCCACGCGCCCACCTGTGTCGGTTTCCGGTACGGGCACCTCATCACTCGCTAGAGGCTTTTCTTGGCAGTGTGACTTACGGGACTTCGGTACTGTACTTCCCTCCCCATCACAGCTCACGATTATCAGGGTGCGGATTTGCCTACACCCCTCGCTTGCTGCTTGGACGGCCTCTTCCATCCGGCCGCTTCCCTCTGCCTCCTGCGTCACCCCTTCGCTCAATCGCGATGTTGGTGGTACAGGAATTTCAACCTGTTGTCCTTCGACTACGCCTTTCGGCCTCGCCTTAGGTCCCGACTTACCCTGGGCGGACGAGCCTTCCCCAGGAAACCTTGGGCTTTCGGCGGACAAGATTCTCACTTGTCTTTTCGCTACTCATACCGGCATTCTCACTTCCATCCGCTCCACCAAACCTCCCGGTTCAGCTTCGCCGCAAATGGAACGCTCCCCTACCATGTTTCCATCCATAGCTTCGGTGTCTGGTTTAGCCCCGTTACATTTTCCGCGCAGCGCCACTCGACCAGTGAGCTATTACGCACTCTTTAAATGGTGGCTGCTTCTAAGCCAACATCCTGGTTGTCTGTGCAACGCCACATCGTTCCCCACTGAACCAGTACTTTGGGACCTTAGCTGTTGGTCTGGGCTGTTTCCCTCTTGACCACGGGTCTTATCACTCGTAGTCTGACTGCCAGGTTCTTCGACAAAGTGGCATTCGCAGTTTGACTAGGCTTGGTAACCCTCGCGGGCCCCGCACCCAATCAGTGCTCTACCTCCACTTCTCATTCCCTGACGCTAGCCCTCAAGCTATTTCGGGGAGAACCAGCTATCTCCGGGTTCGATTGGAATTTCTCCCCTACCCCCAGTTCATCCCCTGGCTTTTCAACGCCAGTGGGTTCGGGCCTCCATGCGGTGTTACCCGCACTTCACCCTGACCAGGGGTAGATCACCCGGTTTCGGGTCGATGACGACAAACTCATTCGCCCTATTCAGACTCGCTTTCGCTTCGGCACAGGCTCCACTGCCTTCACCTTGCTTGCCATCATCACTCGCCGGTTCATTCTACAAAAGGCACGCCGTCACACCTTAAAGATGCTCCGACTGCTTGTAAGCACACGGTTTCAGGTTCTATTTCACTCCGCTCCCGCGGTTCTTTTCACCTTTCCCTCACGGTACTATCCGCTATCGGTCGCCAAGGAGTATTTAGCCTTAGGAGGTGGTCCTCCCAGATTCCCACGGGATTTCTCGTGTCCCGCAGTACTTGGGGTCTGTTGCACATTCCACAATCCGTTTCGGTTACCGGGCTCTCACCGTCTATGGCCGGCCTTCCCATGCCGTTCTCCTACGAATTGCTTCCTGCTGGCTCCCTGCAGGTTGCCACCAACAGCCCCTCGACCCCGTATACGCATCGACTGCAGTCTGTACCACGTATACGGTTTAGGCTTCTCCGCTTTCGCTCGCCACTACTTACGGAATCGCGTTCGCTTTCTTTTCCTCGAGGTACTTAGATGTTTCAGTTCCCTCGGTTGCCTCCGCACACCTATGTATTCAGTATACGGTACTAGCGCTTCACACTAGCAGGTTTCCCCATTCGGACATCCACGGCTCAATGCTCGCTTACAGCTCCCCGTGGCATTTCGGTGTTCGCCCCGTCCTTCTTCGGCTCTTGGCGCCTAGGCATCCTCCGTGCGCTCTTTCTAACTTCACCGTTTTGACTTCCTAACCACCAGAGGTGATTATTCCATCCATAAATCCGGCTATTGTTAACCTGTTACGCATTTACGGTTACCGGTTTACTTCTTTAGAGGTTGTTCCATATTCAGTTGCCAAGGTACCACGCGCCTTCCAATCTGCTTCGGATTCCTTCGTTGGTCGTCCTCTGACTCGCTCACGTACACAAAGTACGCTCGACTCGTCATCGTCCTCCCGCCTTGTACTCCTCGCATCTTGAAACGCGCTTTGAGTTTGCTTCCACCCCATACGAGGCTTGGCTCCCTCAAAACTAAACACCCACGTCCTAAAAGCCTTGTTTCTCCGTAGAAAGGAGGTGATCCAGCCGCACCTTCCGATACGGCTACCTTGTTACGACTTCACCCCAATCATCAACCCCACCTTCGGCGGCTGGCTCCCTAAGGTTACCTCACCGACTTCGGGTGTTGCCGACTCTCGTGGTGTGACGGGCGGTGTGTACAAGGCCCGGGAACGGATTCACCGCGGCATGCTGATCCGCGATTACTAGCAATTCCGGCTTCATGCAGGCGAGTTGCAGCCTGCAATCCGAACTACGAACGGCTTTTTAGGTTTTGCTCCACCTCGCGGCTTCGCTTCCCGTTGTACCGCCCATTGTAGCACGTGTGTAGCCCAGGACATAAAGGGCATGATGATTTGACGTCATCCCCGCCTTCCTCCGACTTACGCCGGCAGTCACCTGTGAGTCCCCACCATTACGTGCTGGTAACACAGGTCAAGGGTTGCGCTCGTTGCGGGACTTAACCCAACATCTCACGACACGAGCTGACGACAACCATGCACCACCTGTCTCCTCTGCCCCGAAGGGAAGGACTATCTCTAGTCCGGTCAGAGGGATGTCAAGCCCTGGTAAGGTTCTTCGCGTTGCTTCGAATTAAACCACATGCTCCACTGCTTGTGCGGGCCCCCGTCAATTCCTTTGAGTTTCAGTCTTGCGACCGTACTCCCCAGGCGGAGTGCTTATTGGGTTTCCTTCGGCACTGGGGTGTGTCCCTCCAACACCTAGCACTCATCGTTTACGGCGTGGACTACCAGGGTATCTAATCCTGTTTGCTCCCCACGCTTTCGTGCCTCAGCGTCAGTCACTGTCCAGCAAGGCGCCTTCGCCACTGGTATTCCTCCACATATCTACGCATTTCACCGCTACACGTGGAATTCCCCTTGCCTCTCCAGCACTCAAGTTATGCAGTTTCCAAAGCAATCCCAAGGTTGAGCCTTGGACTTTCACTCCAGACTTACACAACCGCCTACGCACGCTTTACGCCCAGTGATTCCGGACAACGCTTGCCCCCTACGTATTACCGCGGCTGCTGGCACGTAGTTAGCCGGGGCTTCCTCACTCGGTACCGTCTCACAAGGAGCTTTCCACTCTCCTTGTCGCTCTCCCCGAGCAACAGAGCTTTACAACCCGAAGGCCTTCTTCGCTCACGCGGCGTTGCTCCGTCAGGCTTGCGCCCATTGCGGAAGATTCCCTACTGCTGCCTCCCGTAGGAGTCTGGGCCGTGTCTCAGTCCCAGTGTGGCCGGTCACCCTCTCAGGTCGGCTACGCATCGTCGCCTTGGTGAGCCGTTACCTCACCAACTAGCTAATGCGCCGCGGGCTCCTCTATCAGCGATGCAGTTGCACCTTTCAACACAGGAAGATGCCTTCCCGTGTGTCATCCGGCATTAGCACCCGTTTCCGAGTGTTATTCCAGTCTGACAGGCAGATTGCCCACGTGTTACTCACCCGTCCGCCGCTAACCCCGAAGGGTTCGCTCGACTTGCATGTATTAGGCACGCCGCCAGCGTTCGTCCTGAGCCAGGATCAAACTCTCAAAAAATGTTACTGGCGTTACTTCATAAATGTCTCGACGACAACTGTCGTCTCGACCGAAACTTTTAGGCGTGTGTGTTTAGTTTTCAAGGAACCATTTGAACAGTGCCGCTCAAAGCAGCTCAGGTACTATACCACGAATCTAGCATCGCTGTCTACTGGAACATTTTGCTTCAATCCGTTCGAACGCTGTGGTTCAACGCGTGAGCCGATGTCCAAGTGACTCGGTATATATCCTGTTTGTTCAGCAGTGCCGCCGAAGCGACAAGTAGTAATATACCACCGTCGCAGATATATGTCAAACACTTATTTTTAATTTCTTAATAGGAGTTATATATGTTAAATGATCCGGAGATGATCTATAGGAAAACGCATCCCCGGCACGCGAAGTGAACTCCGCTGGGACTGGCGTCTGGCATCCATCGTGGGCGCATAGACGAAGAAAAGCCGCATGGGCACTTGCACCTGCCCTTGCGACTTTTCTCTGTGGCCTGGAAAACCTTCGTGTAGCTCAGACGAAGGTCAGTCCCGCACAAGCCGGTTCACCACGATGAAGCACAAGCCTACGAACGTGGCAAATGCGAGGAACATCGCGGCAGTGTGGATAATGAACTGCCATAGGACGTTAGTCATCATAGACGATATCCTCCTCGTGTCTAGCGTATCAGAAATGTGGATTACTCATCCACTTCGCCGTCGTCGTCATCTTCCGAAGCCATCACGCGGGTGACCGTAGCGACTTCCTCGCCCTCATCCACATTGATAAGCCGGACCCCTTGCGTGTTGCGGCTCTGCGTAGAGATGTCCTTGACGTGAATGCGAATGGCGACGCCACCTTGCGTGATGATCATCAGGTCATCCTCAGCAGTGACCATGCGCATGTCGATGACCTGGCCGTTTTTCGGTGTACAGTTCATCGTCTTAATGCCCTTGCCCCCACGTATCTGACCACGGTACTCCGTCACAGGTGTACGTTTGCCGTAACCGCGCGAGGTGACGACCAACACGTCGAGATCGTCCTCCGCTACATCCATCGCGATGACGGCGTCGTCATCGTTCAAACTGATGCCCTTGACGCCTGTGGCGCTGCGGCCCATAGCGCGAACGTCCGATTCGTTGAAGCGGATGGCGAGGCCCTGGCGAGTGACCATCATCATGTTCTTCTGACCGTCTGTGAGCTTGACGCCGATGACGTCGTCGTCATCGCGCAAGTTGATGGCGATAAGGCCGTTCTTGCGAATGTTCGAGTACTCGCTCAAGGCCGTCTTCTTGACGATGCCGTGACGGGTCGCGAAGAACAAGTTCACGCCCTCGATCTCCGCCGGATCCATCGACTGAACCGGGATGACGGCGGTGATCTTCTCGTCCTGCTCGATGTTGAGCAAGTTGATGATCGGAATGCCGCGCGCCTGCCGGCTGAACTCCGGTACCTCATAGCCTTTGATCGCGTACATCCGGCCGCGATTCGTGAAGAACAGGAGGTAGTCGTGCGTCGACGTGACGTGCAACTGTTCCATGAAGTCCTCGTCGCGCGTGCCCATCAAGGACATTCCACGCCCCCCGCGGCGTTGACTGTGGTACGTCGACAGCGGGATGCGCTTGATGTATCCGCGATGTGTTACCGCGATCACGACGTCGTGCACCGGGATGAGGTCCTCGTCGTTGATATCGCCTTCGGCCGCACTGATTGTCGTCCGCCGCTCGTCACCGTACTTGTTGCGAATCTCTAGCAATTCCTCGCGGATGACACCCAACAGCTTGTGCTCGTCGGCGAGGATGGCGCGAAGTTCGGCGATGCGCGCTTGCAACTCCGCGTACTCCGCCTCGATCTTGTCGCGTTCCAAACCGGTCAAGCGCTGCAGGCGCATATCAAGGATGGCTTGCGCCTGTTCTTCCGACAGCGAAAACCGGGTCATCAAGCCTTCCCGCGCGATGTCTGCCGTCTGCGAAGCGCGAATCAAACTGATGACTTCATCCAGATTGTCGAGCGCGATGCGCAAGCCTTCCAAGATGTGCGCCCGCGCTTCCGCCTTGTTGAGGTCGTACTGCGTCCGACGGCGGACGACCTCGCGTTGGTGATCTAGATAGTGCAATAGCGTCTGCTTGAGCGTGAGCACCTTCGGCTCGCCGTTGACGAGCGACAAGTTGATGACGCCGAAGCTCGTCTGCAGACTCGTGTGTTTGAACAAGTTGTTCAGCACCACTTGCGGGCGAACGTCGCGGCGCAATTCAACGACGACGCGCATGCCATTTCGATCCGATTCGTCGCGCAGATCCGTGATGCCGTCCACTTTCTTGTCGCGTGCCAACTCGGCGATCTTCTCGACGATACGCGCCTTGTTCTGTTGATACGGAATTTCCGTGACGACAATTCTCGTCTTGCCGCCAGACATCTCCTCGAAGTGCGTGACTGCGCGAACCGGAATGGAGCCGCGCCCCGTTTCGTACGCCTTGCGGATGCCTTCGCGGCCGAGGATGATGCCCCCCGTCGGGAAATCAGGTCCCTTGATGAGCTTCATGAGATCCTCGACGGTCGCGTCGGGATCGTCAATCAGTTTGACAACGCCATCGATGACTTCGCCAAGGTTGTGCGGCGGAATGTTTGTCGCCATCCCGACAGCGATGCCTGACGATCCGTTGACGAGCAAATTCGGATAACGCGACGGCAGAACGGTTGGTTCCTGTTCGTTCTCGTCGTAGTTCGGCATGAAGTCGACGGTCTCTTTGTTGATATCGCGGAGCAATTCGAGCGCGATGCCAGACATGCGAGACTCCGTATAACGCATGGCCGCCGCCGAGTCGCCATCGATGGAACCAAAGTTCCCGTGGCCATCGACGAGCGGATAGCGGGTCGAAAAGTCCTGCGCCAGGCGAACCAACGCATCGTACACCGACGCGTCGCCGTGCGGGTGAAACTTACCGAGCACGTCACCGACGATACGGGCCGATTTCTTATACGGTTTGTCTGGCGTCATGCCGGAGTCGTACATCGAGTACAGAATGCGGCGGTGAACTGGCTTTAAGCCGTCGCGTACATCAGGGATTGCGCGCGCCACAATGACGCTCATCGCGTAATCCATGAACGAGTTTCTTAACTCTTGGCTGATGTCAATCGGCAGTACACTGCGATTTTCTTCGTCTGCCAAATAGATTCACTCCTTGAAACGTCCATTAGATGTCCAGGTTGCGGACATAGCGCGCGTGTTCCGCGATGAAATCGCGACGCGGTTCGACCTTGTCGCCCATTAGTGTGCTGAAGATCATGTCAGCGTCCATCGCGTCTTCCATGGTGACTCGGAGCAATGTGCGCGATTCTGGATCCATCGTGGTCTCCCACAATTGCTCTGGATTCATCTCTCCGAGACCTTTATACCGCTGCAGTCCGACACCCTGGCGGCCCGTCTCGGTCAAGATCCGCTCCAGTTCTGCATCAGAGTACGCGTAGCGGACACTCTTGCCCTTGGTCACCTTGTACAGAGGCGGCTGCGCGATATAGACGTAGCCGGCGTCGATGAGCGGGCGCATAAACCGATAAAACAGCGTGAGCAGCAGGATGCGAATGTGGCTTCCGTCGTGATCGGCATCCGTCATGATGACCACTTTGTGGTAGCGCGCTTTCGACAGGTCGAATTCGTCGCCGATGCCCGTTCCAGACGCGGTGATGATTGCGCGGATCTCCTCGTTCGACAAAATCTTGTCGAGCCGCGCCTTTTCGACGTTGATGATCTTCCCGCGCAGTGGAAGAATGGCCTGAGTCTGTGGATCGCGGCCCATTTTTGCCGATCCGCCCGCAGAATCACCCTCGACCAGATAAATCTCGGAGCGCTCTGGATCTTTCGTCACACAGTCCGTCAATTTACCCGGGAGGCTGCTCACTTCGAGCGCGCTTTTACGCCGCGTCAGTTCGCGCGCCTTGCGCGCAGCTTCACGCGCACGAGCAGCCGTGACGCACTTGTCGATGATCTTGCGCGCTACAGACGGGTTCTCGTCGAGGAACGTCTGCAGCTTGTCGCCAAACAGGCTGTCCACGATGCCGCGCACTTCGCTGTTTCCGAGTTTCGTCTTGGTCTGGCCCTCGAACTGTGGTTCAGGCACCTTGACGCTGATGACAGAGACAATGCCTTCGCGAACATCGTCGCCCGTGAGATTGCTCTCGTTCCCCTTGATCAGGCTGTTCTTGCGCCCGTAGTCGTTGATGACGCGCGTGAGCGCACTTTTGAAGCCGGATTCGTGCGTGCCGCCTTCACCTGTGTTGATGTTGTTCGCAAACGAGTAGATGGTCGACGCGTAGCCGTCGTTGTACTGAAGGGCTACTTCCACCGTCACGTCGTCCTTGACGCCAGCGACAAACACCGGCTCTTCGTGAAGTACGTCTTTCGACCTGTTGAGGTAGCTGACAAACTCCTTGACGCCGCCTTCATAGTGAAACTCTTGCGTTTTGCCGCCTTCGCGCTCGTCTTCGAGCACAATGGCCAAACCGGCGTTCAAAAACGCGAGCTCCCGCAGCCGGTGCTGCAATGTTTCGATCTGAAACACGGTTGTCTCGGTAAAAATCTCCGGATCTGGCAAGAACGAAACACTCGTCCCGTGCTTATCGGTCGTACCGACGACCTTCAAGTCATACTGCGGCACGCCGCGCTCGTATTCTTGAACATAGACGTTGCCGTCGCGGTATACCTCGACTTTCAACCACGAAGACAAGGCGTTCACGACCGATGCGCCAACGCCGTGCAGACCGCCAGATACTTTGTAGCCAGCACCGCCGAACTTGCCCCCGGCGTGCAGGACGGTCAAAGCTGTTTCAACGGCCGGACGGCCTGTCTTATGGTGAATCCCGACCGGGAAACCAGCGCCGTTGTCGATGACGGTAATACTGTTATCCTCGTGGACCTGCACGACGATTCTCGTACAGCGACCAGCGAGTGCCTCGTCAACGGCGTTGTCGACAATCTCCCAAACGAGATGGTGGAGACCCTTTACACTCGTCGAGCCAATGTACATTCCTGGACGTTTGCGAACAGCCTGCAAACCCTCCAGGACTTCTATTTGCGATTCGTCATAAACTTGTTCCTCATGTGTATCTGACAACTAGTTTCCCTCCACATTCGCGCCAAAAATGACACGATGTCACGTTCCACTGCTGTATATACTTCAGGATCGCCCAGTTTACGCCTTTTCAGACGTTTCCCTCGGTTATTATACCAGATGCCACCTGAAACAGGCGGGCGTCAGAAGTGAGTTCCGCTTCTAGGTGAAATAGACTCGTGGTCGTAATGATGGTTTGAACCTTCCGGCTCATCGACAATACGAGATTGCGCTGCCGCGTGTCGTCCAGCTCGGAGAGCACATCGTCGAGCAATAGCACAGGATACTCGCCTATTTCCCTGTAAATAAAGTCTATCTCGGCTAACCTCAGCGACAAGGCGATGGTCCGCTGCTGGCCTTGACTGGCAAAGCTTTGGACGTCTTGTCCGTTGAGGAATAGCTGTATGTCATCGCGGTGTGGTCCCACGGTTGTATATCCCATCCGCATATCCATGTGCCGCCTGTCGGCCAGTCCGCGCATGAATTGTTCGGCGATCTCGTCGACTGTCATGTCGAGACCGACGCGCGGGACGGTGGATGTGTAGCGAAAGTTGAAGTCTTCCCGGCCTTCTGAAATATCTACGTAGACTTGATGCGCGACCGGTTGCAACTGAGTTAAGAAGCGCAGGCGTCGCTGGATGACGTGCGCTCCGTACAGTGAGAGTTGTTCGTCAAACGACGCGAGATAGGCGTCGTCCGCGATGCCGCTTTTCAGCAATTTGTTCCGCTGCGCAAGTGTGCGTGTATAGTTTGCCAAGTGATGCAGATACAGGGGTTGGGTTTGGCCGAGTTCGACATCGATGAACCTGCGTCGCTCCTTCGGGCCGCCCTTGACCAATTGAAGATCCTCTGGTGCGAATAGGACAACTTGAAAATGACCGACAAAATCGGTCATTTTCGTCTGCTGAACGCGATTGACATACGCCTTTCGGCCGTTGCTGCCAAGCTCGAGGCGGAGGCGTCGCGGTCCGTGCAACGCCTCAACTACCCCGTCCACCGTAGCTTGTTCTTCATCCCAACGGACGAGATCCTTATCCTTCGCGGTTCGATGCGATTTCCCAATGGCGAGCATTCCGATGGCTTCGAGCGCGTTCGTCTTCCCCTGCCCATTTTCCCCGCAAAACACGTTGACGTGTTCAGACAACTGAATGGATTGCGCATCGTAGTTGCGGAAGTGGACCAATGACAGATCAGTCAGATGCATTCGGGTCGCCCTTTAGCACATACGTCTCTCTGCCAATTCGGACCTTGTCTCCGGAGACCAGCTTGCGTCCACGTCTGGTTTCCCGGTCGCCGTTGACGCGAACGGACCCCTCTTCGAGGAAGATCTTGACCTCGCCGCCGGAAGAGACGATATCGAGTTTTTTCAGAAGTTGACCGACGGTGATATGAGGTCCAGAAAAGCGAATCTCCATAGCTTCCTTCGTTACCTCCAGAGGACTGGGGAAATCAACTGTAAGACAGATTTGTCCCCGGTCTTTTCAATCACGAACGCCTGTGTGGTCCCATTGAAGCGCACGGTGATCTGCGCTGCGTCGAGCGCCCGCAAAGCGTCGAGCACGTAGCGCGCGTTGAACGCGATCTGCAAGTCATCGCCATCCTTTTGTTCGATGGCGACCGTCTCCGAGACGTTGCCAATCTCAGGCGAATTTGAACTCACCGTGATGATGTCGCCTTGGATCTCGAGGCGAACCATATGATTGTCGCGATCTCGCGCAATGAGAGCTGCTCTGTCGATAGCGCCGAGGACGTCATCCCCCGGAGCGACGATCTCCGTCTTGTGCGTAGACGGGATGATCCGCGACGTATCAGGATATGTTCCGTCGATCAAGCGCGTGTAGAAACGGGTGTCCCCTGTCACAAACAGGCTGTGGCTCTCGGTCAAGTACAATTCGACCAAGCTGTCGCCCGTAGGCAGAATTTTTGCCAACTCGAGGAGCGATTTACCTGGAATCACCGCTTGCCACTTCGGCGCGTCAGAGAGACCGACGTAGTGCGTCGCCAATCGCAGGCCGTCCGTAGCCGTGAACGTCAGTCGATCGTTGGCGCACTGGATGTTGATTCCCGTCAAAATCGGTCGCACTTCAGTATTGGCTGTAGCGAACGCCGTCGTTCGAATGAGATCCCCAAGCATCGAGGCCTGCAACTTCAGCCCTTGTACACCCACAAACGTAGGTAGTTTGGGGAATTCTTCCGCATCTATTCCGTGCAGGTGAAATTGTACAGACGCAGTCGAAATTTCTGTCATATAGTTGCTTGCAACCTGCATAGTAATGACAGTGTCCGGAAGCTTACGGATGACTTCCGAGAAATACTTTGCAGGTAAAACGATAGATCCGGCTTGATCGATGTTCAGCTGATTGTCTTCTGTGGCGTAAATGCGCGTCTGAATTCCAAGTTCGAGGTCGTAGGCAGTTGCGGTGATCTCGTTGTCCCGCACCTCCAATAGAATGCCAGACAAGACCTGTTTAGTGGTTCGCACTGCGACAGCTTTCGACACAGTTTGAACAGCTTGCATCAATGCCGATTTTTGAATGGAAAACCGCATAACGTTGGCGTACCCCTTCCAAGTTTCCGCATCACATTCAGCTCGATGATGTACTCACTAAAGTATATAGGATGAGGATCTAGGATCATATATAAAAATCGTAATCATAGTAATAGGGGCCGTGAATATGTGGATAACTCTACGAACCCTATGAATCTATCGATCCACAGCCTGTTCATAACTTTGTGGATATGTGAGCTGTTTTCAGTATAAACCTTTTCCACATGTGGATAATTAGGTTAGGGTACGAATCGCTTGAGCCAAACGGTCTAAAGTTGCCTTTAATTCGACATCCTTTTGCAGCTCTTCGTTAACCCTGTCGCAGGCGTGTAACACAGTCGTATGATCTCGCCCGCCGAACGCCTCGCCGATCCTCGGCAAGGACATCTCCGTCAACTCCCGCGTCAAGTACATCGCAATTTGACGTGGAAATGCGATATTCCGCGTCCTTTTCTTTCCCTTCAGTTCGTCGACTTTCAAACCGAAGTGGTCTCCGATGACCTTCTGTACGTGCGATACGGTGACCGTCCGCGGCCGATCCGGCGAAATGATGTCCTTGAGCGCCGCTTGCGCCAGCTCTGGCGTCACGTCTTCGTTGACGAGTGACGAATAGGCGACGACGCGGATCAAGGCGCCTTCCAGCTCGCGGATGTTCGAGTCGATCTGGTTCGCGATATAGGAGAGAACGGCCTCAGGGATCTCCAGGCCCTCCGACCTCGCCTTGCGCTGTAGGATGGCGATGCGCGTCTCCAGGTCCGGCGGTTGGATATCCGTGATGAGGCCCCACTCGAAGCGGGAGCGCAGCCGGTCTTCGAGCGTTGGGATCTCCCGCGGCGGCCGATCGCTGCTGATGACAATCTGTTTCCCGGCCTCGTGAAGGCTGTTGAACGTGTGGAAGAACTCCTCTTGCGTCGACTCCTTGCCAGCCAGGAACTGAATGTCGTCGATCAACAGCACGTCGATCGATCGGTACTTGTTGCGGAACGCCTCGGTTTGGCTCTCCCGGATTGCCGTAATGAACTCGTTTGTAAACTTCTCGGACGACAGGTAGGAGATCTTCGCCGTTGGATCGTGTGTTTTCACGTAGTGTCCGACGGCGTGCATCAAGTGCGTCTTGCCGAGCCCGACGCCGCCGTAGATAAACAGCGGGTTGTAGCCTTGCGCCGGCCGTTCGGCGACAGCAAGACACGCTGCATGCGCGAAGCGGTTGCTCGCACCGATGACGAACGTTTCAAATGTATAGCGCGAGATCAATGCACCGGGCGATTGATCCGCCTCATCGTCCGATCCGGCGTACAGTTCAGGTCTGGACGGCTGCCGGACAGGCAACGTGTCCTGTCGTTCTTCCGACCAATCGGTGACGAACTGGATTCGATACTCCTGTTCGGTAAGTGCGATGATCATGTTTTGGATGGTGTTGGTGTAATGCTCCTCAATCCAATTTTTGACGAATGGCGTCGGCGTATAGATGAACAGAGAGTGATTGGCCGCGTCATACTTCAAGATCTTCGTACCTTCGAACCAGGTTTCGAACGTCGGACCTGACAGGCGCTCCTTCATCATGGCCAGCACTTGGCTCCAAAGGCCATCGAAGTATTTGGTATCCGTGCGCGCACTCAT